>JBBRBX010000130.1:0-13490 GCA_038205395.1 Caldilineales bacterium
ACAAGCTGATTTTCCAAACTTACTCACTTGTGACCCGGAACTTCGTAAAAAGAACTCCGTCACCACCCATTTGCCCAAAGGCATTCATGCCCATCGCCGCACCAAACGGGCCCTTGACCCCTGATTTACCGGAAACTAAAGTGGTATGACAACAGCCAAAAAAAGCTCTACGTTTCCAATACCGACGCCGCCGAACTCAACGCCCGCTATGCCCACGGCCAGGGCTTGATGCGCGAGGGGTCAAGCATTATGAACATGCTGGCGGGCGACGCCGAAAAGTCATTGTTTACGATGGCCAATCTCAGGAGCGGGGACGAAGCCGAAAAAAGGCGCCGCTCGCAGGATGTGGCGCTTTTGATGCTGGACCCCTATTTCTTTACGCGCACGTTGGTGCTCTTCTTTTGGGAAACCCTGCGCGAGCTGTGGGAGGCGCTTCAGCAGCGGCTGCACAATGTCCAGCCGCGCCTCAACCGGCTGGCGCACGGCTATCCCTTTGTGCGCGCCGCCACCTGCGGCTTGATGCGCGACATCGCAGCCAACATTGCTGTGCTTGACATGATGCGCGGCGCCCCGTCGATCTACATGCTCTACCTGGGCTATGACGAGGTGGCGCATCACTCCGGCCCCTGGACCCGCGACGCCTTCGGCGACCTCAAGCGGCTGGACAAGACGATTGCCCGGCTGCACCGTGTGAGCCGGGAGAAGGCGCCCCGCCCCTACAGCCTGATCCTTCTCTCCGACCACGGCCAGTCGTTCGGCGCCACCTTCAAGCAGCGCTACGGGGTCAGCATCAAGGAGTTTATCGAGCAGCAGCTGCCGCAGGGAGTCAGCGTGGCGCAGTCGATCGGCGGCGACACCGGCGCCGTGGGCTTGCAGGGCATGGCCGGGGAGCTGGCCAATGTGCAGGAGACCAATACCGGCGGCGCCATCAGCCAGGCGTTCGCCAGGCAGGGGCAAGCGCTGGCGCAGAAGGGCGCAGACGTCAGCATGCCGCCGTCTGCAGCGTCGGCGGCGGAGGCAGAGGCGGCGGCCGTCACCGCCTATGGCAGCGGCAATGCCGCCCAGGTCTACTTTGACCTCTTCCCACGCAAGATCAAGTTGAGTGAACTGGAAGCCGCCTACCCTGGCATGATCGACGCCCTGGTGCAGCACGAAGGGCTGGGCATGGTCATCGGCTATGCCGATGATATGACCGCCGTCGCCTTGGGCAAGGGCGGGCAGCGCAACCTGCACAGCGGCGCGGTCATCGGCGTTGACCCGGTGGCTCCCTATGCGCCGGCGGAGGGGCACGGTGCGGCGACGATGGAGAAGCGCGTCTGGCAACTGGCGCATGTCATGGACTTCCCCAACGCCGGCGATCTCTGGCTGATCAGCACTCTCTATCCCGACGGCACGGTGGCGGCGCTGGAGGAGCTGATCGGCAACCACGGCGGCTTGGGCGGCGAGCAGACCGACGCCTTTATCTTTCACCCCGCCGACCTGGAAGTGCCGGACACGCGCAATTCCACCGACGTTTTCCACATCCTGAACAAGCACCGCAATGCGCCGCTGCCGCCGTCGCCGCTGCGCAAGCCAGGCCCCAAAGTCGTTGACTGGGCGCCCAGCACGCTGCTGGCCGGTCTGCGGCGCACAGAGGCGTGGGGCGTCAATGCCCTGCGCTGTCTGATCTTGGACCGCAAGGGCTATCAGAATGTCGCCAGCGACCCATATATGACCGGCCCCGCGCTGCTGATTGCGCTGCTGGCGCTGACCTTGACCAGCATCGCCCGCTATGGCGATTTCAACATGCTGCGCATCCTGGGCGAGTATGGCGTGTGGCTGCTGGCGGTGGCGATCCTCTTTGCGGCGGGCTATTTGCTCTCCCGCCAAGGCACATTTACCAAAACCTTCCGCGCCCTGGCCTTTGCGCAGGTGACGGCTGTGCTGGAGATCTTCTCGCTGCTGCCCATCATTGGCCCTGCCGCCCATGCCGTCGCCTTTGTGGTGGGGATTCTGGCGGTGTGGCTGGGCGCGGCCACGGCGCACAAGCTGCGCGGCTGGCGGGCGCTGCTGCTGCCGCTGCTGGCCATTGTGGTCTATGTGGTCGGGGCGATGCTGCTCAACAGCCTGCTGGCGGGGGCCGAATTCACGCTGCAGGCCTTGTTCGCCAATATGAACTTGCGCTTGCGCTAAGCGGTTGTTGCATGCGCCCCGTCACGCTGCAAGCGTGACCTACTGGCTGGAGGCCGGTCAATCCCGCTCGGCCACCAGCCAGTCCTTGGCCGTTTCGTAGTCGTCAAAGAACTTGCCGGCTTTGGGCCATGGAACGCGCTGCACATTGGTGCACCAGAAGCGCTGCCGCCGCGAGAGGCCCAGGATGGCGATCTTGTGGATCGAAGCATGCTGCGCGCTGCGGGCAAAAAAGCCGGCGATGTCGTCCGTGATGGGGGTGTTGTTGAGGTCTACCGCCACCAATACGGAGTTGGCGGGCCGCTCGCGCAGCACGGCTTCCGCCGCCTCGATCTCTCTGCACAGCCCGCTGTGGTCAGCACCGTAGCCAGTGAAATCCACACACCAGAGATCACGCTCACGGCGGCTGACCCATCTTGTGCGTATCTTGCTCATATTGAACTCCTGCGTAGTAGATGGTAGTAAATGAAACTAACTGCTGCCATCTACTACGCAGAAATTACCCTACAGGATACGCCCGCGCAGATGTATCCTGCGCAGGGTGCGCGCCGGTTTAGTAAACGGAATCCGGCTCGTAATACTTGTCGGCGTTGTCCTTGGTCACCAGCTCTGCGGCCAGAATGATGCGAGTCGGGATCTGCTGCTGGTAGAAGCCGTCGAGATGCTCGCCGCGCATCCCCATCACTGCCAGACTGACAGCCGTGGCCGCCATCGAGGGCGGATAGGTCACGTCGGCCTGGATGCGCGGGTCGCCGTCCATGATCATCTTGATGATATCCTTGGAACCGGCGCCGCCGAGGAAGAACTTGATGTCGTCGCGCCCGGATTCCTCATAGGCCTGCAGCACACCCTTGAGCACGTCGTCGTCCTGCGCCCACACGGCATCGATCTTGTCATATTTCTGCAGATAGTTTTCCATGATCTCCAACCCCTTCTGGGTGGACCACATGGCCGGCTGCGAGTCCAGGATCGTAATGCCGGGGTGCTGGGCGATGACGGCGTTGAACGCTTCGACGCGTTCGGTGTTGATCACGGTGGGGATGCCTTCGAGCACGACGATGTCCCCCTGACCGCCAAGCTGCTCGGCGATCCATTCGCCGCTGACTTTGCCGAGGCCGGGGTTGTCGCCGGCGATATAGACATCTTCAATCGGCTTGGTCAGCCCGCGGTCGATCACCACCACATAGATGCCCGCATTCTTCACCTCTTCGACCACCGGGGTCAGCGAGGCGGAATCGTGCGGCAGAACGACCAGGGCGTCGATGTTCTGCACCATCAGGTCTTCGATGTCGCTCACCTGGCTGGCAGGCGAGTCGGCGGTGGCCAGGACAAATTCGATGTTGGGGTCCTTGGCCTTCCAGTCGGCAATGGCTTTCTCCGTCCAGTAGACGATACCGCCGGTCCAGCCGTGGTCGGCGCTGGGAATGGATACGCCAATCTTGATCGGCTCGGTGGAGACGGGGGCGGCTGCTTCAGCGGCGGCAGGCGCAGCCGGCGCGGCGGCAGCTTCTGAACCGGCAGAAGTGCCGGCGGAGGTTCCTGCCTGGGACAGGGTTGCGGTGCAGCCGGTGGCCAGCAGGCCAATGACAAGCACCAGAGCTAAAATTCGTTGCCAAGCGTGCATAGAGCTTTCCTTTCTGAACGAATCTGAACGAAATAGAGTTGGGATTACTTGCGTTTATATTGAACGAGAACCGCCGCAATGATAATCAGGCCCTTCACCAACCCTTGCAGATAGGTGGAGATGCCTGCCATGTTGAGCATGTTGTTGATGATGCCGAGCACCGCCGCCCCAATCACTGTGCCCCAGATGGCGCCCATCCCGCCCGACATGGAAGTGCCGCCGATGACGACGGCGGCGATGGCGTCCAGTTCGTAGTAGACGCCGGCATTGGTCGAGCTGACGGCGTTGAGGCGCGAGGCCAGCAGCACCGCCGAGACGCCTACGGTCAAGCCGGTCAGCGCATAGGTCATGAACTTGACAAACTGGATGCGGATGGCGGAGTAGCGGGCCACAACTTCGTTGGCGCCGACCGCGCACACATGGCGGCCAAAGGGGGTGTAGCTCAACAAAATCTGGAAGATGACCGCCAGAATGACAAAGACCCAGGTGGCGATGGGAATCTCCAGAAAGAGACCGGCCCCGAAGGAGGGGAAGAGATCGCTCTGCGAGCGAAACTCGCCGCCGTTCGCCATATAGAGGGTGAGCGAGCGATAGATCGACATGGTGCCCAGGGTGGCGATAAAGGGGGCCACGCGCCCGGCAGTCACCAGCATACCGTTAAAGGCCCCACCCAGCACGCCGACAATCACGGCCACCAGAATGGCCGCCGCCACCGCCAGCGGCCCTCCCCCCAGCGCATTCAAGGCCAGCACGGCGACGCCGCCCGCCAGCGCCACCAGCGAGCCGACGGAGAGATCGATGCCGCCGGCGATGATGACCAGCGTCATCCCCAGGGCAATAATGCCGGTGTAGGAGATCTGGCGCGTGATGTTGAGCAGGTTGCGCGCCGAGAAAAAGTATTCGCTGGCAAAAGAGGAGATGATAATCAGAATGATGAGCGCCGCCAGCGGCGTCCAGGTAGAATAATTAATGCTGCGTTTGCTGACCATCGGTGACATTTACTCCACAGGTGCGCCGGATGCGCCGGATAGGGTGGCGGGTGCAGTTGCATCCCCAGGAATCTCCTGTACTTTGAGACCGGTTGCGTAATACATAATCTCTTCTTCATTCAACGCATCACCGGCCAGCTCCCCTGCAATCCGCCCGCTGCGCATCACCAGCACGCGGTTGGAAAGCCCCAGAATCTCCTCCAGTTCGGAAGAGATCAGGATGCAGGAGAGGCCATTGGCGACCAGGTCATGGATAAAGCCGTAAATCTCGTGGCGCGCGCCGACATCCACCCCGCGCGTCGGCTCATCCAGGATGAGGATGCGCGGGGCCGTGTCGAGCCACTTGGCTAAATAGACCTTCTGCTGGTTGCCGCCGCTGAGGCGGGAGAGATCCGCCGCCAGCGAGGGCACGCGGATATTAAAGCTGTCGACGTAGTAGCGCGCCCGTTCCTGACATTTGCGGTTCTGGATAAACAGGCGCGCATACTGTTTGAGGGAAGCGAGCGTGATGTTGACGACCGAATCATACTGCAGCAGCAGCCCGCGCCCCTGCCGGTCTTCGGAAAGATAGGCGATGCCCGCGGCGATGGCGTCGCGCGGGCTTTGGATGGCTGTGGGCGCGCCGTCAATGGCAATGGTTCCCGACTGCGCCTTGCGCAGCCCCATCAGCGTCTCGCCCAGCTCCGTGCGGCCCGCACCCATCAACCCGGCGATACCGAGAATTTCGCCCTGCTGCAGCGTAAAGGAGATGCCGGCCAGGCTGCCGGGGACGGTCAGGCTGCGCACCGCCAGCACGGGCTGCACCACCGTAGGGGTCGCCTTGGCGGGAAAGGCTTCGCTGAGGTCGCGCCCGACCATGCGCCGCGCCATTTCGTGTTCGTCCAGCGCCGCCACCGGGTCAAGGCTGATCAATTCGCCGTCGCGCAGCACCAGCACACGGTCGCAGACGGCCCGCACCTCCGCCAGCTTGTGCGAGACGAAAAAGACGGCGCCCCCCTTGGCGGTGAAATCGCGCATGATCACCAGCAGAGAATCGATCTCGGCGCGCGACAGCACCGTCGTCGGCTCATCCATGATCAGAATGCGCGACTCCTGGCTGATGGCCTTGGCGATCTCCACCATCTGCTTCTGGGCCACACTCAGATCGCCCACCAGCGCCTCCGGCTGCACATCGGTGGCGAGCGCGGCAAACAGGCGACGGGCGATTTCGATCATGCGTTTGCGGTCAAGCACACCGGCGCGGCGCAGTTCGCGCCCCAGAAAGATATTCTCATAGACGCGCAGGGTGTTGATAAGGTTAAATTCCTGCGGGATCATGGCGATTCCCAGCCGCTGCGCGGCGCTGGGAGTGGCGATGCGCACCGGTTTGCCGTCCAGCAGGATGCGTCCGTGCGTGGGCGCATAGACGCCGCTGATCAGCTTCATAAAGGTGGATTTGCCGGCGCCGTTTTCGCCGATCACCCCCATGATCTCGCCGCGGCGGATGCCGGCGTTGAGGCTTTTTAGCACTTCCACACCGGAAAAGGCTTTGGTCAGATTTTCAACACGCAACAATTCTTCCGGCTGGCTTGCCGGTTGATCTGCCGGTTGGGACGCGGCCTGCGGTTGCCCATTGGTCATTCCGTACCGTCCTATGCAGCGTAATGCGGGTGGAAGCAAGCTCTCAGACCTTTATTCTGGGGCGAGCCGTCAAACGGAAAGGTTGGGCAGGGATCACCCGATTGGCAGTGCACCAGTTCGCCTGCATTCTGTATAGAGGCTGGCCATTCCGATTTGGTTCTGAAAGCGGCTGCCCTCATTATAGATCGCCTTCGGAAGAGGGCAAAGTCGGCTGCACGGCTTGCAGGTGCGGGCGCTGCACACCGCCGCCATTTGGGCGCAAGCGCCGCTTCTGGCACTATAGGGGATGTGCGAGCCTGGGTTGGGCCAGGAAGCGTAACTGGGGAAGTGTGTCGAAAGGGTGGTGGATGAAAAAAATTCGGCAGTTTCGGCGCTATCTATGGAACAGCCTGTGGTTTTTGCCGGCGCTGCTGATCGTCGGCTCTGTGCTGCTGGCCATCATCCTGATCGATATCGATACACGTGTCGATCCGGAAATCTGGAGCGCCTGGCCGCGCCTGTTTGGGGCGGGGGCCTCCGGCTCGCGTGGGATGCTGGAAGCGATCGCCACTTCGATGATCACCGTGGCCGGTGTGGTTTTTTCCATCACCATCCTCGCCATTGCCCAGGCGTCCAGCCAATACAGCTCACGCCTGCTGCGCAACTTTATCGGCGACCGCACCAACCAGACCGTATTGGGCGTCTTTGTCAGCATCTTTATCTACTGCCTGGTCGTGCTGCGCACCATTCGCGGCGGCAGCGAAGGCGCCTTTGTGCCCTCGCTGGCTGTGCTGGGGGGCTTTGTGCTGGCCTTTTTGGGCATCGGGTTTTTGATCTACTTTATCCACCACATCGCCATCTCCATCCAGGCCTCGCAGATTGTGGCCAACGTGGCGAAGGAGACGCTGCATGCCATCGACAACCTGTTTCCCCAGGAGTTGGGTGAGGAAGCGGGGGAAGAGACCCAAGAGGAGACTGTGCCGGAGATGGCGGAGCGGACGTGGCGGCGCGTGCCCGCCCGGCACACCGGCTATATCCAGGCGGTAGACATTTCCGCGCTGCTGGACTTTGCCCGCCGGCACGAGTGGATCGTGCGCATGGAGCAGGGCATCGGCGATTTTGCGATTAAAGATACGCCGCTGGTGACCGTCAGCGGGCCGGGCACCGCGGATGGAGCGCTCAACGACGACGATGTCAAAGCGCTGAACCACGCCTACACGATTGACCGCCAGCGCACCATCGACCAGGACGCCGCCTTCGGCATCCGCCAGATTGTGGACGTGGCCAATAAGGCGCTTTCCCCCGGCATCAACGACACGACCACGGCCATCTTGTGCCTGGAATACCTGACCGCTATCATGGTGCGGCTGACGCGCCGGCAGATGGAAAGCCCCTACCGCATGGACGAAGGGGAGCTGCGCGTGATTGCCTTTGGCTCCACCTTCAGCGGCCTGCTGCACAAAGCCTTCGCCGAGATCCGCCACAATGGAGAGGGCAGCCTCACGGTGCTGGCGCAGCTTGCCGCCTCTCTGCAGACGCTGGCGGATGTCACCACGCAGCCGGAGCGGCGGCGTGATCTGCTGGCGCAGGCGGAGGCTCTGCAGGAGACGGTGCGCCGCACGGTGCGCGTCCCCTTGGAGCGTGAGCGGCTGGGCCGCACTTGTCTGGATTTGGTTGCCCTGCTGAAGCAGGTGGAGGAGTAGCGCCATGTTTTTTCATAGCTGGATTGGGTTGGGGCGCGTCCTGCTGGTGGGGACGCTGGCCTATACGGCGCTGGTCGTGCTGCTGCGCTTCTCCGGCAAGCGCACGCTGACCAAGATGAACGCCTTTGACTTCGTGGTGACGGTGGCGCTCGGCTCAGTCCTGGCGACCATTTTGCTCTCCAAAGATGTGGCGCTGGCCGAAGGGGTGACGGCTTTTCTGCTGCTGATTACGCTGCAGTTTGTGGTCACATGGCTGTCGGTGCGGTCGCCGCGGGTGCGGCAGTTGGTCAAGTCGGAGCCGTCGCTGCTCTTTTACCGCGGGCAGATGCTGGCGCCGGCGCTGCGCGGCCAGCGGGTGACGGAAGACGAAGTGCGCGCCGCCATCCGCAGTGCGGGCCAAACCCAATTGGCGGATGTGGAGGCGGTGATTCTGGAGACGGACGGCAGCTTCTCGGTGCTGCGCCCCGCCGGGCAGTTTGCCACCGCCGCCGCCCCGGATTTGACGGAGTATCCCCTCACGCCGTAAGCAGATGGGTCAGCCCATAGCGCGCCAGGATTTCCCCTACCCTCACCGGCGTCGAGGGCAAAGATTTCCCCAAAGATTTCATTGTCTGTTTCTCGTCTCAAGTTTCTCAGCGTTCTTGCAAGCCGGCCGGCACAGCCATGCGCGCCGGGCCGCTGCTGCCGCGCACGTGCAGCCGCGGGCGGATCAGGATCTGCTGGGCGGGCAGCGTGTCGTCGTTGAGGTGCGCGACCAGCAGATCCACTGCCTCAGAGCCTAACTCGCGCGAGGGGAAACTGAGCGCGGTCAAGGGCGGCGTCGTCACTTCGGCGTAAGCCTCGTCGAGCAGCCCCACAATGGAAATGTCGTCGGGGATGCGCAGCCCCTGGGCCAGAACAGCCTTCAAAATGCCGGGCACGCCTGAATTTTGCGGGGTTACCAGCGCCGTGATGGCGGGGTTCTGCTGCAGCAGTTGGCGCACGGCCGGCGCAACGTCATCGCGGCTGAAGCCGGCGGTGCACCAGTATTCCGGCAGCCCGTGCCGGCGGCAGGCGGCGGCGTAGCCACGCTGCGCCCAAGCCGTAAAGCCATACTGTTTGCCGGGTGCAAGCTCCCCCAGGGTGATAAAGCCGATATGGCGGTGGCCAAGCCCAGCCAGATGGTCGATGGCTTCGGCCACCCCGGCTTCAATGTCGAAATCGACATAGCTCAGCCCCTGCGTGTCGGCGCAGCGGCCAATCATCACAAAGCGGATGTCATGCCGGCGCAGCAGATCGACGCGCCAGTCGTGCGTCAGCAGTTCCGCCAGAATAACGGCGTCCGCCTGCCCGCTGCGAAAGATGCTCAGCAGGTCGTTCTCATTGAGCGGGCTGACAATCAGGTTGAGCGAATAGCCTGCGCTCTCACAGCGCAGCGCTGCGCTGGTAATGATGCCCTGCGACGGCGGGTTGAAATCCTGCGGAAAGTGCAGCGCCATAAAGCGGCTTTTCCCCGACCGCAACTGCTGCCAGCTCATTTGCGGTGCAAACCGCTGCGCCTCAATCACCTCCAGGACGCGCCGGCGCGTCTCCTCCGCCACATCCGGCTTGTTGTTGAGGATGCGGGAGACGGTGGATACGGATACACCGGCGGCTTTGGCGATGTCCACGATGGTTGTTTTTTTGAACCCTGTCTTTTTGAGCGCAGCGCCTTTTGTCACGCAGTCACCTGGCTTTCACAGTCGTATGGGCGCGGTTTCGGACAGGTCAACCACAACCTGTTGGCCCGTGTACACAACCGATTGGCGCTCACAGTACGCGCCGTTCATAACCATGACAAATTCACGCTGTTCCTGCATGGCGGCATACTGCCCTATGCGCGCGCCGATAGTCAACTGGCGCGCGTCGTCGCGCCAGTCAATGGCGATGGTCGAGAAGGCGCCTTCTTCATAGGCATAGCCGTCGCCGCTGTCTTCGTACAGCAAAAAGCTGCCGTCACACCCCGCATAGATGTGCAGTTCGACCGGCGCGCCGGGCTGCTCGTCCATATACTGAACCGGCGCGCGCATCGGCACAATCGAACCGGCGCGCACAAAGAGCGGCAGTTGGCTGAGATCGGCCTCCACCTGCAGCGTCTGGCCGCCGCCGAAACGCGAGCCTGTCCAAAAATCAACCCAATCGCTGCCCGCCGGTAAATAGACCGGACGTGTGGCGGCCGGCGCCCAGCGACCGGCTGCCGCATCGTACAGCGGCTCCGTGATGGGGCTGACCAGGAAGGCCGGCCCAAACATAAACTGGTCGGTAATATCGTAGGTCTGCGGATCATGGCGGAAATCGAACGCCAGCAGGCGCAGCATGGTATAGTCCAACTGCGTCGTCCAGCCCGCCAGCGCATAGATGTAAGGCAGCAGCCGGTAGCGCAGACGCAGGAACTTGACCAGCGCTTCGTACAGCGGCTCGCCCGGCTCGCCAAAACGCCAGATTTCGCGCGGGGTGTCGGCGCCGTGGGCGCGCAGCATGGGCAGAAATGTGGCGTACTGAAACCAGCGCACAAACAGCTCGCGGTAGGCCGGGTCCGCCACACCTTGGTCGTAGTCGCCGCTCCAAAACCAGAGGTCGGGCTTGCGCTGGACAAAAAAGCCGCCCACGTCCAGCGTCCAGTAGGGTGAGCCGGTGGCGCAGAAGTTCAGCCCTTCGGCGATCTGCTTGCGCAGCGTCTCCCAGGTGGCGGTAATGTCGCCCGACCAGGTAATCGTGGCGTAGCGATGCTGGCCCGCATAGGCGGAGCGGGTGAGGTTCAGCACGCGCTTGGCGCTGGTGGCCTGGCGCTGGCCCGTATACATCGCCTGCGAATGGAGCAGCGAGTAAGCGTTGATAAACTGCGGGTCGAGATAGCGGCGCGCTTCCTCCGTATTGATGCGCAGCCGCTCTTCGGGTTCGGGTTTGAATGCGCCCACCCAGTCCGCCTCAAACGGCTCCGTGCAGTCGCACCACCAGGCGTCGATGCCATGCGCAAAGAGGCCCTGGTTGGCCTGCTGCCAGTAGAGAGCGCGAGCGCTGGGGTCGAAGGCGTTGTAGGTGGCCTGGTTGCCCAGCAGATAGCCCCGATCATGCATCTCCTGCCAGTTGTCGCCCCCCGGCTTCATAATCGGCCAGATCGACAGCATCAAATGGGCGTGGAGCGCATGCAGTTCCGCCATCATCTGCGCAGGGTCGGGAAAGCGCTGGGGGTCGAGCGTCTTCTGACCCCACAGATCGCCCGTCCACGACCGCCAGTCCAGCACGATGCAGTCGAGGGGAAGCTGCCGCTGCCGGTACTCGCGCACAACCGCGAGCAATTCTTCCTGCGAGACATAGCGTTCTTTGGACTGGACATAGCCGAACGCCCATTTGGGCAACATCGGCGCCTGCCCCGTCAGCCCCTGCAGTTCGTGGACAATCCCGTCAAATTCAGGGCCGTAGGCAAAGTAAAAGTCGAGTTCATCGGCCACGTCGGTCCACAGGTATGAACCGAAGGCGTCGTCGTGAAAGGTCATCAACGAGTAGGCGTCCAGCAGCAGGCCATAGCCGCGCGTGGAGAGCAGCACGGGGACGACGGCTTTCATGTTTTGCTGGTAAAGATACTGATGCTGCCCGCGCAGGTTGAGCATGCCTTCCTCGTGCGAACCCAGCCCATAGAGCGCCTCGTCCTCCCCCCAGACAAAAGCCAGCTTGGTGTGGTAAGCCTGGCGGTCAATGACCTGGCGCACATTGCGGGCGCGCACGCGCACCCCGTCGGCGTTGACGCCCGTTTCGGTCACGACCGATTCGTCAAAGACGGAGACGGCCACATCGACCGGCATCAGCGTCTTGCCGCCGCCCGCCGGCTCCTGGGCCAGCACGGCGCCGGCGCTGTCCAGATAGGTGAACGCGCCGCTCTGCTTGTCGATGGCGATCGTCACCTGGCTGGTGGAAAAGAAGAGGCTGCCGGCGCGTTCTTCGACGGCAAAGGCGACGTCTGCTTGCGGCTGCGCCTCGACCATCAAGCTTTGCCTGCTGCTGAACTGCGGCCGGGCACTGCAGCGCACCCGGATCGTGCGCTCGGTATAGGGGGTGAGCTGCATCCACAGCCCGGCAGCTTGGATGTGGAGCTTGTCCGGCTCAATCCGGTAGGTTAGTGTCGACATGATGCTTGTGCGCAATTCATTCCAATTTTCGTTGGCAATCAATGGGCAATCAACGGTAGCGGGCGGCAATCTCCAGCGCCCGATCGATATCTTGTTCCGACTCAAAATGCATCAGCAGATTGACGCCTTCCGGCCCTACGGCATCGAGCAGCGGCGCCAGCTCATCCACTTCCACCCAGGCGGGCATAATCGACTTGCCGCCGGCCTTGATCCGCTTGTACAGGTCGTACCACTGCGGGTCGCCGCCCTGCGGCTGGCCGACGCCCGGCGTCCACTGGATGGCGTCGAGTTCTTCGATCTCCAGCAGCGCATCCAGGTGACGAATGGCGCCTACGCCGTCCAGATGGTAGAGAGAATAGTCGAGCCGCCGGCACTGCTCCCGGATATAGGGCTGCACAAAGCGGCGGAAGCTGGCGGGCGACAGCATGATCGAAATATCGCTCTGCAGCTTGGCCACCCGCCCCGGCCCCCAGATGGAGAAATAGCAGAAGGCCATTTCGCCCTCTTCGTTGATCTCCGCATAGAGGCGGTCGAAGACCTCAAACCAGATGTCGTTGACGGCCTGCAGCTGCTGTTCCAGCTCCTCCGGGCGATCCACCGTGTCCAGCAGCACCGCCTGCGTGCCGCGCAGCCCCGCCAGCGTGTCCAGCCCCTCGATCAGGTCGGGGCAGCCGACATAGTAACGCCCTTGCGCCAGCCGCTTGCATGCCTGCACCAGCTCCAGGTGCAGCCGCCACCAGCGGTTGGCCGCATCCAGCACAATGGCGTCGCCGTCGCCGGCGCGCGGGTGAATCCAGATCGTATCTTCGCTGCCTTCCAGTTCCGCGCCCAGGATAGCCGCCAGCGAGCCAGGGCCGAGATGGGTGTTGGCGACGGGCGGAATGTCCGCCAGGAAGCTGCTGCGCGAGAGCCGGTAGTGAATGGCGGCGGCGCGCCATTGCGGGTCAAACCAATATTGCTGCCGGTCTTTGGCCGGCGGCGGTTCGGGGACCTCCTCGTGCGGCGGGCCGTCTTTGGGCAGATGATCCCACATGCTGACGACCAGCCCCTTGCGCGCCCACCAGTCCAGATAATGGCGGCGGGATTCGTCCCAGTTTTCCTTCCAGTAGCCGTGCTGCATAGCGATTACCCCTTGACGGACCCCGCCGTCATGCCGGAGAGAATAAAGCGTTGGGCGAACAAGTAGATGACAATGACCGGCAGAATCGTCAGCACGATATCCGCCGAAACCAGGCTCCAGTCCGCCTGAAACTGGCCGAAG
>JBBRBX010000131.1:0-13355 GCA_038205395.1 Caldilineales bacterium
GTCAACTCTGCGGCCTACAGTCCAGATGGTTGCAGCATTGTCACCGCCAGTACGGATAACACCGCCATCATCTGGGATGCAGCTACAGGCGAGCAGCAGCGTGTGCTTAGTGGCCACAGCCATGCTGTCAATTCTGCGGCGTACAGCCCGGACGGCGGCAGCATTGTCACCACTAGTTTGGACAAGACCGCCCGTACCTGGGTGGCGGAGATTGACGACTTGCTGGCTGAGGCAAAGCGTCGCATACAGCGCGACCCGCCGCTGCTCACCCCGGATGAGCGGCGAAAGTATGGGCTGGACAATTAGATAACGCTGCATCCATGCAGCAGGAAAGAGGCCTAAGCCTGCACATTTGCAACCTGCTTGCCCTCTGTTCCAAGCGCGACTAGAATAGAGGCTCGGCGAGGCGCCGGGCGGCCTCACCACCCACGGAGAGCAGCCGGGCAGGAAAGCGGCCGGGCAGGAGAGCGATGCGCCCTACATTACAGGTTGCTGATACGCAGTTGCTGGACCGGATTATCGATGAGGCGAAGCGGATTCTCGCTACGACGGGGATGGAGATTCGCGGGGCGGCGCTGCGGGCGCGGCTGCTGGCGCATGGGCTGCCGCTGACGGCCGGCGGGCGCGTGATTTTTCCGGTGGATCAGGTGGACGCGGCCCTGGGCTGCGCGCCGGCTTCGTTTCTGCTGTATGACCGCGACGGCCAGCCCCACGCCGACATCGGCGGCGAGCGCGTGCACTTTGTCCCCGGCTCCAGCGGCCTCAAGCTGCTCGACCACCGCAGCGGCCAGACCCGCTATGCCAACAGCACCGATTTTGTGGAGTATGTGCGGCTGTGCGATGGGCTGGAGCATATCGCTTACCTGGCCACGGCATTTTCCACTAATGACGACATCGAGGCCGGCGTATCCGACGCCTGGCGGCTCTATCTCTGTCTCACCAACTCCAAGCAGCCGGTGGTGTCGGGCGCGTTCACCGAGCACGGCGTGGGGCGCATGGTGGAGATGATGCAGCTCTTCCGCCGCGACCGCGCCGACTTGATCGCCCGCCCGCTCTCCATTTTCACCGTCACCGCCTCGGGCAATTTCCGCTACAGCGAGGACTCCTGTCAAAATCTGCTCGACTGTGTGGAGGCGGGCGTGCCGGTGGAGATTGTCCCGGTCACGCTGATGGGGCTGACGGCTCCCGTCACGCTGGTCGGCGCGGCCATCTTTCATGCCGTGGACACCATCGCCGGCATCGCGATGGCGCAGATCGTCCGCCCCGGCGCGCCGGTGCTCTACGGCGGTGCGCCGGCTGAGTTCCACATGCGCGAGACGACTTCGCCCATGACCGGCGTGCAGGCGCTCTATCTGAATGTGCTCAATGCCGAGGTGGGCAAACGGCTGGCGCTGCCCACGCAGGCCTATATGGCGCTGAGCGACGCCAAGACGCTGGACGCGCAGGCGGGGGCGGAGACCTTCGGCAGCGCGCTGCTGGCGGCGCTGAGCGGGATCAACTCGGTGGCGGGGCCGGGGATGCTCGATTTTGTGCTGGTGTTCAGCCTGCCCAAGCTGGTCTTCGACAACGAACTGTGCGGGCAGGCGCTGCGGCTGCTGCGCGGGCTGACCATCACCGACGACCTGCCGGCCACGGAGCTGGTGCGCAGCCAGCTGCAGGAGGAGCATCTGATCACATCCCCGCATACGCTGGCACACTGGCCCGAACAGCTCTATCTGCCGGGGCTGGTCTTTGACCGCAAGAACCGCGAGAACTGGCAGCGGGACGGCGAGAAGAGCTTGTGGGAGCGGGCGACCGCCGAGGTGGCGCAGCGGCTGGCGGCTTATCAGCCGATTGAGACCGACCCGCTGGCCGACGCCGAGCTGCGCCGGCTGATTCGCGGCGGGATGCAGGGCAACGCGCCGCTGCCGGCCGTGCCGCCGGCGCGCCCCACCCCGCCCGCTGGGGTCGCGCGGCGCACCCGGATGCGCGACCGGCTGGCGTGAGGAGGTATTGGGATGGATGTTCGCTATTGCATCCGGCAATCGGTAATGTCACGTGGCGTGCAGGTTGGGCGGGCGATGATCGGCGCGAGGATCGGCGCGATGGCGAACGTCCGGCGCGCGCGACCGCCGGTGAATCAATTCACCGGCTATTCCGATGCGAAACCCACCGAGGTGGGTTGTGGTGGCGAACGTCTGGCCGCGCGGCAACCCACCTCGGTGGGTTTCGTATTTCGCTAGCCACCGATTTGAATCGGTGGCGGTCGCCACGGACGAACGTTGCCAATCGGCGGATGCAATGGTTAATGCGTATTGTAGAATCGTGTTTTACCATAAACCAAGGAGACCGTACATGAAGACATATCTATTCTCTTTGCTTGTGATCGCCGGGCTGCTGCTGGCTGCCTGCGCTGCGCCGGCCGCGCCGGCCTCTGCGCCTGCCGATACTGCCGCGGGCACTGCCGCAGCCGACACTGCCGCGACGGAGGCGGCGACGGAAGCGGCAGCCGGCACGCAGGCCGCCGGCGATGATCTGCTGGCCGACATCCTGGCGCGTGGGGTGCTGCGCATTTCCACCGACCCCGCCTATCCGCCGCAGTCGGAGCTAGTGACGGACGCCACGCTGGACCCCAATTCCAAATGCAGCGGCGATGAGCGGCAGGCGGTGGAGTTCACCGGCTTTGACATCGACTCGGCGGTCGAGATCGCCAAACGGCTGGGGGTGGAGGCTTGTTTCGTGACGCCGGACTGGACGCTGATCACCGCCGGCAGTTGGTCGGGCCGCTGGGATGTGAGCGTCGGTTCGATGACGATCACCCCGGAGCGGATGCAGAAGCTCTATTTCTCGCAGCCCTATTACACGACGCCCGCCGCCTTCTTTGTCCACAAGGACAACACGACCTTCAACGCGCCGCCCGATCTGTCGGGCCAGAAGGTGGGCGCCTGTTCGGGCTGCACCTATGACGCCTACCTGGCGGGCACGCTGGCGATCCCCGGCGAGACGATTGATTTTGTGGTGACGGATGTGGATTTTGTCGGCTACGACACCGATACATCGGCGCTGCAGGACCTGGCGCTGGGCGACGGCGTGCGGCTGGATGCGGTGCTGACCGCGCTGCCGACCGGGCAGGGGTTTCTGAACGACGGCAAGCCGATCAAGCAGCTTGGCGACCCGGTCTACTTTGAGTATCTCGCCGCTGCCTTCGACAAGGCTAGCGCGCTGGACACCGCCTCCTTCCAGGCTAAGGTCAACGAGGTGATCCAGGCCATGCACGCCGACGGCACGCTCAAGCAGTTGTCGGAGAAGTATTACGGCACGGATCTGGCCGCGGCCGCAGCGGAGTTCGATATTGCCGGGCTGGAGCAGTAGCCCGGATTCGAGCAGCATTGTCAGACAAGGGGGGCCAGGCCGCCGTGCGCGCGCCTGGCCCTATGCTTCCCTACCGGAGACGCCGCATGTCTACCCTGGCCACCGATCCATCTGATAAACCCAGCCGTTATGACCTGACGCAGCTTGACGGCCAACGGGCCTTTGCCACCCGCCTGCTGGCCGCCGACCGCCGTGCGCGGCTGCTCCAGCGGGCCAAGATCGGGCTGGTCTGGCTGGGGCTGTTTGCCTTCATGGGCTGGCTGCTCTATCTGCTCAACATCAATTTCGCCTACGCCCTCGCCAACAGCGGCTTTGTGCTGGTCGGCATCTGGACCACGCTGGGCGTCTCCTTTGTTTCGATCGCGATCGCCACCGTCCTGGCCCTCTTCGGCGCGCTGGGCCGGCTGTCGCCGCACGCGCTGGCGCAGGGCGTCTCCGGTTTTTACGTCTCGCTCTTCCGCGGCACGCCGCTCCTGGTGCAGATTTTCATCGTTTATCAAGGTCTGCCGCAGATCGGGCTGCAGATTGCGCAGCGCGGCTATCCCGACATCGGCAACCTGCTGATCCTGACGGCCATCCAATCCGGCATTCTGGCGCTCAGCCTGAATTACGGCGCCTATATGACTGAGATATTCCGCGCCGGCATCCAGTCGGTCAATTCCGGCCAGTGGCAGGCGGCGGCGGCGCTGGGCATGGGGCGCTTCCAGACGCTGCGCATGGTGATTCTGCCGCAGGCCATCCGCATGATTATCCCAGCCATCGGCAACCAGTTTATCGCCATGCAGAAGGATTCGTCGCTCGTCTATGTGATGGGTGTGTGGGAAGTCACCTACCGCGCCAACCGCGTGGCGCGCAAGGACAGCATGTATATCGAGATGTTTCTGGTCGCCGCCGCCATCTACTGGATATTGACCATCATCAGCGAGTGGATGCAGGCGCGGCTGGAGCAGCGCATGGGTCATGCGGATGCGCGCTAGCTGGGGGCTGCGGCCCGCCGCGCCGGGGTCGAACAATGGCGTACAATCCGCCGCCGCTTACACACCTCCCGCCGATCACATGGTAGCATGGAGCGTATGGCTACACAGACCCATACCAACCAACTGATCCACGAAAGCTCCCCCTATCTGCTCCAGCACGCGCACAATCCCGTCGATTGGCACGCCTGGGGCGAGGAGGCGCTGCAAAAGGCGCGCGCTGAGGACAAACCTATCTTTCTCTCGATCGGCTACAGCGCCTGTCACTGGTGCCACGTCATGGAGCACGAGTCGTTTGAGGATGAGGAGACGGCCGCCTTGATGAACGAGCTGTTTGTCAGCATCAAGGTGGACCGCGAGGAACGGCCCGACCTGGACGCCATCTATATGGATGCGGTGCAGGCGATGACCGGGCAGGGCGGCTGGCCGATGAGCGTCTGGCTGACGCCGGAGGGGCGCCCCTTTCATGGCGGCACCTACTACCCGAAGGAGCCGCGCTACGGGATGCCTGGCTTTCAGCAGGTGCTGCGCGCGGTGGCCGAGGCGTATGCCACGCAGCGCGAGCGGGTGGACGACCAGGCGCAGCGGCTGACGGCCATGCTCAACCGCAGCGCCTCGCTGGTGAGCGACGGCGGTGAGATCGGCGTGGACATCCTGGAAGAAGCGCTGCAGAAGATGCGCCAATATTTTGACGAGGAAGAGGGCGGCTTTGGTTCGCAGCCCAAGTTCCCGCAGCCGATGACGCTGGATTTTGCGCTCAGCCAGTATCGGCGCACCGGCGACCTGGATGCGCTGTTTATGGTGGAGCTGACGCTGGAAAAGATGGCCCACGGCGGCATCTATGACCAGCTCGGCGGCGGCTTTCACCGCTACAGCGTGGACGGCCAGTGGCTGACGCCGCACTTTGAAAAGATGCTCTACGACAACGCGCAGCTGCTGCGCACCTATCTGCACGCCTGGCAGGTGACGGCGCGCCCGCTCTACCGCCGCGTGGTGGATGAGACCATCGACTATGTGCTGCGCGAGATGACGGCGCCGGAAGGCGGCTTTTACAGCACGCAGGATGCCGACAGCGAAGGCGAGGAGGGCAAGTTCTTTGTCTGGACGCCGGCGGAGATCGACGCCCTGTTGGCCGCGCATGATGCGGCCCTCTTCGAGAGCTATTACGGCGTCTCGCCCGGCGGCAACTTTGAGGGCAGCAGCATCCTGAGCGTGGTGCGCAGCGCGCAGAATGTGGCCGACCGCTTCCGCATCAGCGTGACGGAGGTGGAGCAGAGCCTCTCCCGTTCCCGTTTCATGTTGAGCCAGGTGCGGGAACAGCGGGTCAAGCCGGCCCGCGACGAGAAGATTCTGAGCGAGTGGAACGGGTTGATGATCCACGCGCTGGCCGAGTGCGGGGCGGTTCTGGGGCGCAGCGACGCCTTGCAGGCGGCTGTGCAGGCGGCGGATTTTATCCTGGCGCATCTGAGCCAGCCGGACGGGCGGCTCTATCGCGCCTACAAGGATGGCCGCGCCCGCTTCAACGCCTATCTGGAGGATTACGCCGCTTTTGTGCGGGCGCTGCTGGCGCTGTATGAGGCCACCTTTGACCTGCGTTGGCTGGGCGAGGCGACGCGCCTGGCGCAGTTGATGATGGCACAGTTCCATGACGGCGAGAACGGCGGCTTTTTCCAGACCGGCGTCGATCATGAGGCGCTGGTGGCGCGGCGCAAGGATGTCGTCGACAACGCCATTCCCAGCGGCAATTCGCTGGCGGCGGAGGCGCTGCTGCGGCTGGCGGTGCTGCTGGACAAGGACGACTACCGGCGCGATGTGGGGCGCATCCTGTTGATGCTCAAGGAGAGCATGGCGCAGCAGCCGACCGGTTTTGGCCGGCTGCTGGGGGTGCTGGACGCCTATCTGGCCCCCAGCCAGGAGATTGCCCTGGTGGGCGACCCGGCGGCGGCGGCGGTGCGGGATCTGTTGGCGGTGGTGCGCGCCCGTTATCTGCCCCATGCCGTGCTGGCGCTCAAGCGGCCGGCAGAGGAGAGCATGCTGCCGCTGCTGCAAGGGCGGGGGCTGGTCGACGGCCAGGCGGCGGCCTACGTGTGCGAGAACTACACCTGCCGCCTGCCCGTGACCACGCCGGAAGGGCTGGCCGAGCAGCTTGGGGCGGCGGGTGCGGGGTAGAGAGGGGTTGGCAGGTTGGTGTGGCCGCCACCGATTCATGGAAGTTAGTTATTTAATCCGGCATAAAAAGACGATTACGCCTGCCTGGGCTATGCAGGCGTATTGTCGGACTATTTTTTAACATTCATAAATCGGCGGCTGACATGTAGATCACGCTTGCAGCGTGAGGGGCGACATCCCAGCACGCAAAGGGGCGTCAAGGGGGAAGGAATGTCACGCTGCAAGCGTGACCTACGGGAGTGGCTACGGGAGTGGCTACGGGAGTGGCTACAAGAGCAGTGGGCGTATGCCGCAGCATGTAGGTCACGCTTGCAGCGTGACGGGTGCTGGCAGCGTGACGGATAAACTGATAGAGGTGGTGTAAGCAGCAGATGAACAGCAAGCTTGAACGAGACGAGACGCCAATGTCCCCCACCGCAGATGCCGCCGCCCAGGCGCAAGCTGCCCCGCAGGACGATGCGCGCTGGGGGATTGACGAGTCGTGGCTGAGTTCGCTGCTGCGCCCGCTGCTGGTGCTGATTCTGGTGCTGTGCATCAATGTGGCGCTGGCGATTCTGCTGGCGCAGTATGCGACCGGGCTGAACGGCGGCGTGCGGCTGGCGCTGCTGGGGCTGGGCGTGGTGTCCGCGCTGATCGGCGTCACAACCACCACCTGGCTGGCCCACCCCAACCAGCGGCTGCGGCGCACGGCCGGCTATCGCGTGGCCGAGATTGTGCTGATCCTGCTGCTCTCGCGCATCGTGCTGTGGCTGGCGCAGGGGGAGCTTCCCAGCCTGGACGCCTTTTTGCTGACCCCAGATCTGGTCTTTTTTGATGGCCCTTATCTGCTGACGCTGGTGGTGCTGCTCGCCACCTGGTTTGCCGCCATCGACTTCACCGATGACCTGGCGCAGTTGGCGCTGCAGCCCGACGAGCTGTATATGGCGCAGACGGCGCGCAGCGGTGTGGCGGACAGCAGCCGCCCCGCACAGGCCGACCGCCGCGCCATCCTGCGCCGCATTGTGGCGCGCTGGGTGGGGTGGGGCATCGTGCTGATGGTGATTGCCTCGGCGCTGCGCATGGGGGTGACGCGCGAGCGCTTCTGGACGCTGGCGCGGCAGGATGTGGATCCGACGGTGATCGCCGTGATTGTCGTCTACTTTCTCAGCGGGCTGCTGCTGATTAGCCAGGGGCAGTTGGCGGTGCTGCGCGCGCGCTGGACCATCGACCGGCTGCCCATCAGCAGCGGCATTCTGCGCAACTGGCCGGTCTATACGCTCATCCTGCTGCTGACGGTGGCGCTGGTCGCTCTCTTTTTGCCCCTGGGCGATACGCTGCTGATTGCGCGTGTGCTGGGCGTGCTGCTGGACGCGCTCTATTTTGTGGTGACGCTGATCTTCCAGTTGATCAGCCTGGTCTTGATCCTGCTCTTTTCGCTGCTGCCCCGTTCGCAGCAGCCGGAAGCCGCGCCGCCGCCGCCGCAAGCCGCTGCGCCGCCGCCGCCCCAGCCGCCGCTGATGGAGATTCCGCCCTGGGTGGGCGGGGCCTTGTTCTGGAGCACCATCTTGTTTATCCTGGCGCTGGCGGCCTATTTCTATTTCACCGACCGCGAGGGCAATCTGCGCTGGCTGCGGCTGCTGGCCGCTCGGCTGCGGGCGCGCTGGGATGAGCTTTGGGTCGGCTGGCGCGCCTGGCGGCGGGCGCAGCAGCTGCGGGCGGCGGTGCGGATGCTGGCCCCGGCGGCGGCAGCCGGTGGGGGCCGGCGCTGGTGGCCGCTGCGCTGGGGGGGGCTTAACCCGGAGCAGCAGGTGCGCTATCTCTATTTCCAGCTTCTCGACCAGGCGGCGGCGCACAAGCAGCCGCGCCAGGCCAATGAGACGCCCGCCGCCTTTGCGCCTCGCCTCAGCCGCGCCATCAGCGCCGAGCAGCAGGCCGCCGCGCCTGGGGAAGTCGGGGAGGTTGGAGAGGCTGGCGAGGTCGAAGCACCCGCGGCGCCTGGCGCGTCCAGTGCGCCCGGCGAGGCTGGGGAAGCGGGGGAGGCCATTGAAGCCTTGACGGCGGCCTTTGTGCAGGTGCGCTATGCCGGGCAGCCCGCCGAACAGGAGCAGATTTCATGGCTGGCGCAGCTTTGGGAGCGGTTACGCAAAATCTTTTCATCGCAACCAGCATAGAAAGCTCGCTTTTTGTCTTGACGTTGCAAAATGAGCCTGTTATAATGTACCTTACCAATTATAGTTCTTGCGTGCTGTGTCACTAAAGCGAGTCTGGTGAGACGGGCGCAATCGTAGGAGCGGCAGCGGCCGCACAACTTCTTGGAGCGTTGTGGATGATGGTGGAACCGGGACAGGGTAGCGCAAACGCGCAGAGTGCAGCGGATCTAGAGCTGTTCGAGCAGTATCTGAATGAGGGCATTGACCTGGATATGCCAGGCCGCGGGGATCTGCGCGAGGGTGTGATCGTCGAGATTCGGCCCAGCGAGCTTTTGGTGAACGTGGGCAGCAAGCGCGATGGGGTGGTGCCGCAGTCGGATCTGTCGCGCCTGGACCCGGAGTTCGTCAAGAACCTGCATGAGGGGCAGACGGTCGACGTCGTCATTGCCAAGCAGCCGGAGGATGACGGCGTGTTTGTGCTGAGCATGGCTGACGCCATACAGCAGCGCGATTGGCTGGTCGCTCAGCAGTTCTTGGAAAGCGGCGAGATCACGACCCACCGTGTGCGCAGCTTTAACAAGGGGGGGCTGACCGTCGAGTTCAACCAACTGCACGGCTTTGTGCCGGCCTCGCATATTCTGGATATGCCGCGCAGCTTGTCGGAAGAGCAGCGCCGCGAAGAGTTCGAGGCGCGTATCGGCCAGGAGATGCGCCTCAAGGTGATCGAGGTGGACCCCAAGCGGCGGCGGCTGGTGATGTCGCAGATGCTGGCCGAGCGCGAATATCGCAGCGCCATGCGTGAAGACCTCTTCAAGAACATTGCCGTAGGCGATGTGATGAAGGGGATCGTGCGCAGCATGCGCCCGTTCGGCGCATTTGTCGACATCGGCGGCGTTGATGGGCTGCTGCATGTGAGCGAGATCGGCTTTGGCGCCATCAACCACCCGCGTGAGGTGCTGTCGGTGGGTCAAGAGGTGACGGTGCAGGTGATTCGGGTGGAGCCGGAGAACCAGCGCGTGGCGCTCAGCCGCAAGCGGCTGCTGGCCAACCCCTGGGAGGGGATCGACGACCGCTACGAAGTCAACATGGTGCTGCCCGTGACCATCACGCGCATCGCCGACTTCGGCGCCTTTGCCCAGATTGAGCCGGGGGTGGAAGGGCTGATCCACATCAGCGAGCTGGCCGACATTGCCGTGGCCGAGCCGTTGAAGACCGTGCGTCCGGGGGATGTAGTCAACGCCAAGGTGCTGCGCGTCGACCCCAAGCGGCAGCGCATCGGGTTGAGCCTGCGCCAGGTGGATGATGCCCCGGCACAGCCGGAAGCGGCACGCACGTGGGACGAAGCCGCGGCGCAGCCGGAAGCGGCACGCACGTGGGACGAAGCCCCGGCACAGCCGGAAGCGGCACGCACTTGGGACGAAGCCCCGCCGGCAGGAAATGCCCCGGAAAGTGCTGCGGTGGAAGATGCAGCAGAAGATGCAGCGGAAGAAAGTGCTGCCGAGGAATAGCCGCCGGCGCGCTGGATGTCGGTGGGCAGCCGGTAGGTAGAGGCTGGAATCAAGGCTGCCGTCTTTGTTGGCAAACAAGGCGGCAGTTTTTTGGCTGCCCGCAGGACTGTTTGATATAATGGCCTGTGCGTCTATGGATGGCGCGTGCGCCGTTGGCGCCATTTCGATGATGGAAGGGGGTGAAACAGTTTATGAGCGTAGACTTACGACCGGGAGAATCCCAGGATAGTTTGCTCAAGCGATTCCGCAAAGCTGTGGCGGAGGCGCGAATCCTCCCCATTGTCCGGCAGAAGCGCTGGTTTACATCCAAAAGCGAAGTGAAGCGCATCAAGCGCCAGAAGGCAATTCGCAAATCACTGCGTCCGCCTCGCTTCGAGCGTTAAACCGAACCGGCGCAAGAGTGGCCCCCTTAAAAGTGGCCGCTGCAATCAGAACATAGCGGGTGTTGTGCGGTGTGGGCGGGTTATAAAGCGCCTGCACCCCACAGCAGCTGTTTCTCGCTTTCGCAAGCGTCACCTTTTTGAATGGAGTTACATGGCTGAAGAGACACTCACCCTGGATGGCAAAATTGTGGATGCCCTGCCCAACGCGATGTTTCGCGTCGAGTTGGAAAATGGCCACACCGTGCTGGCCTATCTATCGGGCAAGATGCGCAAGTACTATATTCGCGTGCTGCTAGGCGACCGCGTGAAGGTAGAAATGAGTCCCTACGACCTGACCCGCGGCCGGGTTACCTACCGCTACCGCAACTGATCCCGTCCCCTTCCCCCCCCGACGCAGCGTAAATGGGCGGCGTAAGTGGGTGGCGCAACTGCATGGCAACAAGCAAGTGGAGAAATCGTCTCCACTTTTTTGTTGCCTTTTTGGCCCTGGCCTCTTGGCTTATTTTTGTGCGGCGGCGGCTTGATAGGCGGCCACGGCGCGGCGGGCGGCATCCTGCTCGGCGGCATAGGTGAGCAGATCGACCGCCTGCTCGGCGGCGACCCAGATGGGGGCAAACTGGGCGGCGTCGGACTTGCTGCGCTGCAGCTGCCGGTCGCCGGCCAGCGCCAGCAGGAAATAGTGCTCATGGCGCACAACGGCGGCGCCTTCGTATTCAAATTCAATGGTGTGGCTGCCCAGGTCCGCCACCACGGTCAGATCACAGTAGCCGCTCTCTTCGGCCACCTCGCGCAGCGCCGTCTCTTCGGCGTCCTCGCCCGGCTCGATGTGGCCTTTGGGCAAGCGCACCTCGCCGCGGCTGGGGCGGTCCAGCAGGAGCAGCCGGCCGGCGTCGATGATCACGCCGCCCGCCGCGCTGTAGCGCGATTTAGCCATTGGGTTCTGTCCTTTGCGGGTGAATAAAGAGCTGCGCCGCCAGCTCGCTGCCCAGCATCTGCATGGCCGGCGGCGCGTCCCCGTGCAGGCCGTTGATCAGTTCCAGCGTGACGGGGCCGTTGAAGGGGGCCAGGTCGACCACGCGCAGCGTCCGCCCCGGTTCCAGCGTCAACTGCGAGAGATAGCGCAGCACGCGCGCGTCATTGGTGCCCACCCGCCGCAGCACGCCGCACTGGCCGGGCTGCATTTCCACCAGCGAGAGCAGAAGCTCGTCGGGCAGCGTTCCATCCTGGCGCGGGATGGGGTCGCCGTGCGGGCAGTAGGCGGGAAAGCCGCACAGCCGCTCGATGCGCTCTTCAAAGGCGCTGCTGATCGCATGTTCCAGCCGGTGCGCCTCCAGCGAGACCTGGTCCCAGGTAAAGCCGAGCACCTGCACCAGAAAGACCTCCAGCAGCCGGCGGCGGCGGATCAACTGCAGCCCGGCCAGCCGCCCCTGCTCGGTGAGCGTAATGCCGTCCATGCTGGAGCGTTCGACGAAATTGGACTCTTCCAGCCGCTTCAACATACTGCTGGCGGCGGCGGGCGAAACGTGCATCTCTTCGGCCAGGGCGGAGGTCGTCACCTTGTCGCTGCTGCGCAGCTGCGTCTCGCCCAGCAGGTAGATGGCGGCGAGATAGTCCAACATGCCGTCGGTTGTGATCCCACAAAAAGTCTGCATCGCTTAATTTTTCTAATATTGCTCAGAAATATTAAGCAGATTATACGTTGTGGCGGCGGGGCTGTCAATCTGTTGGCGAGGAATGCTTCAACGCAGAGGCGCGGAGGGGGGCGCAGAGGGCGCGGAGGCGCCTCTGCGTTGAAGCACTAGTGGGTCACTTGGTAGGAATGTCGGTATTCTGTACGCCTGACGGAATACCGACGACCATGGCAAGTGACCCACTAGAACGTGTTATGCACTTTGAGAACTTGAGAGTGGTAAGCTCAGGGAATGACACGGAAACCCTATCCAAGCGACGTTAGTGATGACGAACGGGCATTTGTAGCCCCTTATCTGACCTTGATGCGAGAAGATGCACCCAATCGTGCGCATTCGTTGCGAGAGGTTTTCAACGGGTTGCGATACATAGCACGCGGCGGTGAGCAATGGCGAATGATGCCCAACGACCTGCCACCGTGGTACACGGTGTACCAACAGATGCAGCGCTAGCTGAAAGCAGGTGTGTTTGAACAGGTCGTGCATGACTTGCGCATGCTGTTGCGCGAGATAGATGGGCGAAACCCACAGCCGAGCGCCACGATCTTTGATGGTCGGACGCTGCAATCGACGGTGGAGAGCGGTGCACGGGCGGGCTATGATGGTCACAAGAAATGCAAAGGATCGAAAGTGTATCTGGCCGTTGATACGCTGGGTCAGTTGTTGGCGGTCATCGTGACCCCAACCAACGAACAGGAGCGCGCCCAAGTGGCGGAGTTGGCAGAGTTGGTTCAGGTCGCAACTGGCGACTCGGTTGAGGTCGCCTTTGTCGACCAGGGCTTCACCGCCTGCAACGACGGCACCAAAGCCGGGGCTCGCGATGCTGCCATGTTCGCCGTGGCCTACGGCGCAGGCCTGCGCCGGGCAGAGATCGCCAAGCTCACCCTCGCCGACTACAACGAACCGGTCGCTAAAATTACCGTGCGCAAAGGCAAACGCAACAAGACCCGCACGATCCCGCTGCCGGCAGGCACGATCGACGCCCTCGCCAGATGGATTGCCCTTCGTGGAACAGAGCCAGGCGCCTTATTCCCAACCATCGACAAGAAGGACCGCATCGACCCGAACCTGGTCAACTTCACAGCGCAGTCGGTACAGCTGGCCTTCGACAAGCGCGCGGAAAAAGCCAAGGTGCGCAAGTTCACGCCCCACG
>JBBRBX010000132.1:0-13286 GCA_038205395.1 Caldilineales bacterium
CCAACTGGGCCAGAATCCGCAACCAGTTGGCCATCCATTTCGAGGCCAGATTCCCGCTGTAATGGGACACTGTAACGGGAAACCGTGCTCACAGCCAAAGCATCAGCGTCGACCCGCAAACCTTGACATCCGCCCAAACTGAGCCGGTTTCCTGCCGGCGACGGATGACCGAACAAAGGGAGACCTGCACCACCTCCGTCGCACTTGCCAGTCTGGCACATTTTGAACGGAGGTCAAGGTCAAGCCCTGCGGGTTGCTGGCCCGATGAGCTGGCTCAGGATTCCCTCACAAAGGGAGACATTTTTCCTTTACCGTCAATCCGTTTACACACGTTATTTGACACACCCCCACTGCCGGCTTCATCACCGAAGAGAATCATGGCACCTTTCTCTTGGGCGAGGCGCACAATTGTCGGCCACGTCTACTGGTCCCACGCCGTCCGCGCCGCTTCATTCAGGTGATCTGAGGCAAAACGCGCTTTCTGAAACGAAAAGCCTAGTTGATCCAACAACGCACAGATGTAATGCGCATGATACTCGACCCCAAAGGTCTGCAGGAGCAAGTCCTGGATCAGCACGGCGATCCAACACGCCGTCGTGTAGCCCGCCGCTTCCGGGCCAGCTTTGATCAGTTCTGCCAACTCCTTCCGTTGTGTCTTGGTTAGCTTGGGCGGTCGTCCAGATGGTTTCTGATAGGACAGACTCGCCATCCCTCGGTACATGAATGTGTTCACATAATCGCGCACCGTCTGTGCACCCAGATCCAACGTAGCTGCGACCTCGGCAACCGACTTCCCTTCGATGACGGACAACAGGGCATGAATCCGCCGCACCAAACGCACCTGTCCTCTTTTATACGCTCCTTGCAGCCGCTCGATCACAGCTTGACGCAGATGTCCACTGAGACGTATCCTGATGTCCATGAGAGATGCCTCCTTTCGTATGGGTTTCGTCACCCGTTAGGATCGCATCTCTCAGTTCTTTTTTCAACCCCCAAAACCCGCCAGGGTGTGGTTCAAATTTTTGGGGAGGAGGGGTAAAATAGAAGGAGGGAAAGAGAGTGAGTAAAAAGGAGGGAGAGAAGGGGAATGGAAGAGGAACTTAGGGAGTGGCTGGCAGGGTGGTGGCAAGCGCATCCAGGGGCGACGCTGAGCGAAATGGAAACGGAACTGGATGGGCGGATGGCAGGGATGCGAGTGCGGGTGCTGGCAGAGACGCTGGCCAAGGGAGGGGTGAGCAGCGAGGTGGAGGGGAAGGGTGAGGAAGTGTGTGCTGTATGTGGGACGAAGCTGGTGAAGAGCGGGCGGCGCAAGCGGAAACTGAAGACGAAGGGGGAGCAGGAGTTGGTGCTGGAACGGGAGTACATGTGTTGTCCGCGATGTGGAGCGGGCTTTTTTCCCCCTGGACCGTAGACTGGGGTTGCTGCCTGGCGCATGCACACCGCAGGTGCAGGGGTGGTTGGTGCAACTGAGCAGCCGGATGCCGTTTGAGGCAGCGGTGGAGATGTTGGCGACGCTGGTTGGGGTGAAGGTGAGCAAAGCGAGTGCGATCCGGATGACGGAGGCGGCAGGGGCGGCGTATGTGGCCATACAAGAGGAGGCAGTCGCAGAGTTGGAGCGTGAGGCTCCGCCGGCGCCGGGTTGTTCCGAACCGATGGTCATGAGTGCGGATGGTGCCATGGCACCGTTGTTGCACGGCGAGTGGGGTGAGGTGCGCACGGTGGCGATTGGGGTGGCAACCGAAACCGCCCAGAGCGCCCAACCGGCGGCGAGGTGCGAGGATAGCGCCATGACCGATAGTGCGTCTGGCCAGGCGGGCAAGCCGTTGCGTGCGCCGGAGATTCATGTGCAGGCCATCTCCTACTTTTCGCGCTTGACCACAGCTGATAGACAAATCAATTGAACTTGGCACAAACCTCCAGTCTACTCGAGCGTGCAATTGTGCCACCTAAATGTGATTTGTCTATGAGGACTTCACACGTCTGGCGCTGATTGAGACCCACCGCCGCGGGCTGGAAAATGCGCAGCGCATCGCGGCTGTGAATGATGGGGCCGACTGGCTGCAAACGTTTGCTGACCATCATTGCCCACAAGCAGTGCGCATTTTGGATTTTGCCCATGCCGCCCAACGCATCAGTGAGACCGGACAGGCGCTGTGGGGCCAAAGCAGTGCGGCAGCGGCAAGTTGGACTCAGCGCTGGATGCATCGGCTCAAGCACGAAGGACCCCACCCGCTGCTTACAGAATTACGCCAGTTGCAAAAACAGCATCCTGACAGCCGGCCGCTGCGCATCAACCTGGCCTATTTGGAGAAGCGGCAGTCGCAACTCCACTATCCACACTTTCGTCAACAGGGATGGCCGATTGGCAGCGGCATGGTCGAGAGCGCCAATAAACTGGTTGTCGAGGCGCGGCTCAAAGGCGCCGGCATGCACTGGCGGCGAGACCACGTCAACCCGATGCTGGCTTTGCGCAACCTCGTCGGCAGTGGCCGCTGGCAGCAGGGTTGGACCCGCATCGAGACGCAACTCATCACCCAAACTGCCCAGCGGCGGGCAGTGCCGCATCGTAAACGCCTGGACTTGCTTCTCGCCCAAGAACGCAAGGCTTGCCTGGCAGCCAAACGCTCGCAATATGCCAACCTACACCCCCAGTCGCTGTCTGATCCCCTACCCGAAGCGCCGCCACCACCCAAACCTACCAAACCAGCGCCTGATCATCCTTGGCGCCGTTCACCTATCGGACGCGCTCGCCTTCGCATTCCCCATAATACAAAAATCTGAACCACACCCAACCCGCCAAGTTGTCGAAAATCACGATTCTTTTTCTGACTATCTATAGATGGCGAATGCTGCCCCAACGCTTACCATCGCCATCACAGACGTCGCCTGGAAGCACATGCGCTGCTCGGCGGTAGTCGAGGGCAGCAGCGTTGGCTTGGTGGCCGATATCCGGCGCCAGCCGGGCAGCGCGAGCAGCACATCGTCGGTCAACCCCAAGTCGTTCAATGCGTCCGGTGTCGCCTCGCTGGTGGTGCAAAATGCAGACCTGACCGGCAGCGAGGCATCGCTACTTCCGCAGCGCTCTCTACAGCACTGCCGGCGCGTCAATGGATGAGCTTATCACTTAGTTCAGACGTCTTTGCTGAAAGTGCGAACGTGTATGGAACTGGTAGTGTGCCTGGCATCGGGCAGATCAGAGACGCCACAGTTCTGACGTGTCTCATGTCCATATTTTGTCCAGAAACTCCACCAACATTTCCGATTTGATTGTAGAATGGCTCGACGGATACACCACTGCAATGCATCACCGCAAACCACTGCAATGCAAATCCTCAAGTCACAGTAGAACCAGACAAGCGGACTTCCGAGGAGTGACCAGCCGCAGCCGGTTATTCCTCGGAAGCCGCTTGTTTAGCGACTTTACTTCTTTCTTGCCATCCCGGCAATCAGCAGCAGAATGCCGCTGAGAGCGGCAGCAAGGACCAGCCACTTCTTGTCGATGCCTTGGCTGGCAGAGACGCCCTTAGCCATGACAGGAATTTCCTGCAGTTTACGTTCGGCGTCGGCGCGCACTTTGGCAAAGTAGGCGGGGTCAGCGCGGTAGCGGTCGGCCAAAACACGCTTGGCCGCTAGGTCTTCGTCGGTGACATAGTTGCCGAATGAACGCAAACCGGCCAGTTGGAAATCGTGCTTGAGCGATAGTTTGTAGATCTCTTTGACCCGGTCCATAGTAATGTTGCGGCCCAGTGTATAGTCTTCAAAACGGCCGTCCATAGCCAGCAAAGCCGTTTCGGCCAAGCATGCATAGGACGTCTTGGGCGGCAGCCCAATGTCATAGTTGAAGTTAATGTCGCCGGGAATCAGCACTTCGCCGCTCTCGATGACCAGCACATCGGGACGTAAAGCCGCCTCGGCCGGATTGATGTCGGGCGGGCGGGCTACGTCACAGACTACGGCGCCGGGTTTGCACTTTGTGAGGTCGATCACCCGCTGGCCAAAGGCTGAGGTGGCTGTGATCACCAGGTCGCAGTCGCTGATCAGATCGCCGGCTTTGGTGGCGATGGTTACTTCTGCGCCCGGCGTCTCGCGCTGAATGGTGCGCTTCAACTCCAACAATTTCTCCGGCTCGATGGACACCAGCACCACATTCTTGATCGCCTGCGCAATCAGCCGCGAGCAGACCGATGCGATTGAACCCGTTGCGCCGACGATCATCACCTTGCCCTGGGTGAGATCCGTTGCGCCCATCAACTGCACTGCCTTTTTGGCCGCTTCCAGCGTCATTGCTACGGTCAGGCTGTTGCCGCTGGTGATGGCAATGTCAGCCTCATGCGCTGTAGTGATGCCGGCGTCACCGACCACGCTGGTAAAGGCGCCCAGACCCAGAATGCGTGCACCTTGGCGTTCGGCCATGCGCGCAACTTTGTTGAGCTGTTTGTATGTAAAAGTGGCGTCGTGCTTCATCATCTGCCGCGGCGTTGCGCCAAGGGTGTAAAGATACCCCTCAATACGCTGGCCTGTCGTGGGCGATTTGCCGCCGGTGATGCGCGACACGTACATCGGCGGCATATAAGCCGACACCGCCTCCACCAGGTCGTCGGGTAGATACTTTGTCCAACGGAAGGCGGGGTGGCGGTGGATGAAGCCGATGTTGAGTGGATGAATGACAAAGGAAAAACGATTGATGCCCGCCTCGTCCGGCTGTAAATAGCGCACACCTGGCGTCCACTGAATATCGGCCATCAGATCCAGATAGGTGTCTTCAGTCAGCGGCATGGACTCGTCGCGGCGCAGAGCCACCAGCGTTGCTTCCACCACGGCGGCGGACCAGCGCCCCATCGGGTCGCCGGGTGTGAGCGATGGCATGAGGGTGACGGCAATGCTGACGCCCCGCTGTTTGAGATCGGCGAGGTCTTCTTCGCTAGCGTATTCGACTACCACTGTCTTGCGTTTTAGCTCATCCGGCGCATAGCGGCGGATCGCGCCGATATCGCCGGCAATGACGTCGGCCCACAGAAATGGTTCGGGTGAGCGTTCGTGGCCCGGCTCGCCGGCCTGCGGGCGCAGGCGATGGAACGAGGCATCCTTCAACTCGTCAAGCGTGCGTGGGGCCGCCTGTTCGAGCGTGCGCCGGCTGCCGACAAGGGGCAGTGCGGGCAGGCCGAAAAAAATAATAGGGTCGGCGTAGCGCACGGCAGTCGTGTGACGCACGAGCGACTGCGCCAGGCCGGAATGGTTCAGCCCAGGCGCCAACAGCACCTGCTTCTCGGCAAAGATACCCGGCTGCGCACGGTCCGCCAGGATAACAGCCCAGCGTTCCAGCCCGCCGCGGATACCGCTGCCATCAACAAGGGGTGACTTTGTCGCCAGTGGCGGCAAAGTGCTGCCGACTAGATGCGCGCATTGGGCGCTGCCCAACTGCAAGGTGGCGGGCAGCCCATCGAGCGCAATGCAATCCACCTTGCCGTCAAATTCGGCGATCAAAGCACGCGCCCGTTCGCTGTCGCCGCCAACGCCACGCAGGTGAATGCACACCTCTTGCCCCACCAGGGAGACAGTCTCGTCGGCGTTGCGGTCGCCGATGTGGATTACCGCAATCTCTTTCATACTTGGCGTCCTCAGATGTAAAAAATTCGGATAAAGCGGCCATCATGCGCTAACACATTCGCCGCTCCATTGCTATGGTTTGCAATTTACTTTACGTACAAACCTGGCCGGTGGCCAGGTGCGCATGACATGGGATTGGCGGGACGGATGTCAAAGCGGCGAAACCAGTGAGAACTGCGGCAGCTTCCATTGGCTGTTTGCCGCATAGACAAGTTGGCTGCCCAGCAGATGAAGTGGGGAAGGAAAGTTGTTGGTGAAGAGGCCGCCTGTGCCCAGGCCGTGGGTGCGGCTGCCGCCGGCGGCACTGATCCATTGGCAGATGGCGTTGAGACCTAGATTCGATTCGAGCAGTGAATTCGCCCACCATTGGATGCCGCGCGCCTGCGCGTCGACGATCCAGCCATCCGCCACGGTGAAGCCGCCGAGCAGAGCGGGCTTGAGGATCAGATGCTGAGGCTGGATTACATCCAACAGGCGTTGGCGGCCGGCAAGATCAGTGACGGGGATCAGTTCTTCGTCTAAGGCAATAGGAATCGGCGATTGGCGGCACAGCGCCGCAGTCTGCGCCCAGTTTCCGGCAGGAAGCGGCTGTTCTAGAAAAGCAATATCAAAGCGTGCGAATTGCTCCAGCGCCGGCAGTGCAGCTTCGGGCGCAAAGGCGCCATTCGCATCAAGTCGCACTTCAAGGTGGTATGCAGGATAGCTGCTGCGCACAATCGCCAGCAGCGTCAACTCCTGCGCCAGCGGCAGCGCACCCACTTTCATTTTGACCACGGTAAAACCGGCGGCGATCTTGGCTTCAATCTGTTGCAAGAGACCTTCCGGCGTGTCCATCCAGATCAGGCCGTGGGTGGGCAGGCCGCGCTCATGGCGGGTAAAAGGCGTATCCCACAGCCGCTGTTTTCCTCCGCCCGCCAGGTCGCGCAGCGCCATCTCCAGGCCAAAGGCAAAGGAGGGCAGATGCGCCAGGTCAGGCGGCGCCGGCAGATAGCCGGCATTGATGACGCCGCACACCTCGGCTACTTCGTCATAAAACGTAGGGCGATCATCGCGGCTCAGGTTTGGAATCGGGCCGCATTCGCCCCAGCCAAGAATGGAAGGCTCCTCGCTGTGCCACGCCCGCAGAAGCAGGATGGAGCGCTGGGTAAGCGCCCCGCGCGATGTGGCGGCAGGCCTGGCAAAGTGGAGTGTGTAGGGTTCGAGCGCAAGCTGGAGCATAAGCAGTTCCCCCAGTTACAGCATACACACTATCTGCACGCCAAACCCGACAGGAGGCTGTCGGGAGGCTGACAGTATACGCCTGCGCCCGATCAAGGAAATTTGGGAAAGCTGTCCCAGTCTGGTTTTCGCTTCTCCAGAAAAGCGTTTTTACCCTCTTGCGCTTCCTGCGTCAGGTAATAGAGCAGCGTTGCATTGCCCGCCAGTTCTTGGATGCCGGCCTGACCATCTAACTCGGCATTGAAGGAAGCCTTGAGCATACGGATAGCCAGCGGGCTTTTGTCCATGATCTTGCGGCACCATTCAATGGTCGTCGCCTCCAGTTGTTCCAGCGGCACAACTTTATTGACCAGGCCCATGTCGAGTGCATCCTGCGCGTCATACTGGTCGCACAGAAACCAGATTTCGCGTGCCTTCTTCTGGCCGACGATACGCGCCAGATAAGAAGCCCCAAACCCACCATCAAATGAACCGACTTTGGGGCCGGTCTGGCCAAAGCGGGCGTTATCGGCAGCGATGGTGAGATCGCACACCACATGCAGAACATGGCCGCCGCCGATTGCCCAGCCGGCCACCATGGCAATCACAGCTTTGGGAATCGAACGGATCATCTTTTGCAAGTCCAGCACATTGAGTCGCGGTACTTGATCTGTGCCGACATACCCGCCAACGCCGCGCACGCTTTGGTCGCCGCCGCTGCAAAAGGCTTTGCCGCCCTCGCCGGTGAGGACAATCGCCTTGATGCGAGGGTCCTCGCGGCAAATCACCATGGCGTCAATCATTTCCTGCACCGTCAGCGGCGTAAAGGCGTTGTGCTTTTGCGGGCGGTTGATGCTGATCTTGGCGATTCCGTCATAAAACGAAAACAGAATCTCTTGATACTCTTTGATGGGGGTCCAGGTCACTGCTTCCGGCATGGTGGTTTTTACTCCTTTGTCTGAATTGTCTGTTGTTGTCTAGGCCAGCCGCAGCCCGGCGACCGCCGCTTTGAAGCGGCCATAGATGGCCGTGTTGGTGGCCATATCCGTTTCGATCTCCAGCAGCGACGGCCCAGCGTCAAGGGCAAAAAAGTCCGCCAGTTGGCGTGTGAGATCTGTGTTGCCGGCGGCATGCAGATAGTGCAGCCCATGATCTTCTGCGGTGCGCCGTGCCGTCAGCGGTTGCGGCGTCAGGAAATAAGTCTCCTGGCGCTCACGCTCCAACCGATTGGGGCCGTCGATAATATCAAAAATGCCGCCGCCGTGGTTGTTGAGCAGCACAATACGCAGGTTAGGCGGGAGATGGGAATGCCATAACCCATTGCGATCATAGAAAAAGCCTAAATCCCCCACAATCAGCGTCGTCAGCACAGTAGTGGAGAGGGCGGCGCCGACAGCCGTACTGACGGTGCCGTCGATGCCACTGACGCCGCGGTTGCCGTTGACCCGCGCCGGGTGATGGCCAGGCTGCATGCCCAGTATATTTACATAACGAATCGGCATACTGTTGCCGATTTGCAGCAGCGAATGGGGTGGCAGTGCCGCCAGTAGTTGATGTACGGCGCTGAACTCACCAAAAGGAACATTGTTCAAAAATTGCGCCAGTACATCTGCGGCCTGCGCATTCAGGCCGTGCCAATCCGCCTGGTAACTGCTGTCGTTCCCAGCGAGTGCATTAGTTGTATCTTGCACCAATCTGTCTGTTAACTGCCTGAAGAATTGGGCGGGCTGCATAGGAATCACATGGGTCAGCGCCTGATAGGTGTCGGGAGCGACCAGGCTGGGGCGTACGTGCCACAGCGTCTGGGGCGGGTGTGAGCGCAGCAGCGTCTTTATATTTTTCGATGTAACCTGCCCGCCGAAATTGACCACCAGCTCCGGCTGCAAACGTCTGAGCGTAGTTGGGTCGCGCGTGCCCAAGGCGGCATCGGCATGGCCGGAAACAGACGCCAACGAGTATAAATTGGCAGTGGCATCGGCAAATATGGCCACATTTGACTGGGCTGCTAATTGGGACAGCGATGCTTGCAAGCCGGCGTCGCTGCGCTGCATCCCAGCGACAATCAACTTGCGGTCTGCCTGCCGCCACTGGCGCAGCAGCAGTTCCCATGCATCTTCGGTCAACTGCGGTTGGCTGGATAGCGTGCGAATGGACGTGATGGCCGGCGCCGGCTGCCCAGCCGGCTCGCTGTATAGCGGCTCGCGCAAGGGGACGTTGATATGCACGGGACCAGGCTCCCACCCCTGCGCCAGGTCAATGGCATTGGCAACAATGCGCGACACAAACCAACTTGTGTCCGGCGCACCGTCTTCCAGCGGAAGCGTAAAACTGCCGCGCACATGGGGCGCAAACAGGCCGTTCTGGTGAATCGCCTGGTTGTCTTGCTGGTCGATCCATTCGGGCGGGCGGTCAGCTGTAAGTACGAGCAGCGGCACACCTTGATAAAACGCCTCGACCACAGCCGGCGCAAAATTGACGGCTGCCGTGCCGGATGTGCAGACAAGGCCAACGGGCGCGACCAATTGCTGCGCAAGACCCAGCGCCACATAAGCTGCTGAGCGCTCATCAAAGATCAGCCGGCAGCACATCTGTGGGTGGCGCGTCAGCGCCACCGTTAATGGCGCAGAACGAGAACCGGGAGCCAGGATCCACTGCCGGACGCCGCGCTCGGCGCAAATCTGCACAAGTTGATCGACAAGCGGATGCGCCGCACTGCTCAGGCTGTTGCTCATGCGCGTCCTGTTCAGCGTGTGTTCTGGAGCACGGATAACATGGTCTCGGCCTTCATTTCCGTCTCGCGCCACTCGCTGGCCGGTTCCGAATCGGCAGTAATGCCGCCGCCCACATAGAGGCTGGCAAAGCTGTGGTCTAACTGCATACAGCGCAGATTCACAAATAGACTTGAACAGCCGTCCAAGTGCACGGGCCCCAAAAAGCCGCTGTAAAAGCTGCGATCATACCCCTCATGGCTGAGAATGAAAGCGAGTGCTTCATGCTTAGGCATGCCACACACCGCCGATGTCGGGTGCAGTTCGTCCAGCACCCGGTTAGCCAGGGATAGAAGTTCCTCTTCAGGCTGTTCTACATGGAAAAGCGTCTGTAGGTGGACGATATTGGCGGCTGCTACAGTCTGCGGCCCTTCTTGGACAAGACCAGCAACGCCGGCGCCGGCAAAGAAATCGCGCACATAGTTGCTCACCATCTCCTGCTCGGTAATTTCTTTTGCTCCCCAGCGCACCGCTGCGAGCGGGCGATCTTCCGGTCGCCGCTGCGTTCCTGCCAGCGCCATCGTGGTCAAGCGGCGGCCATCTAAAGTCAACAAGACTTCGGGTGATGCACCCAGCCAGGTGCCGATGCCGGGGATAGAAACCAGCGACACGAATGCCGTCGGATAGCGAGCAGTCAACTCTAAAAAGGTGGCGACGGGGTCAAACTCCGCAGGCAGCGGCTGCTTAGTGGTGCGCGAAACGACAACCTTGGCAATCCCGGTCGCACGGATAAAAGTTGCCGCCTGGCGCACAAGATGGGTATATTCGCTCTCGCCGGCAGCACGCTCAGGTGCGCGCTCGCTGGGCGTATACCAGCCGGGAGCGGGCAGGTGCGCACTGTTGTGCGCCAGCAGTTCATAAGCAGCAGCAAACTTCTGTTGGGCAGCCTTGCGCGCCGGATTTTCGCCTGTATCCGGCAGTACTAACCCGGAAGACGTAAAAATGGCATCAGCATCGATCCGATAAGCTGCGTTTTGTTGTCCTGTCACAAAAGGAGCAAACACAAAGCCGGCGCGGCGGCGATGGAAGTCAATTTGCGTCAACTCATTGACCTGACCCAGGTCTACGACAGCGCAGATTTCCTCGCTGCCAGGCAACTGCCACAGGGCAACAGCCTTATTGTGGTGCAGTGCTGCGGCGTAGAAAGCGTACAGCGCCGAGTGGCCGCTGTGGCCGCTGTCTGTCTCACGAATTTCTCGCCGGTCTGATTGTAAATAGTGCATGGTATCTACACGTGCATCCGTAAGCGATTGTATGGTATCCATCGTGCGAGCAGCTTACTGTATGGACGCCCAGCATGCCGTGATATGGCATACGTTCGTTGCGAAATTCACAAGGTGCTCGCGCATAAGAGCGTGATGGTGCAGCTCTCATGGTGAAAAAGACAAAAAAAAGATTGTAGCACAGGTGCGCGACAAGCAGCCCGCTACAGCAGAGTGAGTTGACCGTCGGGATTTTCACCAGCGGGAGGCCAGGGCGCCAAAGGCAAATGCTGTGCTAACTGGGCTTGCAAGCGACGTACAGTCGCCGGCGAATGGCCTTCGTAGGGGTTATGCACATAGCCAAACACATCCAGCCCATGCTGCGCCAGGCCGGTCAAACGCAGCCCCCAGCGCGCCAGCTCTTCATCGCGTGGGGTTTGCACTTCGCGATCCCCTTGCGGGCCGTGGCGGTCATCCCCAATCCAGCGAACAAAGGCAAACGGTGGAGCCTGCCGATCAACGATCAACTGCAGCCAGGTGGTGTATAAGCCGGGAGTGCCTTTGCGCTCTACCAAGACCAAAGCAAAGCTGCGCTCGGCCAGAAAGGCGGCAAAAGCCGGCGTCATCAAGTCGGCGGCGCGCACTTCAACAGCCAGGCGCAGATCAGTCGCCTGCGTTGCCAGCCAATCCAGATAGAGTGCCAGCACTTTGCCGTAGCTCTTGCGGGTAAAGTCGGGCGGAAGCTGCAAAAAAGCTGGGCCTGCTGCCGGTCCGAGCGAACGAAGCGCATCCAGAAACGCCAGCGTCTCATCATCGGCGCCGGACAGCTTCTTCTGATGGCTGATGGCGCGCGGAAACTTGAGAGCAAAGGTAAAGCCGGGCGGCACGCTTTGCACCCAGTTGATCAGCGTTGCGGGAGCGGGTATGGCATAAAAGCTGGTGTTGACTTCGACTGTAGGAAACTGCAAGGCATAATAGGACAGGTAATCGGCCTTGGGCAGCTTTTCCGGATAGAAAACCCCGCGCCAGCCGTCAAAAAGCCAAGAGGATGTGCCGATTAAAACGGATGCCACCGATGCCAATCTCCTTTGTCGGGCCAGTTGTCGAAGGCCATTATAGCATAGCGGATTGTGAAGAGAGCAAGCGCGGCAGAAAAGCAGAAAACCGGTGCGGTTTGTACTAATTGCGGCAAAGATAGCGCATCTCTATTCGTATAATGGTCATATGTCAAGAACATTTAGTAATTTATTGTGCAAAACGCACATATTCAGCTTGAAAAAATCGGATTATAGTAAGTACGGTTGGCTCAACGGTGCGCGCAACCATATCGCTCTATTTCAGCATTCATACAGGCAATGGGAGATAGGTATTTATGAAGTTGCGCAAATCGTTTTCAATCTTGCTTTTGCTCATGCTCTTGCTGCTGGCATTCAGCAGTGTGGCACTGGCGCAAGATGCACCGGACCTCAACACAGTCGCCGCCACAACCAACGACACAACGACCAGTCTTAACGTTTTATGGATCATGCTGGCTGCCTTTTTGGTCTTCTTCATGCAGGCCGGCTTTGCCATGGTGGAAACTGGCTTTACGCGCGCCAAGAATGTGGCCCACACCATGATGATGAACCTGATGGTGTTTTGTATCGGCGCCGTAGGCTACTACTTTGTCGGCTTTGGCCTGCAATTTGGCGGCGTTACACACAACTATGCCGACATCAACAACATGGGTGCATGGGCTTTTTCGCCGGCAACATTAGGCGACTGGAGCGGCGTGCTCGACAGCCCCCTCTTGTTGGGCGGCGGACAGTTCGGCATTATGGGGTTGAGCGGTTTTATGCTCAGTGGGCTCACTGCCAATTTTGGTGTGCTGGCCTTCTTTCTCTTCCAGATGGTGTTTATGGACACCGCGGCTACCATTCCCACCGGATCCATGGCGGAGCGCTTGAATTTTAAGGGTTTTATCTGGATGAGCCTTTGGGTCAGCATGTTTATCTACCCTGTCGTTGGTATGTGGGTTTGGGGTGGCGGGTGGCTGGCCAACCTGGGCCGCACCATGGGCTGGGGCAACGGCGCCGTAGACTTTGCCGGGTCGGGCGTCGTCCATATGATCGGCGGCGCCACCGCTTTGGCAGGAGCCATTGTTATCGGGCCACGCATCGGTCGCTTTAACAAAAACGGGACTGCCAATGCAATTCCCGGCCATAATATCCCCATGGGTATCTTGGGCGCTATTATTCTCTTCTTTGGTTGGTTCGGTTTTAATCCCGGCTCGGCGCTGGGCTTCACCGGCGGCGCACGCGATCTGGCAATCCTGGCTGCAGTCAATACGCTGTTGGCAGGCGCCGTTGGCGGCATGACGGCTATGTTTTACATGTGGTGGATTGGTCCGGGCAAAAAACCCGATCCCGGCATGTCTGTCAACGGTGTGCTGGCTGGGTTGGTTGCCATTACCGCACCCTGTGCGTTTGTGGATACCTGGGCTGCCGTTGTGATTGGGTTTGTGGCCGGGCTT
>JBBRBX010000133.1:0-13213 GCA_038205395.1 Caldilineales bacterium
CTGTCTTGCACAGCAGTTGGTGGCGAAAGTCTGCTTTACGCATTTGCGGCTGACAACGCACGATGCAGCGCAGCAGGGGGATTCGATGTGAGCCTACCTGACCAGAGATGACCATCACGCCAACGACGACGGCAGGCAAAGCCCGCTGGGCGAGATTGTGATAGTGTCTGCCAAGCCATCCTTTCAAGTGCGGACGCCAGAACCCTGTCATGTCCACACTCAAAACTTGATAACGCTCATAGCGGCGTGCTCGCCATCGGTTCTCTCGGTTCACGTATATCTGCCAGTGCTCAAGAAGTTCGTTGACCTCCCAGACCCCATAGCGCAATGCCGCCCAACTGCGTCGTAGCTCCTGTGCATCGAAGCCGCTCAAGTGTAACGCAGAGAAGATTGCGCCACGACTGCGCAGCAAGGAGCCATTGACCATGACCCACAAGATTCGCATCAATCCGATATTTGTTCCGATGGGTACAACTTGCACGATGGCAGCCATTGCTTGTACAGTGACTTCTGCGGCGATTAGCATTCCTCACCCTCCTTGGTTTTCATCGACCTGGATTGTGACCTGCTAATCGTCGTTTGTCATTTCTCTACGCACCTTGATGCACTTTTACCGGAAACTAAAGAATAAGGACTGGTTGTTAATTGACACAGCGCCCGCCGCGCATATATTGTTAGAGAATAGGCGTTGCGCTGTGCCCGGGTTGTTGTCCGCCGGCAGCCACTTCCGTCATTACGTACAGGGTGGCTGCCACCTTTCTCTTTCCCTTCTTATGAACGCTGTCAGCGAGTTTTTCGTTCGCAATATAATTGTCGTTTTCTTCTTCTATGGCCTGGCCTTTTTTGTGATGGGGCTGGCCCTGCTGTTTATTGGACGGCGCAATTCACAACTGCGCTTTGCGCTTGCCGTTTTGCCGTTGGCGCTCTTTGGCTTTTTGCACGCCGCCCACGAATGGTATGAGATGTTTCAGAAGGTGGCGCTGCTGGGCAGCGGCACTCTGCCTGGTGTGGCTGGGGAAAGTGTGCGGGTGCTCTTGCTGGCGGCTTCATTTGTGGCGCTGCTCGTGTTTGCCCTGCTGCTGCTGACCAGCAGCGCCACGCCACGTCTGCGTATCTACGGGCCGGTGGTTGCCATTGTGCTGCTCTGGCTGTCCGGCGTCGCCTTCGTGGCCTGGCGGTTTCAACTGGCGCCGCTTGCTGCTGTGAGTATGGCCGATAATCTGGCGCGCTACAGCATAGGGATCCCAGCGGCGCTGTTGGGCGCTTGGGCCTTAATGGCGCAGCAGCGTATCTTTCGCGAACACGACATGCCGCAGTTCGGCCGCGATCTCGTGTGGGCCGCGGCTGCCTTGCTGCTCTATGGCGTCGTCGGCCAGTTGTTTGTCGCTGAAACGGTGCTGTTTCCCTCGCATTTTCTCAACAATGACAATTTTCTGCTCTGGTTTGGCATTCCGGTGCAGTTGTTTCGCGCCGTGATGGCTGCGGCGTTGACCTTGTTTCTCTTGCGTGCGCTGCGGGCGTTTGACGTAGAAGAGAGCCGCCGCCTCCAGCAAGCCAACAGTGCCAAGCTGCAAGTGCAGGCTGCCGCTCTTGAAATCGAGCGGCGCAGCAGCCAGCAGATGGAGCGGCTCAACGACGAACTGCGTCTGGCTGCTCACAAGCTGTCTTTGCTGCTGGATTTGTCTAATCTGCTGGATGCACCGCTGCCGTTGGCGGACCGGCTGGCTGATGCCTTGCAGCGCACTGTGCAAAGCCTGCCCTTTTCCGAGGCCGGCATGATTCTTCTGGCGGCGTCCAGCGGCGGCGCAAGCGCAAATGGCAAAACGCACCCGCAGATAGCGGCGATCACTGGCTTTGACGCTATGCAGCAGGATGAGTGCAGCCCCGAACAAGCGCAGGCCGAATCGTTGGGGGTGCAAAGTGTTACACAGACGCGGCCGTTGTGTCTGCACCTGGACAATAAAATCATCGAGTTTCAACTGGAAGTGCTGCCCGAAAATCATCGCTGCCGGCAGTACAGCAGCCCGACGCGCATCATTGCCCTGCCTCTCACGGCCAACCACCTCGTGATCGGCTGTCTTGTCCTGGCTCGCTGCCCTGCGCAGCAGTACCATTTGTCACCATCCGAACCGGCGCTGATGGCCGGTATCGCCCAGCAGTTGGGACTTTCGGTGGCTAATGCGCTGCTGCAGGAGCAGGCGCAAGTGCGCGAAAAGGTGTTGGGTGAACTACTCAACCAGGTGGTGGGCGCTCAGGAAGCAGAGCGTCACCGGATTGCGCGTGAGCTGCATGACGCCACCGGCCAATCGCTGACCGCCATCAGCTTAGGGCTGCGCGGTATCGAAACCTATCTTGTGCAAATGACGCCGGACGATGACCCGCGCGTTCTCATCCACCAAGTCAAGGAACTGCGTTCTTTTGGCCAAAATGCCTTGGGCGAACTGCGAGATCTCATCTCCGATCTGCGCCCGCCGCAGCTCGATGATCTGGGGCTGGCGGCTGCGCTGCGTTGGTACATGCAGGCCTACGAGCAGCGCCGGCAGATTGGCGCGCAGTTGCATGTTGAAGGCGATGACAGCAGCCTGCCCATCGAGTATCGCACTGTCTTTTTCCGTATCGTTCAAGAGGCGCTCACCAATGTCGCCAAGCACGCCGAGGCGACCCGTGTCGAGGTGAGGCTGGCGGTTGGCCCGCACCAAGTGACGCTCGATATTCGCGATAACGGGTGTGGTTTTGATGCGCAGTTGGTGCGCAAACTGGAAAATGAGCGTCCGGCAGGTTGGGGCTTAGTCGGCATACGCGAGCGCGCCCTGCTGCTAGGGGGCAGCTGCCGGATTGAGACCGCGCCGGGGCAAGGGACACATTTAAATGTGGTTGCGCCACTGCCGGTTGCCCTCGGCGCCGGCAGTTTGTTGGAAGGAGTGTAGACATGGAGCAGTCTGTCAAGTTGCTGCTGGTGGACGACCATCCCATCGTGCGCTCTGGTTTGCGCATGCTGTTTCTGTCCGAGCCAGGCATGACGATAGTCGGCGAGGTGGACAGCGGCGAGGCGGCGGTGGCCGCTGTCCAGCAGCTCAAGCCCGACGTGGTGATCATGGATGTTGCCATGCCGGGCATGAACGGCATTGAAGCCACCCGGCGCATCAAAGCTGCCCACCCACAGACAGCGGTGTTGGCGCTCACTATGTATGAGGATGAACAATACTTTTTTGAGATGTTGAATGCGGGGGCTTCGGGCTATATCCCCAAACGTGCCGCGCCCGACGATCTGGTATCGGCCATCAAGGTTGTGGCGGAGGGGAATGTTTTTCTCTATTCTACGCTGGCGCGCTTTTTGATCAAAGATATGGCTGACCGTTCGGCGGCGGAGCCGGAGCAAAGCAAGGATGTGCTGACAGGGCGCGAGCGGGAAGTGCTGACCTGCATTGCCGAGGGCTTGACCAATCGTGAGATCGCCGAAGCGCTGGTGATTAGCATCAAGACCGTGGAACGCCATCGTGAAAATATCATGGCCAAACTGGACATGCATAACCGCGTCGAGCTTGTAAAGTACGCCATCAAAAAAGGACTGATCGCCGAGCAGTAGCGCGCCTGTCAGCCGTTATTTCACCTCTGGGGTGGATTCCCCATTGCAAAGATGGGGCGGTCGCCGGATGGTTTGCGTGCGCCGGACATGGTACCTTGGTTGCAGGCACCGTTTACTTGCTGTCGTTGACTTGGCTGGGCAGCACAAGCGGTGACGAATCCTAGGAGGGAGCACCATGACCCCGGTATCTGAAATAGTTGCCCTGACAGGGCTGTTTCTGCTGCGTCTGGGTGTGCCGCTGGCGATTACAGTCTTCGTGACCTGGGGACTGCGCCGGCTGGATGGCCGCTGGCAAGCTGACGCCGAAGCTCGCCAGGCCGTTGATGTTGTGCGTACTGGTCAGGTGCAGGCGGCGGCATTTAAGGCGCCACAGGCGGCACAGACAGCTTGCTGGAAGCTGCGCGACTGCCCTGAGGCTCGGCGCAGCGGCTGTGCAGGCTGTCAAGAGCCGGGTTTGCCATGCTGGATGGCGCGCCTGCGCGCCGATGGCCGCCTGCCCAACACCTGCTATGGCTGTGCTCTCTTCCGCTCACGCACCCGGCTGGAGGCGATTCCTCTATGACGCAGTACAGCCCTCTCTTGGCGGTTGCCGCGGCAGCCGCAATTCTATTCCTGTGCGTTGGTCTCACGCTGATCGCCGGTTAATATTTCCTTCCTCATTCGCAATGATTGCAGCCGGCACCACTGTGCAGGCTGCTGCGCGCAATCAGCCTGGCGTCCAGGCGATATGGCGAGCGTGGCCATCCACCGCCGCCAATATACGTTCGGCGGCGAATCCATCGTCATAGCGCCGCAGGCGCAGCAGATTCCGCTTGCCGCCACCGCCGCCCAAATCGTTGCCGATGCGAAAAATCGGGCGCCGGTGGCTGAATTGCTTGAATATCGCTTCTAGGGCAGCGGCTTCTGCGGGCGCAAACTGATTGAGGACATGTGTGTGAAAAACGACTGGCGCTACACCGGCAGGCAGCGCGCTGAGCAAACCCGGCAGATCACGCACGATATCACCCTCAATCAGCTGCGGTGGCTGGGCGCGCCAGAGTGTGCGTGCCGCCAGCAGGCGCTGTGTGCGCTGGGCATGTTCCGGCCAGATCAGCGCGCGCAGCCACAAGAAGGCGGCATCGTCGTTCAAATCAACCACATGTAGATCAATCCCCATACGTTGGGCGACTGCGGGCAGGCTGAGCGGAATCTGTGACTGCCGAGCCGCATGGGGGGTGTCCAACTGGGTATCTATCTGCACAGGTGATTCGACTGCGCCCGCTTCGAGGTGCTGGTCACCGTTCCAGTAGCGAATGTGATAGCGGTCAAACAACAGATTCAGACCGGCGCTGGCCCCGGCTTCGATCAGCGCCAGCGGCTGCCCCTCCACCAACTGGGCGACCGTGCTGAACGCTGGCAGCAAATAGGCGCAGCGGGCCACTTCATTGGTCTGCACAAGGTTCGTCGCCACAATCCGGCTGATCGATGGCGCATACGCCAGGCAGAAATCGCGAAAAACAGGCGCCGCCGCATCAGGCGGCAGTGGATGGGACGTGATGCCGGCAAAGTAGGCGGACAGAGGATGGTCGCTGCCTTGCAGCAGCAGCAGATGGACGGCAGCGAACAACAAGTTGGCCGGCGGCTGGCCGGCACGCGCCCGCGCGGCCAGAGCGAGCAGCTCTCGATCCTCCGCTGCGGCCAGCGCCAGCCAATGATACAGGGGCGAAGTCTCCTCCGCCTCTGTAAAAGCAAATACGCGAAAACGCTCCGCCAACGCGTCGAGGCTGGTTGCCGCTTCCGACGGCCCGTTGTAGCCAAGTCCGCTCATGGCTGCCCTATCTATCGGGTGCGGCGGCGAAAACGCGGTTTAGGATGTCCGCGCGCTCTTCGGGTGTGGCCCAATGCGGTTGGGCGAAATCCTCCAGCACCATGGTCAGCAGTTCGGTGTTGATCAACTGCCCGGCATAGATGGTGTGGCGGGCGGCCAGTTCGGTGCGCGTCTCCCAACTCCACATCTGGTCAAAAAACAAGTTGCCCAGGCCATAGGTGATCATGCCGCTGCCGCCGGGGTCTTGCGGCCCATACGGCTCCTGCGCCTGCGGCACATGGCTCATGACACCGGTGACGATGTCGGCGCCGGCCTCACGCAGCTCGCGAAACTCGGCAATCTGCAGCGGGATTGGATACGGCTCATAGGTCTCCTGGTGTTGAAGCTCCACGGCCACAATATCCACCTGCCCTGCAAGCTGGCGCACCAGCTCCAGGATGCGCTCTTTGTTGTCGTAGTAGTAGCAGGCGCCTGGCTCGTCAGCGCTGGCCCACGCCCCCGGTGGATCAAACGCCAGGGCGGCGATAAAGGCAAAGCGATTGCCGTGATCCTCCCACAGCAGGGGCGCGCACGCCTCATCCACATTCATGCCGCTGCCATAGATCGGAATGGCGTTGTCGCGGTACCACTGCAGCGAACGCCGCGCCCCTTCCCGGCCAAAATCGTTGACATGGTTGCCGGAGAGGCCGACAATATCTGTCCCCATCGCTGCCAGCGCCGCCCAATAGTTGGTGTCGCTGCACAGAATTAAATTGTTCTCGGTTGGATTGGCAATGCAGTCGTCCAAGAAGGGAACTTCATTGCTGATATGCGTAATGTCGGCGGCGGCAAAGACGTCGGAAATGACCAGGGCAGGATAATCGTAGCCTTTCTGATCCATCCGCAGCGCCGTAACACGCGACATCGCGGTCACGCCGGTCATGATCAACTGCGTCAGCCGGGTCGGGTCGCGGTTGCTGGCGGGCTGTACGGCGTCTTGCAGCAGCGCAGCCAACAGCGAGCTGCCTGTGCCTTCCACGCTGAGGCTGACGGCCAGCGGATAGCCGGCCAGCCGCAGTTGATTGGACAGCACGTTCACACCGTCGACCGTCAGCGCCTTGAGGCGCGGGTTCAACTGGTCAAACCCCACGATCCCCAGGCTGTTGGGGGTCTCTTCCAGGCGGGCAGCCATCTCGCTCGCACTGACCGTGGCCACGCCCGCTGCTTTCAGTCCCCAGATGTTTTCTAAAAAGCGTGCAGCATCGGCAGTGACAAAGAGCCGTCCCGCACCGACAGGGTCGCGCCAGCGCTGCTGCAGTTCAGCGGCAGCAACATCGTCCGGGACCGTGGCAAACGGCGCCACTGCCGCAGCTACATAAGTGGCTAGGGGGTGCGTAGCGGCGCTTGCGGGCAGCAGCAGCACCTGCGCGCTGGCATTGTCCGGCTGGTCGAGTACAGTCAAATCGTAAGCACCGCCGGGCGTCTGTAATTGGGAGGTGGCGTTGAAAATCGCCAGCAGCGGCGCGGTCCACTCTTCGGGCACAGCAGACGCCACGCCAACTGTCAGCGGCCCGCTGATGACTTCCGGCGTTGCAGTCGGTCGCGGCAGAGTCGGCGTCGGCGACGGGGTAGGCGGCTGCGCGACGGCAGGCGCGACGGCTAGTGCGCTGTCGGGAAAGGCTGCACCGAGGCTGGGCGGCGCCGGTGGATTTTCGGCAGCCGTGATGGGCAGCAGCGTCGGCGTCGGCAGCAGCCCGGAAGAAGGACGCGTGATCGGCTTGCAGCCGCCCAACGCTAACAGAACAAGCAGCAGCCCGCAGGCTGCTGCTCCACGCTTGCTGATGGACAAAATCATAGATGGTTACTCGTCAGGTTACTCGTTGGTTCTTTAGAAACGGCAGACAAACATGCTTGTGCGGTCAGCACAAGTCAATCGCACACAACTTCTTCCACCGGGCACAGTCCGGTCGTCTGGCACCAAAGCTGGCGGGTGCGCTGCGCTGCACAGGCGGCAGCGGCAGCTGTATTGTCCCAAGCCGCAGCCGCGCCGCTCGCCGTGCCGTCCCATATGGTTGCGGCCCCGGCTGCACCTGCATTCACTGCGGCGCCGGCTCCATCGGCCGCTTTGGTGGCCCCGCCGCTGGTTGCGCTCCATACGGTTTTGGCACCCTGGGTGATCGATTCACTGGTGTTGGCCGCTGCATTCTCCAATGCATTCAGCCCCAACTGCGAAGCGCCTGCCGTCATACCGGCCAGGCTGGACATCTGCGCCCCGCTCTTCTCCCACCACGAACTGGCGGCCTGCGTCGTCGATTGCAGCAGCGCGTTGGTGCTGGCCAGTTCGCTGACGGCGCCGCCGCCGATCTGCTGCGCTACTTCGGTTTCGAGGCCTACTAACGGCACACGCAGCTTGCCGCCCACCTGCAGGTAGGGCAGTTCGTCGCCGGAGAAGGGGATGTAGAGAGAAAGCTCGCCGCGCGTTTCCAGCACCTGATTGGGATTGATTGCCGAGGAGGCCACGCCGCCCAATGCAAGGCCGTTGGCATCCACGCGCATCATGCCATCGAAGGCAAGCGGCTCGCCTTCAAGACGCAGCAGCTTGCCTAACGGCCCGCCGTTGATGCCCATGCCGCCGGAAAGCTGTAAAAAGTTTTTGCTCATGTCAGGCGAAAGCAGGGCGCCCACCCCGATCGTGGTGCGTGTAGGCAAAATGACGCCGTTCAGGAGTGGAAAGGTAGCCGGCGTCAGCCCAAACAGCCCCATCACCATCCCCAGATCCGTCAACTGCGCCAGCGAAAGCTGCCCATCCAGATAGACCAGCGCCGACTGCGGATCGATCACAATCGAAAAGCGGTCGCCTTCGGGGATGCTAAAGCGCAGCGGCTGGCCGTCTTGACTGCCGCCGGGCATCGTAGTATCCAGTTGCAGACCACCGCCCAGGTGAAAGAATAAATACCGTTGGTCAGGGTCCAAAACTGTGCTGAAACCATCCAGCGTGGAACCCAAATCGTAGCCGATCTCGGCGCCAAACGGGCCGGCGATCTGCAGGTTTGGTCCCAGGTTGAGGCTGGGCACAATTTCCGTGCTCGCACCGTGCAGCCGATCCAGCTGGCCATCTTTGTCCAGATGCAGTTCAAAGTCGCCATTCTTCAGTTTGATGGAGCCAAAGGGCAGATTGAGGTTAATGCTGTCGCTGATCTCCAGGCTGACGCCTTTGGACAGGAAGGGGATGGCCCCCGCCGGCAAATCGAGCTTGACCGGTGCATCCAACGGCACATCGGAAGCAACCTGAATGCCGCCCAAGTCAAAGGCTACCGAACAGACGCCATTTTGGCAGCTTACCTTGTAGCTAGTGGAGTCCGGATCACTTTTTTCTGCCTGTTGGGGCGCGGCGGCCAATGCAGGCTGCGCGATGAGGCTTACAACTAAGGCCAGAGCGGCAGCCAGTTTGTGCAGGCCGCGCTTGTGCTGCATGCGTAACATTGATGGGTCCTTTCCTATTCAACTGCTGAAATCGCAGGCAAGGGCTGAGTTCAGCGCAACAGTGCAATCGCTCAGTCACGCGCGGCCGGAACTGGCTGATTTGATTGCTACTACTATACAACACGCGTAGGGTGCACTGGAAGTGGAGAGGTATGGCTTTTGCAAAGTCTGCTCTTGGGCGCGGGAAATGACGATATACGCGCATCCGGCGTGGATGGGCAGGTGGATAAATAAGCACAGGAACACTTCTACGGTATAATGAGTGGCAACCAGGAGGACAGCTTTATGCTTGTGCTTGCCCGCAGTGATGTGGAAAAGCTGCTGACGATGGCCGATGCCATCGCTGCAGTGGAAGAGGGCTACCGTCAATTGGCGCTTGGCCATGTGACGATGCCGCAGCGTCTTGCCACAACAGTCGAACCTTACAACGGCGTCCACCTGGCTATGCCTGCTTTTGTGGGCGGCGATCCCGGCACGCTGGCGATCAAAATTGTGACCGTTTTCAGTGACAACCCCACCCGCTATGGTGAGCCGACCATTCAAGGTGTGGTGCTGCTGCATGACGCGCGCACCGGCAAGCCCCTGGCGTTACTGGATGCTGAGCACTTGACGGCCATGCGCACCGGCGCGGCCAGCGGCGTCGCCACCAAACTGCTGGCGCTGCCGGATGCCGCCACAGCCACGATGCTTGGTTCGGGGGCGCAGGCCTGCACCCAATTGCCTGCCGTTTGCGCCGTGCGCCCGATCCGGCAGGCGTGGGTTTACTCGCTCAACGCCGAACAGGATGCAGCCTATGCGCAGGAGATGAGTGAAAGGTTGGGTATACCGGTGCAGCGGGCGTCCGATCTGCGTGCCGCCATTGAATCCGCTGACATTATCTGCACCGCCACTAACAGCAGCACACCCCTGTTTGACGGCGGCTGGCTGCAGCCCGGCGTCCATATCAACGGCATCGGCTCGTATACCCGCACAATGCGCGAACTGGACACCACCACCATCTTGCGCAGCCGGCTCTATGTTGATGGGCGCGGCGCTGCGCAGAGCGAAGCCGGCGACATCGTCATCCCCGTGGCCGAAGGCGCCATTACCTATGACCATGTGATCGCCGAAATCGGGGCTGTCCTCTTGGGACGAGCCGTTGGCCGCACCTCGCCCGCCGACATTACGGTATTCAAGTCTGTCGGCATGGCGGTGCAGGATGCCGTAACCGCGCCTTTGGTCTACCAACGGGCGCTTGAGCAAGGGTTGGGGCAAACAGTTGAACTTAGCTAGCGCCTTGACGGCTCGGCGAGACCGTCTACAATCTCATGTTTCTTGTCGCAGAACGTGTCAGCGATCAATGCCAGGAGCGAGAACTGGCGGACAAAGCAGGCATATATGCCGTCACGTCGCGTTACTGGCCGCCGATTGGCGTAGAGCGCATGGATCTATATTTGACGCCATTAGCAAGTCACCGTCTTTTTGATGCGCACTCGGTGCGCCTGCAAAGCGCCGTCAATGAAGTACTTCAATACTTCACCGTCAGCCACAGCGGCTCCGTGCGCGGCCGGCGGCCGATCTGCGCCGGCCTTTTCACCATTTACGACCACAACCATACGCATTACTGGGAGGGTCTTAGCTTTGGCGGCACAGTGACGGTGACGGTGCACTATGCCTATACACAGGTCGTGCTCACCTCGCCGGCGCCTATCTTTTTCCTTATAGGCGACGCTGACCCTATTCAACATCTGTTGTTTGACGAAATTATGGCCAACGTGGCTCGCCACCGTGCCGAAGCGCACGAAAGTGACGCCGAATATGCGCGCCGCCTGGCGCGTGCGGATCCGTATATGCTTTTTCTGGCGGCGCTCAATTCGCTGCACAAGATGGCCCGGCGTGGCCCGCCCTCGATGTCCGGCAACCACCATATTGAAGTGCAGCGCGCTGTGCAGCGTATGATCGATGCCGTGCGCAAACTGGACGGCTGGCCCGAACAGGCGCCGCAGATGGAAGACCTTTTGTAGGCAATCCGGTAGGCAATCCGGCCGCACAACCGGCAGGCAGGCAGCAGCCCTCTCTTGCGGACAGTACGCGCCCCTCCCCCCAGCCAGATCACCACCTGCCGGACGGCAGGCGTCACAGCCTCCTCTTCCCTGCTATAACTATGGCAGGCGCTAGACCAGCGCCCAGGTCAGCAAGAGGAGGATAGCCGCCATGTCATTTGACCCATCTTATACAATGCCGGCAGCCATGAACGATGCACGTATACAGGCGGTGGACCTATATCGCCATCAGTCCTGGAAAGCCAGGGTCCGCTGCTTCTGGGCGCTGCTGACCCATGCCTCCAGCCACCTGCAGGAGCTTTGCAGCGGCGCAGGAACCGGTCACAGCCATGAGGGCGCTTATGTCGGGATGCGTACAGTGGAAATTGAAAAGATTTGCGGCAGCGAAGAACGGGCCGAGGATTTTGACACCTACTTTCGCCCACTGGCAAGCCACAACCGTGAACGCTGGCTGAGTGTGGCCGAGGCGCGTATGCGGGGTGCCTCTCTGCCGCCGGTGCAGTTGATCGAGGTCAGCGGCCGCTATTACGTGCGCGACGGCCACCACCGCATCTCGGTGGCGCAGGCGCTGGGCGAATGTTTTATCGACGCTGAGGTCGTCCGCTGGCAAATGCGCTAAAACAGTAGGATGGTGTTACAACCAGGCGCACAAAACCGCGACATTTTGTAGCATGCGTAACAGCCGCGTCCTTGCTACAATACCTGGTTGTAACCCAACCATCTGTATCAGTATTAGGAGGATATGTCATGCGAGTTTTTACCAGTATTCTTTTTGCGGCCGCCTTGGCCGTGCTAGGGCTGTTGGTGGCGCCCAGTGTCCAGGCCGCACCGGCTGCCGCCACTGCCACTCCAACGCCGGTCGCCGCCGGCGAGGCCATGACGGAGACGGAAAGCGCGGCGATGACGGAGACGGTGACCACGACCGCCACCACTACGGTCACCGCACCCATTACGGTTGAGAGCGCGCGCCCGGTGACAGACATACTCAATGAGCGCCAAGCTCCTTTCGCCACCCTGTCGCCCGACGGCCGCTTTATCGCCTGGTACACTGAAACCGGCAACCGCCGCAACCGTGAGCAGCAGATCTGCCTGTTCACCTTTGCCAACGCCGGCAAACGCTGCCACTCGCTGCCGAGCGGTGAGTTCCGCAATTTTCCTTATCAACTGCAGTGGGCGCCAACCAGCGACGCTATCGCCTTTAGCGAGAACCCTTTCCAGCTTGGCAATGAAAGCGATATCTGGCTGATGAGCGTGCCTGATGGCGCCTTCACCAACCTGACCGACGACGGGTTGGCAGGCTCTTGGACGCCGATGGTTGCGCAGTCGGATACGCCGGTCAATCTGGATTATCTGCCTACCTGGAATGCTGATGACGGGGCTATCTATTTCTGGCGTGCCAACCCGACCGGCGGCCTCACCTTTACACTAAGCTTGCAGCGCATCGACCCAGCGGGCGGCGAGGCTGAGGAGGTGGCGGACATGAATGCACTGCTGCCGCAGCATTTGCCCTTGTTTGACTTTGAAAGTATTTATCTAGATGGTCCGGCGGCGATTTCTCCCGACGGCAGCAAAATGGCCGTGCTGCTGGCCGACTTCACCGATATGGGTGGGCGGCAGTTTAGCCTGTACATGATGGATCTGACCGACCCGGCGGCCGAGCCGCAGTTGCTGGTGGGGCCGGACGAATGGGCTACAGCCATTCCCGACTGGCAGTCCATGCCGGCTACGCCGCATGGTCTTAGCTGGCTGCCGGACAGCCAAGGGGTGGTCGTTGCGGCGTTGAGCATTACGACCTGGACGCCATTTACGGTCTTTTATTATGTGGACGCAGCTAGCGGTGAGAAGACGCCGGTGGTGGATTTCAGCGGCCTGGAAAACTCGGACGCCTATTTTGACAACGCGCCCGACACTGCAATTCCCTGGCGCTTCTTCTCGCCGTGGACTGCCTCCCTCTCGCCGCTGAGCGATGACCTGCTGCTGCTCAACAACCTGGGTGGCGTGATTGGGCTGTTTGTCGCTCCGCAGCCGCCGGCTGAAGAACTGCCGCCCCTGGTGCAGACTGCCAGCTCGTGGAGCATCTCCTCGGTGACGCAGTCCAGCCACAGCAGCAACGGCAAGGTCATGATGTACGGGCTGCTGTTGACGCTGGCGCAGCCGGAGTAGGACGAAAACAGCAACTAGAAGTGGGGGGCCCAAAACAGGGCCGCCCCCACAATATAATAGCCACAAAGAGTGAGTTGTGTACAGGCAAAGTAGCCGGTTTTTTGAGGGGACCGGCAGGAAGCGCGAAAAAGTAGCGGTGGGGGAGGCGGGGGG
>JBBRBX010000134.1:0-13089 GCA_038205395.1 Caldilineales bacterium
CTCAGCAGCAGCCAAGTGATCGTGTAGATAACCAGCAGTGGGGAAATGGGTGGTGGTTGGGGGCGCACAGCCAGGGTAATGAGGGCAGAAGTGGCAAACCAGCCCAGAAAGTTGATCCAGGGAATGCCGAAGTAGTCGCCAGGCTGATCCCACACCCAGTAGCCCCAGCCAACCATCTGCGGATCGAGAAAGAGATCCCAGGCCGTAAAAGCCAGCCCACTGACAACGACAAAACGCCAGCCCCGGCTGCTGGCTGTAATGGCGGCTGCCACTGCCCAAGCTGCCGGCAGCATCATCAGCCAGGCGACTGGAATAATCAGGGGCACGCCGCCCAGCAGAGGGGCTAACGATTCGGTATAGTGATAAGCGCCAAAGGGGATGCCTGTGGTGCTGCCGACTCTCTCCGCCAGCCATGCCAGCAGCATGACAATCAGCATCACACGGCCTGTTTCTCGACTGCCCCAGGCTGCCTGCAGCACGCTGAGCACTGCGGCCGCCTGCAGCAAGACGGTGGCAATCACTCCCCATACAAGGATGCCATCGCCGACTATCCAGCGGATGATGGGGATTGTAATCATCGTCAGCACCCAGATGACAACCAACCAGTTGCGCGGTGAAGAGAGGTGAGTAAGCAGCAGCCGAGATCGGCTTAGCTGTGTAACACTGTTACGTAAATGTGCCGTCACGGAGGACATAAGTTCCCAATGCTAGTGTGTGGCCGGTTTGGCGGACTGCGCAGCCAAGCGTGCTTCGATCTTACGGACAAACTGCCGCACGGAATCGGCAATGGCCGGCCATGTATGATCGACCCCGCGGATCAACTCGTGCTCTCCGGGAAGCTCAACATAGGCGTCCAGATTCGGCAGGCGAGCCGCAAGCCGCCTGGTGACTGCCGGTTTGACAAGCTTGTCTTGCGCACCCTGGATAATCAGCGTCGGCGCTGTCACATAGGCGGCGCTGTGATAGCCGAGTTGGCCGCTGCGCCGCACCCGACCCAACACCTGCGCCGGCAGGCGCAGTTCGCGCAGCGCTGCCTGCACCTCACCGTCATCCAGATCCACGTCCGGCATAAATTGGCGGATGCCTTCGCGCAGACGCGGGTCGGCAAAGTCGGCGCGCCCAAAAGGTTTGATCTGCGGCAGCAGCGTAGCCGCCACCGGAAAGACCAGGTCGAGCCAGCCATTGATGCGCCAGAAAGGCGAGAATAGAATCAACGCTGCGGCTGGCCGGCGTGCCGCTACGCGCAGGGCAAGGGCCGCTCCCATCGAGTTGCCGACCAGCATCACGTCGTCATGTTCTTGCTGCAGGGTAAGCAGCGCGTGTTCAATCGCTGTCTCCCAATCTTCTTGTCCCCGCTGTGGTAAATCGTTGAATTCACTGCCGAACCCCGGCAGCAGCAGCCCCTGCACCGTCCAACCTTCCGCGTGCAGCAATTCGCCGACTGCCCGCATTTCAGCCGGCGTACCGGGGAAACCGTGAATCAACAGCGCAGCGCGGCGACCAGCGGGGTGATCAGCGCGTTGCCGCCACAGAAAGGGGCGATGTTCGGGTGAAGCAAAAGCACGCAGTTCGACAGCCACAAACGCCTCCTTAATTCGCAGGGGCAGGGTGACGGCCGGCCAAACGATTCAGCAGGGACAACACGCTGCGCGGGGCGCGCTCCTGGCTCTGGCGTGCCAAGGCCAGGGTTGTCCCCACGCTGATCATAACGTTTGTCATTAGAAAAAAGATTACTTCTTCGATCGGCAGTCCGCCGATAAAGATGTTGACCGACTGTTCCGGGTTGATGGTCCAAGTGCCTGACTCAATGGCAAGCGCATCGGCAACGCACAGATAGACCGTGACGGGAATGATCGTCCACAGAAGCAGTTTGCGGTAATGGCGGAGAATGTCGCCGCCAAAGGCGACCTGCAGCATCAGCGGCGGCAGCGCCCAGCCCATCAGCAGCGCCAGATACGTCAAAGGCTGGCTGCCCGTCATTAGAATTCCTACTGCTACAGACCAGACCACAGCCAGCAGCGCGAGCGATCCCCAGCGCCACAGCCCGGCATTGGCTGTTTTGAGGGTCGCAGGCGGCGGGGTTAGCCGGCGCGCCAGAAAGACAAGCCATAGCCCAGCCAGAATCGGCTGTAAAATAAAGAAGGTGTACTCCTCGATGGGCACCCAGCCAATGACCACACCTGTCACCAATTCGGGATGATACCACCAGACATGCGTGGCGACGAGATAGTTGTCCCACGGTGTCGTGTAGACCAGCGCAATGATGCAGTGGGCGGCAATGATGGCGTAGGGTGACCAACTAGCTAAAACTGCCGGCATTGTGCGCCCGCGTCGCTCATCCCACCACGCAATCAGAGCGAGAATGGCAATCGGAATGCCGAGAAAAATAGCGAGAAAGCCAAAGTAGGTCATTGTGCGCCTTTGTCTGTTTTAAAAATGATATACTGTCGGATGTTATTGTGAGCAAATTTTACTCGTCTGTCGGTGACGTATGTTCTATTTAGGCTTGGAGAAGGGTCGCTTTGTGCGCAGCTCGGTTGTTATGCGCCCGCTGCAGCAGGCGCGGCAGTGGAGAAGCGCACTACGATCTCTGTGGGCAGCACAATCTCCTGGCATGGGCCGGTATCCATTCCCTTTTGGGCGATGCGCTGCAAAAGCAAGCCCGCGGCTGTGCTCCCCAACGTGTACGCAGGCTGTTGGGCAACAGTAAGAAACGGCTCGCGCACGTAGTGAAAGGGGAGGTCTTCAAAGGAAACCAGCGACATATCCTCCGGCACGCGCAGTCCTTCCGCATACAGCGTACGCAGCACACCAGCCGCTAAAAAGTTGTTGGCGGCAAAGATGGCGGTCGGCCGCGGCTGCATGTGGAGCACCTGCCTGGCCATGGCGGCCCCGCTCTCTACAGTGTAGCTGCCAAACAGCATCAGGCTGGGGTCTATGTTGATCTGCGCCGTTTGCAGCGCACGGCGATAACCATCCACGCGCTCCTGTGCCGTGGATAAATTGGCCGGCCCAGTCAGCACGGCAATGCGCCGATGGCCCAGTTCGATCAGGTGCTGCACCAGCCGGCGTGCGCCGTCGCTGGAGGCGCCGCGCACTACATCTACGGCCACGCCGGGCAGGCGGCGGTCAAGCACCACGACCTGCACCTGCTGTGCCTGCAGCGCGTGCACTGCCTCGCCTGTCGAAGCCGCAGGCACCAAAAGCACGCCGTCGACGCGGCGGCGCAGGAGCATGGAGATGTACTGCTCCTGTTTGGCTTCGTTCTCATCCGTGTTGCAATAGATGACCGTGTAGCCATTGCGGCTGGCTTCGTCTTCTACACCGCGCGCAACCGTTGTCCAAAAAGGATTGGTGATATCGGTGAGCAGCAGCGCCAGCGTTTGTGTGTGGTGTGAGCGCAGGCTCTTGGCCAACATATTGGGCACATATTCCAGCTCGGCGGCAGCGCGCTGCACGCGGGCGCGGGTAGTGACGCTCACATAGCCCGTATCGCTCAAGGCGCGCGAGGCAGTAATAGGCGCCACGCCGGCGCGCCGGGCAACGTCACGAATCGTAGTCATGGCAGCGAGAAAATGGCTTAAAAATGATGCTTGACATCAACAGCAACACAGGGTATGATATTGGTGTGTGGTACGCATACCATATGGTAGCACACGCCGGTGCGGTTGTCCAGCATTTGCCGTAAATTTGTTTTAGGTCAATTGTGTTCAATTACTTCTGCTCCCAAGCATAGTTTAGATTAATTTGTAATCCAGCGCAGGAAAATCAATTTATTATTGATCTTGTTTGTCCTCCTGCCGGTGCTGATCGTTTTCTTCCTGGGCCAGCGTCTTTTTGTGCGCGGCATTGCCTTGACCGGCATTAAGGGATAGCCGCGGCTATGGCCGTTTCGACAACCAAAGAGCGTGATGCCAACCTGACTTGGAACTTTGCCGTCAATGTGCTGGATGTCGCCTTCATCACACTGGGCATCAGCTTTGTCTCGCGCGAAACGGTCATGCCCTTATTGGTCAACCAATTGACCGATTCTAAATTCGCAGTCGGCCTGATTGCCGCCCTTTGGGGGTTGGGCTTGTATCTGCCGCAGTTGCTCACCGCCAGTTTCGCCGAAAGTTTGCGCTACAAAAAGCCGTTCGTTATGTGGGTCAGTGTGGGCGAACGGCTGCCTTATCTGCTGATGGCAGGCGTCGTCTGGTTTTTCGCCGTGCCTGCCCCCAATCTTGCCCTTGTGCTGCTGCTGGCTCTGCTGGCGACGGCGTCTTTGAGCGCAGGGTCGACGACGCCTGCCTGGTTTGACATGATTGCCAAGGTGATTCCTGTAGAGAGGCGCGGCCTGTGGGCCGGGATGAGCAGCGGCATCGGCGCGTTCATGGGCATTGCCGGCGCTTTTCTGGTTGGCCGTGTGTTGGAGCGTCTTTCTTTTCCCGGCAACTTCAGCCTGCTGTTCCTGTTCGCCTTTGGCGCCGTGGCGATCTCCTGGGTAGGATTGGCCCTCAACCGCGAGCCGCCCAGTACGACTGTCAAACAGGCGGCGCCGATTGGCCGCTATCTGCGCCAACTGCCAATCATCCTGCACAGCAACCGCAACTATCGGCGCTTTTTTGTCAGTCGAACGGTTGTACTGCTGGGGGCGATGGCGATTGGCTTTTTTATTATTTACGGCAGCGAACGGTTTGGCCTGGACGGCGCTCAAGTCGGCCTGCTGACGGCTACCTTGATCGGCAGCCAGGCGGTAATGAGCCTGATCTGGGGCGTAGTAGGCGACCGCCTTGGTCACAAGTTGGTGCTCACCTCTGCCGCAAGTTTGCTGACGCTGGCCTCACTCGTGACGCTGTTGGCCCCCAGTTGGCAGTGGCTGCTCTTGACCTTTGTGCTGTTGGGCGCCTATCTGTCTGCGGACTGGGTCTCCAGCATGAACATCATTTTGGAATTTTGCGAACCCGCCGACCGCCCCACCTATATTGGCCTCACCAATACAATGCTGGCGCTGCCTGTCGTGCTTTCCCCGCTCTTGGGGGGATGGCTGGCCACACTGATCGGCTATCCCGGACTGCTGATGACTGCCGCCACCGTGGCTGCCTGCGGAACACTCTTGTACCTGTTCTGGGTGGTGGAGCCACGTCAGGTTCGCACCGTCCACGCGGTTTTGTATGATACAGAAGTATGATACAGAAGTATGATACAGAAGGAGGACAAAGCGCATGACGTATGCACCGACACGCGAATCCGTTTCCACTCATCCTTTGCCGGTCTGGTTCGACAACGCCAAGTTAGGCATTTTTGTCCACTGGGGGTTGTACTCGGTTCCCGGCTGGGCGCCGTACGCGGGCGCTCTCGGCATAGGGAGTGGCGGTGACTGGTCCAATTACACCACAACCAATTTGGGAACCATCCAACGGAGGATAGAGAAACGACACTATGTCTGCTGTAGAGAAAAGCACACAATTTGAACCGACCTGGGAATCGCTGCGCCAGTACCAGGTTCCGCAGTGGTATACGGACGGCAAGTTTGGCATCTTTATTCATTGGGGCGTCTATGCGGTGCCCGCGTTCAGCAGCGAATGGTATCCGCGCCATATGTACCAGCAAGGATCGCCGGAGTACGAACATCACCTCGCCACCTATGGGCCGCAGAGTGAGTTCGGCTACAAGGATTTTATTCCACAGTTCAAAGCGGAACTATATGACCCCGACGCCTGGGCGACGCTCTTTGCCGAGGCGGGGGCGCGCTTTGTCGTGCCGGTGGCTGAACACCATGATGGCTTTGCCATGTATGACAGCGCGCTGTCGCGCTGGACGGCCGCCAAAATGGGGCCGCAGCGCGACGTGGTCGGCGATCTGGCGGCGGCTGTGCGGGCGCGTGGCATGGTCTTTGGCGTATCCAGCCACCGTGCGGAACATTGGTGGTTTATGAACGGCGGGCGCAAATTTCCCTCCGATGTCCAAGACCCGGCCTATGCCGATTTCTATGGGCCGGCCGTTGTGCATGACGCCGGTCAAGATGACCACGATCTCGACACTACGCCACATCCCAGCCCTGAGTATCTGGAAGATTGGCTGGCGCGCACCTGCGAACTGGTGGATAAGTATCAACCGCAGTTGGTCTGGTTTGACTGGTGGATTGGCCATGTGGCGTTTGCATCTTACTTGCAGCGTTTTGCAGCCTACTACTATAACCGCGGACGCGAGTGGGGCAAGGGGGTGGCCATCAATTACAAATACGAAGCCTATCCCGAAGGCGCGGCTGTGCTTGATGTTGAGCGTGGCCAACTGAATGCGATCCGACTGATGCTGTGGCAGAACGACACCTCCGTCTCCAAAAACTCCTGGTCCTATGTCGTGAATCAGGATTACAAGAGCGCCTTGTCTCTGATCCAGGATTTGATCGATGTCGTGAGCAAGAACGGGGCGCTGCTGCTGAACATCGGCCCGCGCGCGGATGGCACAATCCCGGAGCCGGAGCAGGAACTCCTGCGTGAGATTGGCCGCTGGCTGGCCGTGAATGGCGAAGCGATCTATGAGACACGCCCGTGGCGCATCTTTGGTGAAGGGCCGACGGAAGTGCCGGAAGGCGCTTTCACCGACACGGATCGGGCCGCGTTCACAGCCGAGGATTTCCGCTTTACGCGCAAGGGCGACATTCTCTATGCCATCTGCCTGGCTTGGCCGGGACAAACTGCATTGATTCGTTCGCTGGCGCAGGGAGAGGAAGGGCCGGCAGTGCAGCAGGTTGAACTGCTGGGGCACAGCGGCGCACTGCAGTGGAGCCGGACGGCCGATGGCTTGCGCATTCAACTGCCGGAGCAAGAGCCGTGCCGCCACGCCTTTGTGTTCAAAATTCAGTAATCAAATGCGGCGGCACGGACAGTTTGACACAGGTTGGGGCGGCGGTATAATCAAAGCCAATCCTTGCGATCTCGTTACCTACTTTGGCGAAACCATTCACTACTGCTTGCGGTTGAGATTGCGCCCTTTCAACGCGTTGACGGCTCTACCTGGAGTCTGCCAATATAAATTTCACATTCTAAGGAGATACACATGAAAAACAAGCACTTGCTGAGTGTTGTGCTGGGAATTATGCTGGTCGCGGCACTGCTGAGCGGCTGTGCTGCACCGGCTGCCGCCCCAGCCGCACCGGCTGCGGATGCCGCCGCTACGGATGCTCCCGCTACGGATGCTCCCGCTACGGATGCTCCCGCTGCTGATGCACCCGCTGCTGATGCACCCGCTGCTGATGCACCGGCTGCAGACGCCGCCAAGCCCTATATCCCGGTCATTTCCAAGGGCTTCCAGCACCAGTTCTGGCAAGCTGTGAAGATGGGTTCCGAGCAGGCTGCTGCCGACTTCAATGTCGACATCACTTTTGAAGGGCCGGAATCGGAATCGCAGGTTGACAAGCAGATCGAGATGCTGCAGGCCGCTCTGGCCAAGAATCCGGCAGCCATCTGCCTGGCAGCGCTGGACAGCAAAGCGGTGATCCCGCAGTTGGAAGAAGCCCAATCCAAAGGCATTCCGGTGATTGGCTTTGACTCCGGCGTCGACAGCGATATCCCTGTCACCACGGCGGCCACTGATAACGTCGCTGCGGCCGCTTACGCTGCGGACAAAATGGCCGAGTTGATCGGCGGCGCAGGCGAAGTTGCCGTGATCGTGCATGACCAGACCAGCCGCACCGGCATTGACCGCCGCGACGGCTTCGTCAACCAGATCAAGGATAAGTATCCGGACATCACGATCGTCGACGTTCAGTACGGCGGCGGCGACCAGCTCAAGTCCACCGACCTGGCCAAGGCGATCATCCAGGCGCACCCCAATCTGAAGGGCTTCTTCGGCGCCAACGAAGGTTCGATCATCGGTGTATTGAACGCCGTGACCGAACTGGGCATGGAAGGCAAGATCGTGGTGATCGGCTATGATGCCGGTAAGCAGCAGAAGGATGCTGTGCGCAGCGGCGTGCAGGCCGGCGCCATCACGCAGGACCCGGTCGGCATCGGCTACAAGTGCGTCGAAGCCGCCGTCAAGGCCATCAACGGCGAAGAGCTGCCCAAGACCATCGACACCGGCTTCAAGTGGTATGACGCCACCAACATCGACTCCGAAGAGATGAAGCCACTGCTCTACGATTGAACATTGATTGCGCACATGTGTTGAGCAAACTCTCTGCATAAGAACAGTAAGGGCACGCACTGTCGTGCCCTTATTGCTCCCCGCGGAGCAGGTGCGCACTGCTGCTGTGGAGAATTTATGGGATTGAAGGACGCAGCATGAGCGATATTTTAGTTTCAATGGAAGGGATTGATAAATCCTTTCCTGGTGTCCATGCCCTCGATCAGGCGCATTTTGAACTGCAGGCAGGCGAGGTGCATGCCCTGATCGGTGAGAACGGCGCCGGCAAATCGACCTTGATGAAGGTTCTGGCCGGCATCTACCATAAAGATGCGGGCCACATTCTCTATCAGGGCAGCGAGGTCGTGATCCCCAACCCGCGCGCCGCCCAGAATCTGGGGATCAGCATGATTCACCAGGAACTCAATTTGATGCCCCATTTGACCCTGGCGCAGAACGTCTTTATCGGGCGCGAACCACGGCAGGGCCTCCCTTTTATGCTGGCCGAAAATCAACTCAACGCCCAGACACAGGCGCTGTTTGATTCAATGCACCTCAAACTCGACCCTCGCACCAAGGCCGCCGATCTGACGGTTGCCAAACAGCAGATGGTCGAGATTGCCAAAGCGCTCTCCTTTAACTCGCAAGTTTTGATTATGGATGAGCCGACCGCGGCGCTGACCGAAACGGAGATTGAAGAACTTTTTCGCATTATCCGTGATCTGCGCGGGCGCGGCGTAGGTGTCGTCTATATTTCCCACCGGCTGGAAGAGCTGAAAAAGATCAGCGACCGCATCACCGTGATGCGGGATGGCCGTTATGTAGACACAGTGCAGGCGGCGGATGTGCCCATTAACCGCATCATCAGCATGATGGTGGGGCGCACGATCTACGAATCCGCCCCCGAAGTGCCGGAAGAGACGGGCCAGCCAGTGGTGCTGGAAGTCAAAAACCTTAACAGCGGCGCTTCTGTGCGCAATGTGAGCTTCAAAGTACGGCAGGGTGAGATTTTGGGCTTTGCCGGTTTGATGGGGGCAGGCCGCACGGAAGTGGCGCGAGCCGTATTTGGTGCAGACCCCATCGATTCTGGTGAAATATGGGTGGAGGGCAAGCCGGTGCAGATTCGCAGCCCGCGCGACGCAGTGGCCAACGGCATCGGCTATTTGTCCGAAGATCGCAAACGCTATGGGCTGGCGCTGGGGCTGGATGTGGAAGCCAACATTGTGCTGGCCGCCTTTCGCAAATTCTTGGACGGCTCGACGCTGGTCAACCGCACGCGCACCCGCTCGGCCGCCGAACACTATGTGCAGGCGCTGTCAATCAAGACGCCAAACCTCCAGCAGCAGGTCAAGAATCTTTCCGGCGGCAACCAGCAGAAGGTGGTCATCGGCAAGTGGTTGACGGCTGACACCAATGTGCTGATCTTTGACGAACCGACACGCGGGATTGACGTCGGTGCAAAGAGCGAAATCTACCGCCTGCTCAACGAGTTGGCGGCGCAGGGCAAGGCGATCATTATGATCTCTTCGGAACTGCCCGAAATTCTGCGCATGAGCCATCGCATTATTGTGATGTGCGAAGGGCGTATTACGGGAGAACTCAGCGCCTCTGAGGCGACGCAGGAACGGATTATGCAGTTCGCCACCCAGCGCGGCGGTATTGTCGCCGCGGACGCAGCTTCTACTGCTGTTTCTTTCGATCATTCACAAGGCAGGCAGGTATAACCATGGCAGCGATTGACACCACTGTCCCCAAACGGCGCAATGTTTTGCGCTCAGATGCAGCGCAAAAATTGCTGGCATTTGCCGGCTTGATCGTTCTTTTTATCGCCTTCTCGCTGGCTTCACAGTATTTTTTCACCTTTGACAATGTTATCGGCATTTTGCTGGCCACCGCCGTCAACGGCGTGCTTGCCCTCGGCGTTACCTTCGTCATCATTACCGGCGGCATCGACCTCTCGGTCGGTACGGTGATGACTCTCTCCGCTGTGATGACCGGTGTTGCCGTCACCAACATGGGGCTGCCCATCCCCGTAGGCGTGGTGGTGGGTTTGCTGACGGGTGCGCTAGCCGGCTTTGTCAACGGCATCGTGATTTCACGCCTGAAGGTGGCGCCTTTTATTGCTACACTCGGTATGATGATGATTGCCCGTGGGCTGTCGCTGGTGATTGCCCAAGTCAAGCCGATCTACTTCAATGACACCCCGGCCTTTCGCGAAATTATGATGGGGTCGGTCATCGCCGCCGTGATTCCAGAGCTGAATATCCCCAATTCCGTCTTCCTGCTGTTTGGAGCAGCCTTTACTGCGGCCTTTATCCTCTCCAAGACGGTGCTGGGGCGCTATACGATCGCCATCGGCAGCAACGAGGAAGCCACACGGCTGTCCGGCGTCAACGTTGCATCGTGGAAAACAGCCGTCTACACGCTGGGCGGCGCTTTCAGCGGGCTGGCCGGTGTGATGATCGCCTCGCGCCTCAATTCGGCGCAGCCGGCGCTGGGAGCGGGCTACGAACTGGACGCCATCGCCGCCGTCGTGATCGGCGGCACTTCTTTGAGCGGCGGTGAAGGCACCATCTTGGGCACCATCATCGGCGCTTTTATTATTAGCACGCTGACCAATGGGCTGCGTATTCTGGGGGTGCCGCAGGAATGGCAGATGGTGGTGACCGGCGCCATCGTCATCTTTGCCGTCTACCTGGACATCATCCGCCGCCGGCGTAACTAGCACCTCCCTTGCCTATAAAAAAGCGACGCCCTTACGAGCGTCGCTTTTTTGTTGCATAATTGAGGGGAGACGATCGCCGTCTAGCGGCGGCGCACCCGCCGTCTGCTGGTGGGTGCGCCGCCGGCCGGCCGCTCGCTTCTGACGGCAGCCGGCGCCGCCTCGCCGGCAGGCGGGACCACCGGCTTGTGCAGCATCTGCTGATAGTAGTCGTCGATCAGCATCGTGATCAGCGCCATCTCTTCTTCGCTTTCCGCCCAGGCCCGCGCCAGCCCGGTAAAGCGGCGGCTGCGCTCGCTTTGCAAGTTGTCGCGCGCACGCAGGCGCGCTTCCAGCAGCGCCGTCACCCGTTCGCCCACCACGGCCTCGACATCGGCGTCGCTGGGCATGCTGCGCTCCTCAAATTCCACTTCAAAGCGTTTGGCGATGCGATCCAACGCCAGCTTGTCGCCGATGCCGTTGATCAAGGTGATGGCGATGCCCGTCGCACCCGCCCGCCCCGTGCGCCCGGCGCGGTGGATATAGGATTCGGGGTCTTCGGGCATTTCGTACTGGATGACATGCGACAGTTCAGGGATGTCGATGCCGCGCGCGGCCACGTCGGTGGCCACTAAAAAGCGCAGCGTGCCCTGGCGCACCCGTTCCAGCACCCGCTCACGTTCGTTCTGCGCCAGGTCGGCGCTGAGTTCGTCTGCGTCATAGCCGAAGCGCTGCAAGACCACCGACACGAAGTGGACATTGACCTTGGTGTTGCAGAAGATAATGGCTGAGCCGGGGTTCTCCACCTCGATCAGCCGCACCAGTGCACGCTCGCGTCCCCGATCCGGAACCTGGTAGTAGACATGTTCGGTTTCGGTGACATGCACATGGTCGCGGCTGAGGCTGATGAATTCCGGGTCCGCCATAAACTGGCGGCCCGTGCGCAGCACATAGGGTGGGAAGGTGGCCGAGAACATGCAGGTGTTGATGGGGCGGTCGGGCAGATAGCTCTTGACCGCCAGCATGTCTTCATAGAAACCCATCGACAACATGCGGTCGGCTTCGTCGAAGATCAGCATCTCCAGGTTATCGAGCGAGAAGGTGCGTTTGAGCAGATGATCCAGCACGCGCCCGGGGGTGCCGACGACAATATGGGCGCCCTGCTTGAGCGCGTCGATCTGCGGGCCATAGCCCACGCCGCCATAGACCGCCACCGTGCGCAGCCCCGTGTCGGCAAAGATCGTCTGTGCCTCATGCCAGACCTGGCGGGCCAGTTCACGTGTGGGCACCAGGATCAGCGCCTGGCAGCGGTCGCGCTTGGGGTTGAGCCGTTCGACCATCGGCAGCAAAAACGCGCCCGTCTTGCCGGAGCCGGTGCGCGCCTGGATCATCACATTGCGCCGCGCCAGCAGATAAGGAATGCCGCGCGCCTGCACCGGCATAAGGTCAGGCCAGCCTGCACGCTCAACTGCCGCCCGCAGCGGTGCAGACAATTGGTCGATAGTGAGATCGGGCAATAGGCTGGCGGATTCTTCGTTGGTAGAGCTTAGTAAGTCGTTCACTGATACTCGCTTCATACGTAGGCCGCGAGAGAATAAAAACGCCATCGCAGCCAGATAGACTGATTCTAACTAAACCAGTATATCACAGGCAGCCAGATCGATGACGAGATTGGCTCCTGCGCGTACAAAAACGGGAATACGGTCAAGCGGCGCCGCAACTGTCAGCCATTGCCTGCCCTGAGTGGGTGCGCCGCTCCAGAAATCCTGCCACTGACCGGGGGGCAAGTACAGCCGGCGCGTTGTGGCCCCCTCTTCAACGACAGGCGCCACCAGCAGATCGCGCCCAAGCCGGTACTGATCGAATATCTGCCAGGCCGTTGGGTCGTCAGCATTGTCAAGCAGCAGCGGGCGCAGCAGTGGTTCGCCGTTGGCGACGCAATAGGCTGCCTCGGCGGCCAGATAGGGGATCAACTGCATGCGTAGCTTGGCAAATGAGCGGTAAATGGGAATCACACGCTCGTCGCCGCTATGTGCTTGAATGTGCCAGGGTGTGCGATCTTTGGAAGGTGCACCGGGCTGGCGATACTCGCTGTGATACTGCATGATTGGGCAGAATGCCGCCATGGCCGACGCGCGCAAATAAAGCTCGGCGCTCGGCAGTTCTTCGCTAAAGCCGGCGATATCCCAGCCCCAGAAGAGAATACCGCTCAAGGCCGCCGACAGGCCCGCGTGCAGCGAACGGCGGTAGGCCTCCCATGTAGAGTTTTCGTCGCCCGC
>JBBRBX010000135.1:0-12988 GCA_038205395.1 Caldilineales bacterium
CTTGCCGTTGACTTGCCGCCCTTCTTCTCGTACACTTCCCATCAGAGATGACCTCCTGTTCTTCGGTTCCACATAAACCTGTTCTACAGGATGTCATCTCTTTTTCCAAACTCTTCCACCGAAAGCTGCAACACTACCACCCCATTCGTCCACTTGCCGGCAGGCCCAGATTGTGACGGGCTGCCACGCGGGTGGTGAACGCTGTCCGCGCGGGCCGACAGCCACCATGTAGGTGTGCTCATCTCCTAAGAAAAACCCAGCACCACCTGTCCAGCCAGGCAAACGCACGCCTACGACCGCCATCGGCGCATTTCTTGCATTGTGCTCTGCCTGCAGCAGGAATTCGCTTATGGTCAGCCCTGGCAGCGGCTTTGACAGCGCTGCCAGGGGGTGCACACTGACCGGAAACCCTAGAATTTGGCTTTCCCAGGCAAGACACTCTTGTGCGCTTTCCGCCGCTGCATCTTGCACCAGAAAATCAAAACCCATCTGCGCCACTCCGCCCCGTTCATAACGCGCCAGTTCCGCCAGCAGTGCAGCCCGGCCGGCGCCCAATCCGTCGAGCGCACCACAGCGGATGAGATGGACCGCTTCTTTACTTTGCAGTGGCACACGTTGCATAAAGTCGGCCAGATCGGCAAAAGGACCCTGTTGGCGAGCGGCCAGCAAGGCCGACACTGTGCCTGCGCGCAGATCACGCACCTGCCCCAACCCCATCCACAGCACAGACTGGCGCTTCCCCTTCACCTCGGACGCTTCCAGCGCAAAGTGACTGACGCTGTGGTTGATGTGCGGCGGCCGCACCCGGATGCCCAAGCGGCGCGCTTCGGCCACATAGACGGCCTGGTTGTAGTAACCACCCCAGTTCGCCAATCGTGCGCATAGAAAAGCCGCCGGCCAGTGCGTCTTGAGATAGGCGGAGCGATAGGAGACGCCGGCATAAGCGGTTGCGTGCCCCTGGTTAAAGCCGTAACCGGCAAAAGCTTTTACTTGCTCCCAGAGTGTCTGTGCCTGTGTAGAATCCAGGGCCGGCCCAGCAGGTGGCGGACGCCGGCAGCCGGTGACGAAACGCTCGCGCATAGCATCCATTTCGTCACGGCGGAAGCGGCTCATGCCTCGTCGCAAGTGATCCGCCTCCTCCCAACTCAGCCCGGCTACCTCGCGCGCTACGCGCAGAATCTGCTCCTGAAACAGCAGCACGCCGCGCGTGCCCTGCAGGATCGGCTCCAATGCCGGGTGCAGATAGACCACAGGCTCCTCACCTCGATAGCGGCGGACAAAGTGGTCGGCCATGCCACCTGTGGCAGGCCCCGGCTTAAAGAAGGCATTGGCAACCGCCAGATCGCGCACGGAATGGGCTTTGAGCTGGCGCAGTGTCCGCTGTGCGCCGGTAGATTCGCACTGAAAAACGCCAACCGTGTCGCCGCGCGCCAGCAAAGCCCCCGTCAGTGGATCGTCCAGCGGCAAGCTGTCTAACGCAAAGTGGCGATCTTCGTCACGCTGCACCAGAGCAACAGCATCGGCCAGCACAGTCAGAGCGCGGATGCCGAGCAGGTCCAGTTTAGGCAGGCCGATGGCCTCAACGTCATCATGATCAAACTGTGTAACCAGAAAGCCTTTAGGCGCCCACTGCACAGGTGTATAGTCGGTAAGCGGGCCAGGTGTGATGATGACGCCGCCGAGGTGGACGCTGAGATGGTCAGGCTGCCCCACCAGCGTCAAAGCGAACTGTACGGCCTGCTGTTCTTGGGGATCGTCCAATTGGCTCAATATGGTGGCCGGGTCAGATTGCGAGCGGCGACGCGGGTCAGGATGCCAGGAGTCAGGCAGCAGGCGCACCAGCCGATCAATCGTTTCATTACTTAGGCCTAATGCCTTGCCGGTCTCGCGCAGCGCAGAGCGCAGCCGCAGGGTGCTGACAGTGGCGACCAGCGCGACATGGTTGTTGCCATAGGTGCGGCGTACATAGTCCAACACCTCATCACGCCGCCGGCTGCAAAAGTCGAGGTCAATGTCGGGCAGTCCACTGCGGGCTGGGTTGAGAAAGCGCTCAAACAACAGGTCGTTCGCCAGCGGATCAACAGTTGTGATTTCAAGGCTGTAGGCCACCAGTGAGTTGGCAACGCTGCCGCGTGTGCTCACCGGGATGTTCTGCCGCCGGGCATAGGCGACAATGTCGGCAACAATCAGGAAAAAGGGGGCAAAGCCGCGCTGGGCAATCGCTTCCAGTTCATGGATCAGGCGTTGGCCGACAATTTCATCCGTGCCAAAGCGGCGCAGCGCACCCTGCCGGCTGCGTTCAGCTAGTGCAGCATCTGCCGTCTGCCCTGGCGCAAGCGAGAGCACCGGCCACACAGGCCGGCTGTCCGGCACAAAAGGCTCGCAGCGTTCGGCAACACGGTTGGCAGCGTTCAGTGCCTGTGGCAAGGTGGCAAAACGCCGCGCCATCTCCTCAGGCGCCAGCCAGTGCAGAGCGACAGCCGGGTCACTGCCGTTCCATTCGCTGTTGTTCAGACTGTCCAGCAGGCAATTGCGTTCAATCGCTGCCAGTACACCCAGCGTAGCGTGCTCCTCCGCTTGCATCAAATAGACCGGTTGCACGGCAGCGTACTCCACGCCAAAACGCTGCGCCAACTGCACCGCATCTTTGGCCACCAGCAGATCGCCGTCGCTGTGCAATTCGAGGCTGAGCAGGCACTCTTCATCAAAAAGGCCGGCGTAACGAGCAAGCAGTGCGCCGGCGCGCTCCGGGCGTCCGAGCCGCAGCGCCGCTTCGATGTGGCTGCGCCGTCCGCCACACAGACAGATCAGCCCGCTGTGATTGGCCACCAGATCATGCCACGCCACACCACGCTGCAGCAGCTGCTCCCGCTCCGGATGCGCCTGCAGCAGAGAGGAGAGACGGCAGAGCGAGCGATAGCCGCTGGGATCGCGCATCAGCAACACGACCCAATCCGGCTGTGCTGCATTTTCGTCGACAGCGACAGCCAGCGTCATACCGGCAATCGGCAGTATAGATGCGGCACGGCAAGCACGGGCAAAAGCGACCATTCCGTACAGAGCGTTGGTATCGGTCAGCGCCAACCGCTGCATACCGTCGGCGGCGGCACGTTCGGCCAACGCCGTGACCGGCGGCGTAGCCGCCAGCAGGCTGTAATGCGAATGCACGTGAAGATGGGTGCACGGCTCCGCGCTCATGCGCGGAAATGACCGATCTGGGCGTCGGACAGGGCGCGCAGCAGATCAGCAGACAGTAAAATTACGGTCGTGCCGCGCACGCCGGAGCCAATTGATATCTCCCGCTCCGCCGTTACACTGTCATCAATATAGATAGGCATCGATTGGGGCAGGCCCAGCGGGGAAACCGCACCGGTGCGATAGCCGGTGACGGCCAGCACCTCTTCTTCGCTGGCCATCGTGAGCCGCGACTGCGCCGACTGTTTGCGCAGCGCACGCCACGATACCTGCGCTGGGCCTGCAACCAATACCATAGCAAAACGATCCTGATCTAAGCGAAAAACAATACTGCGCACGACTTGTGCGGGGCGCTGCCCGCGCTCCTGCGCAGCCTGTTCGAGAGAAGCAACAGGCCCCGGATGGGTGAATAAGCGGTAGGGAATGGCTAATTCAGATAATGCAATTGTGACAGGTGAGGTTTGCATATAGCTAGTATACAGCAGGCCGCGCCAATCGATTTCTATGTAAGACCCAGCACACGGCGGACGTAGCTGCCGAATTCGATTGCTTCAAAACGACGCAGACGCAGATCGATCGTCGCCTGCTGGGCCTGCAACAGCGCCAGTTCCTGCTGTACGGCGGCTGCCTCCTGGTCGAGCGCGTTGCGGCGGTCGGCGGCTTGCTTGGCTAAGGCGGCCAGATCAGCCTGCACTTGAGCACGGCTTGACTGAAATCGCTTACGGATGTCGGCACGTTTTTGCACGGAGCGGCTGCGGATTGCGGCCGGCTCCTGATCCGCGATCTGCAACTGCGCTGCGTTGCGTTCCTGTACGGCGGCAGTCTCTTTGGCCAACCGGCGCTGCGCCTTGCCTTTGCTCTGCTCCTGGACAAAACGGCGCTGGTAAAAGCGACCGCGGATCAGCGTCTCTTCGATCTTGGACAAATCTTGAGGCGCAGCTTGTAAGGCAAGCGCCTCCGCCTTGCGCCGCCACTCCAGCAGCAGGCGACCTTTTTGCTCACCGACCCCCTCAACCTGGGCCAGACGCGCCGCCGTCAAATCCGCAGCCCGCACGACCCCATGCTGGCGCAGCGCTTGCTTGGCGGCAGGTCCAATACCCGCGATGATGGCGGCGTCGATCGTCTGGCGCTTCATATAGCTGGCGACAAACTCCTGCTGGCGACGTGCCAGCGTTTGCCGCAGTTCCGCTTCCTCCAGTTGGCGCGAGGCGGCAATCTGCTTGTCCATATCAGCCAGATACGCGGCATGCTGCGTTTCCAGTTTGCGCACCGCATTCAAGCCGGATTGGCGCAGTTGATCGCGCCGGCGCTGCGCCGCCGCCAAATCCGCCTGCAGTTTCTGATCGTGGCGGGCCAGCACCGCCTGCTCGGACGCCTGGCTCTGCACCTGCCGGCGTTCCAATCCTTCACGCCGCTTAGCGTGCCTGGCGTCGCTGCGCTTCTGTTTGGCCTGAATGCGCCGCAGACGCTTGCGCGCACGCCGAGCCAGCACACTTTTCTCTTTGAGCGTGCGCTGCTCAGCCGCTTGGGCCTGCACGCTGGGATCAAGCCGATAGCCTTGAAGGAGGGCCGCCAACGTGACGAAGGCGGCGGCAACTGTCACGGCAGCAGGCACAGCCAGTGTCAAGCTTGCCCAAGAAAAAGTGATCCAGGCGATAGAACTGACAAGCATTGAAAGACGGACAATTTTACGTTCGTGCTCAATATCACTGCCAAAATCAACCGCCTGTGTCTGCTGCACGCCAATGAAATCGCGAATCCAACTAGGGTCTTCGACAGACGCATCTTGTGCTGCAGCCGGTGCGGCCTGCGCTGTGCGTTTAGCCGCAGCGCTCGCCTGGCCGGCAGGCAGACCGCCTGCAGTCGCTGCTTTCTGTACACGGGGTGCGGCGACAGTAACGGTCTGTGCTCTAGGGGGGGCGAGATGGTCGCGCAGCCAGTCGGCTGCTGCCGGGCGCGGCGCAGACGAGCCATTCATGGCGGCTGTGTTGGCCTGATAGGCGGCGTCAATCGGCGGCACTTTGCCCGCCGGCAATTGGGTAAGCGAATGAAAGACAGCAGTCAGGCTGGCCAGACGCGGATCAGCCGAAGCTTCCAGGCTGCGGAAGAGCGGCGACTGTGCCGGGCGCGCAAAGTCTTCGCGGCGGAACAGCAGGCACTCGTCGCCGCCGGCATACTCGCGCCACAACTGCGGTTGAACGGCGAGCGCCACCAGCGAGGTGTAGACCACCCAAGTCGAAAAGTGATCGACACCCTGGCTGAAGTCCTGCTCGCTGCGGTCGGGATGTTGGTAGTTGCGATGACCCAGTTCATGGCTGCGACGACCCGCCAGCGCGGGCACAAACATGCCGTCATAATCAATGAGCCGCAGTTGGCCGCCGCTGACAATCACGTTGCCATGCTGCAGATCGCCGTGGCCAATCTCTGCTGTGCGCAGCATTTTAACCATCTGCACCCACTGCTCAGCCAGGTTGAGCAGCGCCTGCGGGCTGTTGAGGTTGTGCTCCACATAGTTGTGCAGCACTTCCCCTTCAAGCCAATCCATTTTTAGAATGGGATGCCAGCGCCCATTGACGCGGATACCGTTAGCGAGATAGGTAAAGTTGGTCATGTAGGGCAACGCCACGCGTGCCAAATGGGCGCTGATGGCGGCGTAGCGCTCCTGCTGGTCGCCGAACTCGCGCAGAAAACAGCGCACGGCGACTGTCCGCTGTGGGCCGCACGCCAGTTGATAGACGCTGGCAAATGCCCCCGTGATCGGCCGCGGCAAGCCAAGCGCCGTCAGCACCGGCTGCCCGGCCCGCAGTTCAGGGTCTGCAAACGCGCTGCGGGGGTTTTGTATTGCCTCGTTATACTCTTGTGGCGTTGGCCAACCCATGCCACATCCTCTACTATGCCTACTGCACCGTAATCAACAGGGCCGTGACGTCATCATTGCGCAGATCCGTGCGCCGGCGCAAAGCATCGACCCACTGCCGGAAAAGCCGCTGCTGACCCGCCTGGTGTATCTCTTCCAACATTGGCCACGGCAGCAATTCCGCTTCCAGAGAGCGCCAAACCCACTGCGCCAATGCATCGCTCAACAGGGCGAAGCGATCACCCGGCCGCCATTCCCCTTGTTGCCGTACAATTTGCTGCCCCAGATCAGCGTTGCCGGCGCTGTTGCTTGGTACGAGGAAGGGGCGTGACGTAAAGAAAGAGACCGCCTGCGCCGGAAACGCAGCGATTCGTTCTTCCCCGCGCCACTGAAACAGGCAACAGTCCCCTACGGCTATACTCTGCCAGGTCCATGCCGTGGCAAGCTCAAAGCCCAGCAGCGCAGCATAGGCACCACTTCGCACCTTTTCCTCGGCATACCAAGGCAGCGGCTTCTGCAGCACTTCGGCATACCAACCCGCCTGCTGCCGGCGCAGTTCCTCCAGCCAATCAGCGCCGGCAAAGCAGCCTGCCCCATAGGCATGCACCAGACGCTGCGCCCACAATGCCGCAAAGGAGGTCTCGGTGGCGCCGTCGGCAACGGCAAAGCGAAAATGGCCGCCGCTGCGGTTGACCCGGCGCGGCGGCCAAAAAGCATCTTCATACTCGTCGCTGCGGTTGCCCGCCTTGGGCGCCCAAAAAGAGCGCGCAGTCACATACATAACGGCATTAACGCAGGTTGCTGGGACGGGTGCCGATATCCAGGAACTTGATGACCGACACCATATCGGCGTTAAAGACAAAGCCGCGGCTGGACTCAGTCGCGCTGTAGCCTTCCTGCTGAGCAATTGTGCGCATCGTCGGCGTCAACAGGCTGGACAACTCAAACATCTGTCTGGCGTATTGGTCAGGCAGGTTATCAGTCACAGGAGGAAATTCAATAGGCCGTCCGCCTTTAGACGAGAGATGAATGTTAAACAGCAGCACATGACCGTCGTTGTTCTGTAGATCGCGCAGCGCCGTGGCCGCAGCAGCCGGATTGCCATCAGTTGCCTCCCCATCGGTGATGTTGATCACGATAGGGGGAAAGCTGTCCGGATGTTGGGGCAGCCAGGCGGCAAGCACATCATGGGCCAGCGTTAACGCCTGGCACATCGGCGTGGCGCCGTGCGCCATGGGGTCAAACCAAACGGGGAAACGGATCGGCTGCTCAACCAGGCCGCCGGCGCCGTCTTCCACCTTTTTCATCCGCTGCTCGATGCGCGCCGGCTGGTTGCCGATTTCACTGATCGACACAAGCTGTTTGCCTGCCAGCGCCCCACTCAGCGCCGGGCCAACGTTGTCGCCATAACCAATCACACCCACATGAAAATAGTCGCGAATGCCTTCTTCCTTGGCACATTTGATTACCAGGTTCTGCAGCAGCCGGTTGATGGCGTCGGCTACCAGATCGGCCTTTTTGCGGCTCACTTCGCCACCTCCAAAGGGATCTTCCATCGAACCCGATTGATCGATCAGAAACAGGAAACAAGAAGGATTGGCGCGGCTGATTTCTGCGCTGTACGGCATTGGGCATTCCTTTCTAACGCTGTCAAAGTAGCATGGCCCGCGCGCATTGTAGCACCGGGCGGGAGTCAGGGCAATCATGCGCGCCTGTTGGCTCCCCTGACTCAACTCTACGTAGAACAAGCGCCCAAGTTGCGTGCATGCTATACTGGTGGACATGCAAAAAGAAACCCGTCTCCTGCGTGTCGGTGTTCTGGGTGCTGGGCCGATCGCGCAGGCTGCCCACTTTGACGCCTGCCGCAAGACACGCAACGCCGAACTCTATGCCATCTGCGACCGCGCCCCCGACCTGCTCGCCGCCATGGCCGCCATTCACCAGCCGCAAGTAGTCTACAGCGACTATGACGCCATGCTGGCCGATCCCGCCGTGGAAGCGGTAATTGTTGCGGCTGCGGATCAGTTTCATGTCGATTTATGCGCACGAGCCATTGCCGCCGGCAAGCATGTGCTGGTGGAGAAACCGCTGGGCGTGGATGTTTCCGCCTGCGAGCAGCTGCAGCGCCAGGTGCAGGAGTCAAAGCTGATCTTTCAAGTAGGCAACAACAAACGTTTTGATCCTGGCATCCAGGCTGCGCACACGTTTGTCCAGCAGGAAATAGGCCGGCGCATGGCCTTCAAGGCCTGGTACTGCGACTCGGTCTATCGCTACGCCATGACGGACAACCTGCAGCCCATCATCGTACAAAGCGCACAGGCGCAGCGCCCGGCCGGCGACCCCAAGGCAAACCGCGACCACTACTATTTGCTCACCCACGGCAGCCACCTGGTTGATACGGCGCGCTATCTGGGCGGGGAGATCGAAGCCGTGCAGGCGCGCCTCTTACAGCGTTTTGACGCCCATTGCTGGTATATTGATCTCGCCTTTGCCGATGGCGCGCTGGGCCATCTGGAACTGATCGTCGCCGTGCGCGGCGACTGGGACGAAGGGTTCCAACTCTACGGCGAGCAAGGCAGCATAAAGGGTAAAGTATTTCTGCCCTGGTTCCACAAGTCAAGTGAAGTGGCGTGTTTTTCCAGCGTCGATGGCCAATATCGCCGTGTCTTGGGTGCTGACGCCTACACCTACAAGCTGCAAATTGAGGGCTGGGCGGAGGCCATCTTGCACGGCGCCTCCCAGTTGGGGGCAACCGTGGACGATGGCCTGGCAGCCCTGCGCACCCTCGTGGCCATTGACCAGTCTGTGGACAGCCGCGGCTGGATTGAGGTGGCTGACGCCACAGGCAGCCTTTAAGCAGGTGGCTGTCGATGAGTGACGCTGAGACAGATATTATGCAAATCGGAATTTTCGCCAAGACTTTTGTGCGTCCCACCCTGTCCGCCACACTGGATGCCGTGGCGGCGCACAAGATTGCGGTGGTGCAGTTCAATCTTAGCTGCGCCGGCCTGCCCACTCTGCCTGAAGCGTTGGATACCGCCACCTGCGATGCCATTCGCAGCGCTCACGCCCAGCGCGGCCTGCAGATGGCTGCCATCTCCGGCACTTATAATATGATTCACCCTGATCCGGCGGCACGCGCCGACGGTCTGCGCCGGCTGGATGTGTTGGCAAGCTCTTGCGCCCGCCTGGGTACAAAGGTGATCACACTTTGCACCGGCACGCGCGACGCGCAGAATATGTGGCGCCGCCACCCCGACAATGACTCTCCCGCCGCCTGGCAGGACCTGCTGGTGCACATGCAGGCAGCGCTGGCGATCGCCGAACGCTATGGCGTCACACTGGGTGTGGAGCCGGAAGTCGCCAATGTGGTGGATTCGGCGGCCAAAGCGCGGCGGCTGCTCGATGAAATGCGTTCACCTCAGCTCAAGATCGTTATGGACGCTGCCAATCTGTTTCACAGCGGCGAATTAGCACATATGCGTTCCCTGCTGGACGAGGCTTTTGCTCTGCTGGGGAACGATCTGGTGCTGGCCCATGCTAAAGATCTACGCACGGACGGGGCTGCCGGCAACATTGCCGCCGGCCAGGGCCTGCTCGACTATGACTATTATCTGGCTTTGCTGCGTACAGCCGGCTATGACGGCCCGCTCATATTGCACGCATTGGGCGAAGACGAAGTAGCCGGCGCCGTAACATTTTTGCAGACAAAGCTGGCTACAAAAGGAGTGCAGCCATGAAGCGTTGGCTATGGATTCTTCCCTTACTACTGCTGCCCGTGGCAGCCTTTGCGCAAGGCGCACCGTCTCCGAATGTTGAGCCGCCCACCCTACGCTTGCTCGCTCTGGCTTATGAGCCACAGGCGGATCGGGAGGTAATCGCCACGGTCGATCCGGCTACCGGCGGCATCACACCCTTTGGCGCAGGGATCAGCGGCTGCTGCAGCACACCGGTGCTCGATGCCGCCTTGGACACGGCGGGAAATCGCTATTTTGCCGTGCTGACCAAAAATGGAGAATCCACGCCGCGCCTCATGCATTTTGATACGCAAAGCGGCCAGGCCGGCGTGAGCGAGCCGCTGACCATCACGCTGCCCGTCAGCGCAACGGACACAATGACGGCGGCATTTGAAATTAACTATCTGGCTTATGACCCCACCGCCATGCAATTGCTGGCGCTCGCCTTTGCGCCACAAACGCTGACCATGCGTGCGGTTACGATTGACCCGGCCACGGCTGTAGTGTCACCACTTGGGGAAGCGCTGGACGGCTGCTGCACGCCGTTATCCTTTGATGCGGCCTACGACAGCAGCGGCCGCCGCTTGTTTGTCGTCATGCAGCGCTATGACGGCGGCTCACAGCCGCGCCTGCTGACGATCAGCGGCGCCAGTGGTGAGGTGACAGGTGACGTTCCGATCACAGGTACGCTCGCCGTCGACCATCTCGCCTATGCCGCGGGCGACGACATTCTGTGGGCGCTGGTCAACGATCCGCAAAACGACGCCCAGCGGTTGGCGCAAATCAACATAGATACAGGCGCCGTGACGCCCGTTGGGGAAGGGGTGGAGCGCTGCTGCGCGCTGCTGCTGCCTGCTGACGCGGCGCTCAATGCTGTAAGAGGCGAACTGGTGGCACCGATGATCGACATTTCCGACCCCCAGGTGGATGACCTGCCCCACTTTTTTCGTTATTCGCTGGCAAGCGGCGCCTTGCTGAGCCGTGCGCCGGTTGATCCCAATTATGACCTGCACTATATCGCCTGGCAGCCACTGCCCGAACTGCCGGAGCCACCGGAGCAGGATAAAAGTCTATTTTTGCCGCTTCTGCAACGGTGACAAAAGTAGCGCTTGCTGTGCCATCGCCAACAGCCGCTTACGTTCGCCCACAATTCCTTCTCTGAGACGGGCGGCAGCAATAACGGGCAGCCAATCATCTATAGCATTTTGTGGGCAGGGGCGCACACAACGGTAGCTATGCAGATAGCTGTTTAGAAAAAGACGGCGCGCAAACGCCAGTAGGGAGCGCTGCACAGCGCGGGCAGCGGGCGGTTCGCCCATGCGCAGCAGCAGCACAGTGCGCGCTACATCAGCATCCGGGTTGCCGTGGCCGGCCGTCATCCAGTCAATCACTACCGGCCCGCTGCGCGCCATCAGCACATTGTCGGGATGATAGTCGCCATGGCATATCGAGTCGCCGTCTGCGAGAAGAGAAAGCCTGGCCAGGACAGCCTGGCGTAATGCTGGGCTGAGTTCGGCAGCATGTTCAATCGACCGTTGCAAATAGCTGTGCCGAGAAGGAAGCTGCGGGCACGCAACCAGGTGCATATGTGCATGAAGATGTCCGAGGCATTGCGCCAGACTGGCATAGGTCCATGGCCGCTGCAGCAGTTGCTGCAGCATTGGAATACCATCGACGCGGCCAAAGACGATTCCGCAGCGGCCGGTAACGGTCAACACTTCACCCACAGCCGGGACGTGAACCCCAGCGGCGGCGACAGCAGCCCCAATCCAAGCCTCCTGCTCAACTTCGGACGGGGCAAAGCCAGGCCGGTACAACTTGAGCACCTGATCTTCGCCCCATGCATACACTTCCGCCGTGCGGCCTGCCGCCAGCGGAAGCTGATTCTCGATAAATGGTTCCTGCCCCATCACTCAATTGTAAGCGTATGCGCGACGATCGTCGAGTCGCTGATGTCGTTAAAGGGAGCGGCAGCCATCCAATCGGGGCGCGGTGTGACGGCAAAACCGCTGTCGGGCAGCCCGATCCGGCGGTCGTTGACCTGCACCTGCACCGGCGAGCCGGCAGGCGCACGCACATCCAGGGTGATGGGCGTCTGCGGCCGGCCATAGGCGTTGAGCCGCACGCTCGGCGCGGGCTGTCCTGTTACACTTTCGCCATTGACGGCGACAATTTGCAGGTCGTCCTCGCTCTGCACCTGTACATAGAAGTCTTGCACGCCAGCCGCCGGCGTGAACTGCAAGCGCAGCAGCCGCCCTCCTTCCAACGTACTGTCCTCCAGCACAACCACCTGTGAATGGGGCATCTCTATAGCCGGGGCCGCTGCCTGCAAGGCCGGATACTCGGCGGTAAACCAGCCGCTTGGCCAGGGGTTAAACGTCGTAGGCGTGGCGCCGCCGCTAAAAAATTGGGACGTCCACTCGTCAAGCTGCGCGCTCGTCCCGCGCCCGCTGCGCGAGTCATCCACTGTAATCCAGCGCGCGGTCTGTGTATCCGCATCCAACCAGTAGACAACGCTGTTCAACTTGGGATGGGTGGGGTCAAAGCCGGAACGCGTCCAGCCTACGGCCAGCAGCAGCAGCGCCAGAGTCAGCAGCAGCGCCGGCTGCCACCACCGCCGTTGCGGCGTGAGAAACTCTACCTGGGGGACCAACAAGGCCCAGACCAGGGCGACAAACGGCAGCGGCAGCGCCGCCAGCGGCAGGCCGGTCATGCCTTCCATCCGCCCGGCAAAGACAGTCAGCCCAAAGACAAAAGGCGCCACCAACAACAGTATGCTGAATGCCGGCACGGCCAGCACCAATGCCCGCGGCCACGGGCGCTGTGCTGCCGCCGGCTGCCACCAGCACCAGGCCGCGGCCAACGCAGCCGGCAGCAGCGGCCAGGCAAACAGATAGCCGAAACCGGGCAGCGCTTGGGCCGTCAAAAGAGCCAACGCACCCCACCAGAGCAGGCCGGCGGCGGCCAGGGCCGCCATGCTCAGCCGCAGACGCCACAACAGATGCAGCACCGCCAACAAGGCCAGACTCAACAGCACTAAGCCGCCCGCCGTCCACGCCGCGCCATACCAGCCACCCACGGCATACATGTGCAAATTGGAATTCCACAGGCGGAGCAGCCACCATACGCCCGTCCCCACCGTCACCACCAGCAGCAACCCCAACACAACCGTGAAGAAAGCAGCTAACAGTCCTAGGAG
>JBBRBX010000136.1:0-12913 GCA_038205395.1 Caldilineales bacterium
TGATCCCAAGAGGACGATAAACCTCAGCCGACCAACCGCTCACCTCAGCCAGGCAACTGTTCATCTGGACGAGGAAACAAGCGGATTGGAAGCGGCGCAGGTGGAAAATGCGTTGTCGCAGGCTGTAGAGCGCAGCCAGGAGGCGGTGCGTTCTGCAGCACAGGAGATTGGGGCGCTGGACGAGGCAGGAACGACGCTCACGCTGGGGCTGATCGCCGGCCTGACGCTCTTTTGCACCCAAATTGGCGACAGTCGCGCGTATCTGTGGCGTCACTCACAACTGCGCCAATTGACCCACGACCATTCTGGGGCCGCCGCTTTGGTGGCAGCGGGGATCATTAGCGAAGAAGAAGCACGTCACCATCCCGTTGCCCATCAGTTGTACCGCTATCTAGGCGGGCCGGCGCAGGCGGCCAAAAGCGACATCACCAGGCACCAACTTACCCATGGCGACATTGTGCTGTTATGTTCAGACGGCTTATGGGACATGCTGAGCGATGCCGAAATGGCCGGCCAGTTGCTGGCCGCCGCCGCGCTGGAAGATGCAGCGGTCAATCTGATTAAAGCGGCAAACGCAGCGGGTGGCGAAGACAACATTACGGTTGTATTGGCGCAGATCACCGCAGAGGGGGACAAGTAGGCCATGGCAGGGTCAAACCCCATCCCACCGCTGCAGCCCGGTGCCTCATTGCAGCGTGGTCGCTACACAATCGAGCGCGTGTTGGGTGCCGGTGGCTTTGGCTATGTCTACCTGGCGCGTGACACCAAGCTGAATCGACAGGTTGCCATCAAGCAGTGCATAGACTTGGACTCAGAGACGGTAAGCCAGTTTGGGCACGAGTTTGCGGTGCTCAAGATGCTGGCGCCGCAGTCGAGCTTGTTCCCCCAGGTCTATGGCGACTTTGCTGAGCAGCCGCCAGGGGCGGCGCTGGGAGACCCGAAGTACGTGTATGGGGTGATGGAGTTCGTGCCGGGCAAGACGCTGCAAGCGGTGCTCGATGAGCGGGTGCAGCGCGGGCAAGGACCGTTTGGCGAAGCCGAGGTGGTTGGCTGGATGCTGCAACTGCTGGAGGCGCTGGAGCGCGCCCATAGTGCCAACATCATCCACCGCGATATCAAGCCCGCCAACATCATGTTGCTGCCCGGCGAGACAGAGATTAAGGTCATCGATGTCGGGATTGCCAAGATCGGCAAAGCCGGCGACATAACCCAGCGCGGGGCGGCGGCGGCCAGCCCTGGTTTTGCGCCGCCTGAGCAGTATGCGCAAGCGGGCCGCACCGACCGCGGCACGGACATTTATGCCGTAGGCGCAACGATGTACGCGCTGCTGACCGCTGCGGCTCCTCTAGAAGCACCGGCACGCATCAACCAGCCCCTGCCGCCGCCGCGGCAATTGAATCCACTGCTAACCCCACTGATCGAGAGCGTCATTCTGCGGGCGATGGAGATGGACATCACCCGTCGCTTCCCTGATGCAGCGGAAATGCGCGCCGCCCTGCAAGGAAAGTCCAGCACCCTTACTTGCCCAAGTTGCAGCCATACCAACTCGATAACGGCGCTTTTCTGCCGGAATTGCGGTCTACCGTTTCAAGCAGTGGGATTGGTGGTAGCCGGCAAACAGGTCAACAGACCGGCTGACCTGCCTGCTGCCTGCGACCATGCCTGGAATGAGGGCATCAGCTTGCTGACTTCCGGCAAGCTGCGCCAGTGGCTGCAAAGCTTGCAGCAGGTGGGTGCATCGGCATTAGCCGCTTTAACCCAGATCGGCGGCCAATATCCCAATGATCCTGATCTTCAGTTGGATGCACTGCTGCGCTTTATCCAGCCGCAGCGGCCAAGACCACAATTGCGCGTATTGCCACCGCAACCGCCTCTTGTCACGCTGGAGCAAGGCGACTCACACACGATCAGTTTCACCATCACCAATGTTGGCCAGGGTGTACTGGCGGCGAAGATAACGACGAATGAATCATGGGTGACCGTACAGCCGATGGCTGTCCATAGTATGGCTGGAGAGCCGCAGGTAGTACAAGTCATTTTAGACAGCAGCGGCCTTGCAGGTACACGCAGCGGCAAACTATATGTGGCAGCAGTTGAAGTGACTTCTAATGATCGCACAATTTCTCAGGTCTACCATGTGCAGGTCACCGCTGCGCCGCGCTTGGTAGTGGATTCCAACACAGTAGATTTTGGTACAGTGCAGCATGGGCAGAACCGCATACAGAAAACAATTCAGGTCAGCAACGATGGCTTTGGCACGCTTACGGCTACCGTTCAGTCTACGGCGTCCTGGCTGCAGGTAACCCCGACTTCCCTAGTGCTTGCCACGGGCCAAAGACAGTTGCTCACCGTTCAAGGTTGGTCTAGGGGAGCAGAGCAGCCGGGGAAGCAAACGGCGGAAATCCGTATTCAGGCGGGCGCCGACGGTGAGATGACTGTCCAAGCGCTTGTTACGGTGGTTGGTACGTTTCAACTAGGCTGCGACTCAGGCGCGTCGCTTAATCAGATAAAGGATTTGGTGGCTTGGTGTGACGATCACTGGAAAGAAGCTGTACAACTGCTGCAGAGCGGTGATTTGTACGCAGCAGCTCGCTATATTGGTCCGCCGGCGCAAGGCCCGCTGCAGCGGCGGGCGACGCAGCTATGGCCTGCCACATTGAGCAAGCTACAGAATGTCACTGCTGCCCAAGATATCAATCTGACGCTGGAGACAGCACTGCAAGCCTTGGGCGCAGCGGCTCCGGAGTTTGAGCACAACTGGCCCGAAGTCGAATCTGCGCTGGGGTTGGGGATGATGCCAAATGTGCAATGGCTGCGATTGAAGAAGGCGCCCACCCAGGTGGAATTCCGTATCAGCAACCGTGGACGTGGCTATTTGCACGGCTATCTGCAGCCTCTGGTCAACTGGCTTAGTATTGACAAACCCTCCTTTAGCTGCTTTCCGCGCGAAGAGGAGCGCATTGCCATACGAGTTAATCAGCAGGCGCGTAAGAACCACGGATTGCGCATGAAGCTCGTTCAACTGCATCTTGACTAATTTTGCCAGACGGCGAACGGCATCCCATGACCAGCAAATATACCCCCCATTGCACGGCAAGAACATCCTTTGGACAGATAGTCCTGATATTCATGTCTGGCGTCGCTGGACTGTTGATCCTGGCAGCTTGTGGCCCCGCCGGAGCCACAACGAATACAGGGCCGACTGGCTCCATGGAGGTGATCACACCTGATGTCCAACTTGCTATGGCTAAATTGACAATTGAGGCGGCGATGTATGGCGGCGCCCCTTTCACCCCACCGCCGGACGCTGCAACCGCCACAGCCACGAGCACATTGCTGACGGCAGACACACCGACTTCCACGGTTACGGTAGCTGCAGCGCCCACGTTTACTCCTTCGCCAACATCAACAACTTTGCCTACGGACACACCAGTCCTGACAGACACACCGATCCCGACACAGACGCCAAACATGGCGGCAACAGCTACGGCAATTTCTCGCCAGTTGGGAACCGCAGTTGCCGCCGCCTTGACTGCAGCAGTGACTCCTTCCTTTACGCCTGACATACAGGCGACGCTGGAATCACGGCTGGCCACCTCGGTAGCGGCTACGCTGACAGCCCAGCCACGGCCAACCGCAACGCCGGTTCCACCACCAACGTCAACTTCTGCGCCGACGCTGCCGCCTCTTCCAACAGTGCCGCAGCCGCCGCCTGCTAGCGGCGCTGCCCAAGAATTGCAGATGAAGTTGGGAAGTGCAGCCATCAGCGGCCGTTTTCCCAATGAGTCATATGCCTTTATTGCAGCAATCGGCGCACACATCAATGACTTTCAACTGCCTAGCTTGGGAATTACAACAAACTCGATGAGCGACGCACTGCGGCGCAGCGGCTCTGCCAGTCGCGTCAATGCGTTAATCAACCAAGTGTGGGGAGACTGGCTGGGCGACGTCAAGGCCAATAGTTTGAACGCTTATACTGGCGACCCCAGTGTGGCCGGACTATCACCCTTCCGCCAGTTGGTGATCCGCCTCATCCAGGGACGCCAAGGAACGCTGGTCGATAACCAACAGCACGGGTTGTACAACTTCTTCACGCGCAAAGAGGAGGATCACGCCTGGTACGACAATGTCAATGGCGTGATCGGCGCCGTCAATCGCGAGAGCTTCTTATGGCCCTAGCTTGCCGCGCCGGTTGGCTGTTGTCGGTAGTGGCCGTGACTGTGGTAGCCATGGCTATGATGGCCGGCTGCGGCAGGCAGTTTGCCGCGCCGGAAGCAGCCGTGGAGCAAGCGCCTATAGACAAAGTGGCGGAAGCGGCAAATGCCACGCTCAACGCTGTGCTGCTTGATATGTCAACCGCTACGCCTACGCCCAGTATAACGCCACTGCCTTCTGCAACAGCGGAGGTTTCATCGCTGTACACGCCGCTGCCCAACGACACGCCCACGCCAGCGCAGACAGCAACGGCAACGCCGCCGCCGTCTGCGACGCCGACAGCGAATTTGGCGGCGACACAGACTATGCAAGCGCAGCAAGTTGCTACAGCCGTCGCAGCGACTCTGGCAATGCAGGCCACCGCACAGGCGCAAGCACAGGCACTGGCTGCGGCAATCGACGCCACGCTGACGGCACAAGCAACGCCTACACCACAACCAACAATGACACCGACTCCAACAGTGACACCGACTCCAACAGTGAGCTTAGCGCCGGCAGGTAGACTGTTGCTGGCCTACGCTTATGGCGATGTGGGAGATGCAGATATCCAAGTGTATGACCCCGATAGTGGACGGGTGTGGGCAGTCGCCGACCGGAATTGCGATGAAGCCGAACCAGATTGGATGCCTGATGGTCGCAGCATAGTGTATCAGTCGGATTGCGACGGAAGCTACGACATTTATTTGGCAGATGTGGACACACGGGTTGTGCGGCGGCTGACCGCCACAAGCGGCCAGGACGAGCGCGAGCCGGACATCTCCACCGACGGAATGTGGGTTGTCTATCGTGTCAACCGCGAGCAGAACGCACGCAATGTGGACGGCAGTCTTTGGGTGCTTAATCTGGGTGGCGGCGACCCCCAATCTTTAGGCATCAATGGGCGGTCGCCCAGTTGGTCGCCTGACGGCGAACAGCTGCTGTTTATGTCCGCACGAGACTCGGGTTGGGAAGTTTATGTGTACTCGTTGGCGGATCGCAGCACGCGGCGATTGACGAACTGTTCGCCCAACTGCCGGTTCCCGGCCTGGTCTCCGGATGGGCAATGGGTTGTCTACCACTCGACGACCGGACCGGATACGGCCGACGCCGAGACAATTTGGCGCGTCGCAGCGACGGGTGGCGACGCTGCGCTGCTGGTGACCGGCAACGGGGCGGGGAGACCTGCATGGTCTTCCCATGGATTGATCGCCTTTAATTCACAGCAAGGCATCGAAGTGGTGGACGAACGCGGGCAGCAGCGAAGTACACTGTTGGCGAGCAACAGCCACTGGGCGCCGGCATGGTCACAATGAGAACCGCCAAGAAACTCATCAAACGCCTTTCAATTTCTTGGTTTAGCGCCGGTTGCTGCGCGCTGATTGCCTGCGGCTGTATTGCTCCGACGCAAAGCAGCGCGTTGGCAAACCCTCTCTCCATTGAAGCTGCTCAACAGTCGGAAACTGCACCGCCAATAAAATACCCTGCGCTGGCGATTACGCCCGCCGTCAAACCAGATATTGAACCCATTGTGAAGCTTACTGCTGCACTGCTTGTTCCCCCCACTGTGACGCCGACAGTTGCTGCATTCAAACTGCCGACAGTGACGCCCGAACCAACGCTGACGGAAGTCGCCTTTTCGCCCGCAGAACCGTATCGCTTTTCTCCTCTTTACGACAACCTCATGGAGGCATATCCAGCCAGCATCACTGCAGATCGCTTCGTGCTGCACTACACGCCTGCTACACTGCCCGCCCAAAACCCGCAGGCTCTGGCCGATCTGATTACAGCTGCACTTGCACATCATGAACAACTTTTAGGCGTCACATTGCAAGGCTCATTTGATATTTACGTAGCCGGAACGTTGTTTGCTGCGCCCGATCAAGCGCTGCGCGGGCGCAGTTTTTCCGTTGACCGACGCACGTTCTTTCTCTACGATGGCAGCGGCGCCCCCGCCGAACAAGCCTATATTGCTGCACACGAATTAACTCACCTCTTTACATGGAACACGCTTGGCGCGCCCAGCTCGGTCATGCTGAGCGAGGGCATGGCGGTATATGCCGGCATGGATTTTGTCGCTGGACAGGATCTGCTGCCCTTGCAGGATTTTTGCGCCACCTACTGGCAGGCGGGTGTGCTGCCGCGCGTTTCACAGGATTTGGCTTATCTGGGCCATATCCGCAATCTGGAAAACTACTACAGCGCAGGCTGCTTTGTGCAGTTCCTGATCGCGCGCTATGGCGCAGCCGCCTTTGGACAGTTGTACCCGAGTGGAAATTATGCTGCTGTCTACGGCAAGAGTCTGCTTGAACTGGAAGCGGAGTGGCTGGCTGATTCGGCGCAGCGGCCAGCCTTGCCGACCTATCCCGCGGATAAACTGGTCAAGGCCGTGACGCTGGTGGAGCAAGCATATGGAGAGATGTTTGCTTCGTTTGACGGCAACCCAGCGCAACTGGAAGCCTATCGAGCCTTAGACCGAGCGAGAATGTCGCTGCTGATGGGTCGCTTGGATGAAATGCAACTATTTTTCGGACAGTGATGCGGCAAAGCAGTAAGGATGGAAGTATGGGACGTCGCAATCGCCAAAAAGGTGAACTGGCAGCCATGCGGGGATGTTGGTTATGGCTGGTGGGGCTGAGCGTGCTGGTCGTATTGGGGTCGTGCACTTTCTATTTCCGCGAACCTATCCAAAAAGAACTGGAGGAGGCGTTGGCAACGCCCACGGTGCTGCCAACACCCACCCCTGCGCCGGATTTCACTGCCATTATTGAGCAATTTCGCAGGGCGGAAAGCGCAGCAGTTATCTCTACGCTGGAAGAACGCAACGCCGACGTTATGTCGGCGCTGGCTGTCTTTGCATCCGGCGATGCGCTAGCGGGCATCCAGAAAGAGGTGGCAGCTTTGCAGCGCAATAACCAATACGAAAGGTTTACACTGGAGGGAATTGCTGTGGAAGAGGTAGTCCCAGACTCGCCAATGCTCGTCAAATTGCTGACCAACGAGATACATCTGCGCGAGACCTATACGCGGACAGACAGCGGCGAAAATTTAGCAGGCAGCACGCACTACGAGGCGAATGTCGCCTATCAGGTTGTTTATGATGGACAGCGCTGGCGAGTGGATGACCTCGGCATTGTTGAGGCGACGCCGCTAAGCAATTAATGGGCATAAGCAGAAATACATTGTGAGCGCTCTGCATCGGTTTTCGTCCGTTCGCTGAGCATTGCCCAGATGGACGGGCTAGTTGAAAGAAAGGATGTGCGTTTGTCGATCAACAACTCAGTTTTTAGCTTTGAACGATCCGCCATTGTGGCTTTGGCCGGCGCAGTAGTTCTCTCGCTGTCGCTGGTTGGCTGCAGTATGCCGGCTACCGGCGGCGGCGCAGCGGTGCAAGAGACGGCGACGCCGGCTCTCGACGTTACAGCTACAGCTGCCGCACAAGTGATTGCTAGCGCGCTGTCCAGCGCGCTGAGCACGACAAACATGGCTGCCACTACGGCGCCAACTGCCGCGCCGCCCACAATAACCCCGCCCCGTCTGGTAACTGCTACGCCGTCTTCGACTGCCACGCAGACGCCGATTGTCATCAGCACGTCCACGCCCGATGCAGCGGCCTCGGCTACAGCGGTGGCGGCCCAGATTGCCCAGGCGCTGCGCCAGACGCTGACAGCCATGCCTACGGCCACCACGACGGCGACATCGACGCCTACGCCCAGCAAGACGCCCAATGCGGCGGCGACGGGAGCGGCCATCGAGACGCGCATCGCCCTGAACGTGGCCGCCACGCTTGCGGCTGCGGCGTCACAACCGGCGTTACAACCTCCCGAACAACAGCCGCAGCCTGTCGCCGCTGCTGCTCCTACCCTGCCGCCTGCCGTTGTTAGCTGCACTGTGATGGCTGCACCGGAATTGGACGATATGTGGAGACAGGATGATCTTGGCTGCCCCCTCAACCAGGGACACCTTTCCTGGTCCTCCTGGACTCCCTACGAGCGCGGCTACATGCTCTGGCGCGACGACACCCAGTTGGTGTACGGCTTTTTTGGCAGTGGTTGGTGGCAGCCGGTGCAGGACAATTGGGATGGGCAATCATCCACGCCCTCGCGTGGGGCGCCGCCGCCAGGCTTACAAGAGCCAGAACGCGGGACAGGCCACGTTTGGGGTACAAACGACACCTTTTTTAACGAATTGGGCTGGGCAAGAGACAAGCAAAAGGGGTTTTGTGCGCTCGTACAGGACTTCGAATATGGCTTTTTATTGCGCAGCAGCCAGGTAGAGTTTTGTAAAGACGCGCTTTACAACCATGCCCGCGAGGGTGATTTCCCACTTAGTTCGCTGCGCGCATACGCCGGCAGCGGCTGGATACTCAATCAGTAGCATCTTGATTTCTGTGTTACAGGCAATATAGGTCAGTGATGAAAGAAAACAGCTCTCTTCTGCATTAATACTGTTATTGAAGCTTGTTGCGTTAGCGAAAGGACGTGCTGTTATGCCCGGCGAAGTGAACCTGATTTGTACGCTGAGCAAAGATGCACTGCCCGTCACCGGCCAGCCGCAGCTCACCTATGTGCTGCTCGAAGTTGCGCCAACGGATGTGATGGCAACGGTGCAGATGCCGCTAAACTTCAGCTTGGTGCTGGACAAAAGTGGTTCCATGGATGGGGCCAAAATGAATTGCCTCAAGGATGCAGTCAAGCGCGTGATTGACCTGCTGGGGCCGGACGATTATCTCTCGATAGTGTCGTTCGACACCAGCCCGCGCACGCTAGTCAAGAGCCAGCAGGCACGCAGTGGCTCGGATAAGCAGGCGTTGAAACGGCAGGTAGATCGGCTGAGCGCCGGCGGCGGCACAGAAATTGCGCCGGCGCTGGAGGCCGGCTTTGCCGAGTTGTATAAAGCCTATGCCGCCAATCGGATTAATCGCCTTGTGCTGCTGACCGACGGCCAGACTGAGCATGAAGATCGCTGCCGTAAGCAGGCGCAGAAGATCGGCGGCAGCGGCATCCCGATCACAGCCCTCGGTATCGGCGGCGACTGGAACGAAAAGCTGTTGCTCGAGTTGTCCGGCGCCACGGGTGGCCAGGCTGACTATATCGCCGGGCCACATGACATTGTGCCTTACTTTCAATCTGCCGTGCAGTCCATGCAGTCTTCAGTCGTACAAAATACTGAATTGGTGCTGCGTCTGGTCGGGGGCGTCAATCCACGCAAGGTATGGCGCGTGGTGCCTGCCATAGCCGACTTGGGCTACCGGCCAATCAGCGACCGTGTCATCGCTGTGTCGCTGGGCGAGTTGGAAAAAGGACAGGGCCAAGCACTGCTGATCGAACTGATGCTACCTGAGCGGCCGGTTGGAACGTATCGCATTGCGCAGGCCGAGGTGAGCTATGACGCGCCCCTGCTGCAGCTGGTGCAGGAAAAGGTGCGCACCGATATTATGCTCAACTTTACACATGATCCATATGCTGCACAGCAGGTAAATCCGAGGGTGATGAACATTGTTGAGAAAGTAACGGCCTTCAAGCTGCAAACTCGTGCTCTACAGGCAGCAGAAGCCGGTGACCTGGCGAGCGCAACCCAACAGTTACGGGCGGCCCACACCATTTTATTGAACCAAGGCGATGCAGATCTGGCGCGTACGGTCAGGTTAGCGGCTGACCAGCTAGAAGGCCAGAACCAGATGAGCGCTGAGGCCAAGAAAACTATTCAGTTCAAGAGCGGCAAGACCGTGCGGCTGAACCAACAACCCTGACAACAGTTGGATTTACGATGATCTGCACCCGTTGTGGCAGTACGAATAGGCCCTCAGCTCGTTTCTGCACTCGCTGTGGGGAAGCGCTGGTAAACAGTGTGGCGCCCACCCTCACAGGCAGACTTCCAGCCAGCACACTGCTCTGCAACCGCTACTTGATCCGCAAACCGCTGGGGCAAGGGGGCATGGCCGCGGTGTATATGGCCGAAGATTCTCACTTGCCGGGAGTCTACCGGGCGGTTAAAGAGATGTCTGAAGCGGCCCTAGCTGATCCAAACCAGCGCCGGCAGGCAATTGACGGATTTCGCCAGGAAGCGCGCGAACTATCGTCGTTGAGCCACCCCAATATTGTGCGCGTTTACGACTTTTTCGCCGACGCAGGAAAATATTTCCTGGTGATGGAGTATGTGGACGGCGCCACACTGGAGGATATGCTTGCGCGCAACAGTTATGCTTTCCAGGAAAGTGTGGTGTTGCCCTGGCTTCACCAGTTGTGCGACGCTCTTCACTATCTCCACAGCCAGAGGCCGCCCATTGTCTTCCGCGACCTCAAGCCCAGCAATATTATGGTTGATCGCCATGGTATGCTCAAGCTGATCGACTTTGGTATTGCCCGACGCTTTGATCCGCAGAAGGCAAACGACACGACTGCCCTTGGCACGCAGGGTTACGCTGCGCCGGAACAGTATGGCAGGGGCCAGACCGACGCCCGCTCCGATATCTATGCGCTTGGCGTGACAACGCACCGCTTGCTTACCGGCTTTGACCCCTCTACCTGTCCCTTTAACCTGCCGCCGCTGCGCACACTCAACGCCGGCATTTCGCCGCTGCTGGCAAGCACTGTCGATCAGTGCCTTCAGTCCAACCCGGTGCAGCGACCGCAGTGCATTGCCGATGTTCAAAGCACCATAACAGGTCTGCTGACGGCCGACTTGCACAATAAAGGTGTAGCGCCTTCGACAAGCGGTGGGATGCCGCTTGTACAGCCTTCGAAGCGACCAACGACAAGACTTGTACAGGCGGCAGCGCGCTTGAGCGGGCGGCAGATGGCGGCGATCGTGGGTGGCAGCCTCAGCAGCTTGGTATTGGCTGCTTGGCTGCTTGCTCCTTGGATCGAGCAGAACTTTCCGGCGCTGTGGTATGAAGTCCCCGCCTTTATGCTTGCTGGTCCGATTGCCTATGCTGCTACACGACGCTTAGGGCCAGCGTTTGTTTCGCAGATGGTGGTCACAATTGTGATCTTTGTTACGTCGTGGATGCGATTCGGAACATGGACTTATGAACCCAGAGGATTCCTTTTGGGCGTCGTTCTAAGCGCCATTATTTACGAAATTGGCTTTTATCTGCTCGACCATTACACAAGTTTGGCGCAATCGCCCGATCGCTGGAAACGTGAGGTCGCATGGTACGCGATCACGGCCATCATTGCTACCTTCAGTTTTTATCTGCCCTGGTATGCGGCGCGCTTTCGGGGTGCGCAATGGGTCTGGCTGAATACAGCCTTTATTGGGGCAGCAGGTTGGTTCCTAGGCGACCTCGTGCGTCAAGGGATGGCGCAGCGGCTGTGGCTGCGGCTAGCGCGCACGCCATGACAGAGTGCGACTAAGGAAAAAGATCAGGGATAGGAGGAGACGCATGTTTTGGGCTACACCCATGACGCTGCTGGCCATTCTGCTGGTTATCATTGCAGTGCTGTTTGTCGTTCTACTTATTCGACTGGTGCAAAACTACCGACGCTATGGCTCAATGATGCCGCCGGCACGAGCTAACGCACTACTACCACCCCTTCCGGCTGACACAACCAAAAGTGCACCTGCCGCGGCATTGCCTTTGCCCAAGCAGCCGGCCACCGCCGTGATTCCTGCTGCGGCCTATTTGGAGCAGGTTGCCAACGGCAGCCCACCTCGTATCTTTCCGCTTGATAAGCCAGTGACTGTCATCGGTCGTGATGCCGCTTGTGATATTTGTATTGACGAACATTTGGTAAACATCTCACGCCGGCATGCGCAGATTGTGCGCGAAGAAGATACATACCTGCTCAGCGATCTCAGTTCCAGCAGCGGCGTATATGTCAACGGCGTACGGATTGGACGCAATCGGGTACGGGATGGCGCAGTCATTCGGATAGGCCAGGAAGTGCAATACACCTTTCACCTGAATCCAGCGCGAGGTGCATCATGACAGAATGCACAAAATGCGGGCTGGAAAATCATACAGTTGCTCATTTCTGCCGTCGTTGTGGTGCGACACTCGCCGTGGAAAAAGCTGCCGAACCGGCGCCGACGCAAATATTGGTCAGCGCACCGCAGTTTACACAACTGGCGGAAGGCGAATTGCTGATGGGCGACCGTTACGAAGTACAGAAACAATTGAGCCAAAGCGACAACCGCAACACCTATCTTGTGAAAGATCGGGGATGCGCAAAATGCGGCAAGTTCAACGGCAATGGGGGCAAGTTCTGTGAATTTTGCGGAACGCGCTTGATTCAACCACGCCAATTCTTGCTGATCGAGGGAGCCACAGAACGAGACGTGGCAGGCGAACGGTTGTTGTCTCAGCGCAAGCCCCAACATGCACAATTGGTGAACTACTACAATACCTTCGAAGCAGCGCCCATTGGCCCCCAAGTCCGCAGCTACGTGCTGGCCGATCCGATTGCAGCGGGGAACGATCTGCTTGCTTCTACGGCAAGGGATGCCGCCTGTTGGCTAAAAACAATTGCGCCAGCCGTAGACGCACTGCTGGCGGTTGGCCTATGGCTGCCGCACATCGAACGGACGCAGCTGCTGGTTGATCACGATATTCGGTTGGATGCCGCAGCTACAATTCAGCCCTATGATGTGACACAGCGTACAACTATCATAGCCAAGCAAGTGCAGGCAGCAGGGGAACTGCTGCAGCAATTAACTGTGCAGGCGCTGCCGACTACTGTCGCCACTGCCCTGGAAGACTTCCGGCGTACACTGCAAC
>JBBRBX010000137.1:0-12670 GCA_038205395.1 Caldilineales bacterium
TATAACAACGAGCGGCCACACCAAAGTCTTGGCTATCGCACGCCCGCTGAGGTCCATTTCGCTTGAACGCTCATGCCGTTGTCGCTTTTCGTTCCACCTTATTTTCGTCGTCCCGTGGTCTTGACAACGGGGTCAATTATAGATAGCGTTCGTAGTTCAGCTCTTCCTGGATTTCGGGTGTGAAGGTCAGTTGGATCGTCATGCCCGACATTATACAAAACGATGTCTACAACCGTTAATCATCAAAAACGCAATCCGCTCCCTAGCGGAGTATACCTGCTCAAAGCCGAGGCGGGCGGGCAGGCGGCGTCCGGCGGCGGCCCCGGCCCCGGTGCAGGGGCAGTGCAGATCACCGGCACAAATGTCGGCCGCGACCTCAACATTAACGTGGGCAATTCCCTGTCGCCGCAGGAACGCCCAATGCAGGAACATCCGGCCCAGGTGAGCAACACGGTTGTCCCTAATCTGCGCGAACTGCGCGGCAAACAGCTGCAGGCCGCCTTGCAAGCTTTGCTCTCCGCCTATCCTTCTGAGGCGGAACTGGCGCAGATGGTTTCCATCCACCTGCATGAGAATCTGGCCGCAGTCGCCGGCGGCGGCAATTTGAAAGACAAAATCTTCAACCTGCTGGAATGGGCGCGCATGAGGGGGCGTCTGACGGAACTGCTGCAAGGGGCGGTGGACGATAATCCCGGCAATGGTGATTTGGAGGAAATGATCGTTGCCCTGTCGCTGAGCCGCCAAGTAGGGGACAAGGCTAATGAGGCGACCACCCTTAGCAACATCGGCAAGGTGTATTCTGGTTTAGGCGATAAGCAGAAGGCATTGGCGTACCTTGAGCAGGCGCTGCCGCTATTGCGCCAAGTGGGGGACAAGCGCGGTGAGGCAGCCACTCTTCACAACATCGGCGGGGTATACTCCGACCTGGGCGAGCAGCAGCAGGCGTTGGCGTACTACGAGCAGGCGCTGCCGCTATTGCGCCAAGTGGAGGACAAAAGCGGTGAGGCAGCCGCCCTGACTAACATCGGCTTGGTTTATGCGCGCCTGGGCGAGCCGCGGCAGGCGCTGGCATATTTTGAGCAGGCGCTGCCGTTGAGACGCAAGGTGGGGGACAAGAGCGGTGAGGCAACTACCCTAACAGGCATCGGCGCAGTCTACTCTGACCTGGGCGACAAGCAGCAGGCGCTGGCGTACCTTGAGCAGGCGCTGTCGTTGCTCCGCCAGGTAAGGGACAAGGGCAGTGAGGCGGCCACCCTTAACAACATTGGTGGGATATACTCTAGTTTGGGCGACAAGCAGCAGGCGCTGGCGCAGTACGAGCAGGCGCTGCCACTGAGCCGCCAAGTGGGGGACAAGGGCAGTGAGGCGGCCATTCTAAATAACATCGCCAACGTTTACTCCGACCTGGGCGAACAGCAGCAGGCACTGGCGTACTACGAGCAGACGCTGCCGCTGAGACGCCAACTAGAGGATCGCTTTGGCGAGTCCTTTACCCGCTACAACATCGCGATGGTATCGGCTGTTTTGGGCGATCTGGTGCGGGCGGTGGCGGAGTTGGAGATAGTCGTAGCGTTGGACGAGGATATTCACCACCCAAACCTGATGGCTCATCGTGCGGCGTTGAAAGAGATGCGCGCTCGGCGCACTGCGGAGAGCGGAGGCGCCTGAACGGAGATTGCCATTGTTCCAATTTAGCTATTGCGTATGAGATCATCAACCCACATAGAAAAACAACAGATAGCGGGAATCTAGGTTTCGCCTACCACAATCTGAGCCATTTTGCACGGCAATTGCTTGTACACGTATTTATGATTTGTTTAGAACAAGAAATAATCTACCCCACTGCCGACGCCTAGTGCATTAGCGAGGTTTGAATGAGTTGACCTGCGCAACATACCCCACTTTGGCTCTGATTGTGGTCTAACACGCCAATCGCCACATCGTAGTGGACGAGCCGAAAACGCACTTTCCACAATCGCGTCGCGCTTGCAACAGTAAAAGCCGGAAAATGGCAGGTAGAAAACATAATTATTTTAGATTTCGGAGAGTGCAATGCGAGCAGTCGTGCAGCGGGTTTCTTCCGCACAGGTGATGGTCGACAACGAGGTTGTGGGGCAGATCGGGCGCGGTTTTTTGGTGCTGCTAGGGGTCACGGCGGCGGATGGCGAGGCGGAAGCCGCGCTGCTGGCGCGCAAGATCGCGGGGCTGCGCGTTTTCGAGGACAACGATGGTAAAATGAACCTGGCGCTGGCCGACGTAGGCGGGGCCGTGCTGGCAGTCAGCCAGTTCACCCTCTACGCCGACCTGCGCAAAGGCCGCCGGCCCAGTTTTATCGCCGCCGCCCGCCCTGAACAGGCGCAGCCGCTCTATGCCCGCTTCTGTGCGCTGCTGGCGGCGGCTGGGCTGGTGGTGCAGCAGGGCGTCTTTCAAGCCGAGATGCAGGTGGCGCTTGTCAATGACGGGCCGGTGACAATCTGGCTCGACAGCGTCGACCTGCAAGGCTGAAGCAAATCAATCCAGCATTAATTGCAGGGAGGTACTATGCATTATCGCACGTTAGGCCGTACAGGGATGGACGTGTCCACGGTGAGCTTCGGCGCCTGGGCCATCGGCGGCAGTTGGGGGGATGTGGACGACAGCGAGTCACTGGCCGCGCTGCACAAAGCAGTGGACATGGGCTGCAACTTGATCGACACCGCCGATGTCTATGGCGACGGGCGCAGCGAGCGGCTGATCGCCCAACTCAAGGCGCAGCGCCCCGGCGAGACCATTTATGTCGCCACCAAGGCCGGACGCCGTCTTGACCCGCACACCGCCGCCGGCTACACCTATGAGAATCTGCTCGCCTTTGTCGACCGCAGCCGCAAGAATCTGGACATGGATACGCTCGACCTGGTGCAGCTTCACTGCCCGCCCACCGAGGTCTACTACCAGCCGCAGGTGTTCGACGCCCTGGATCGCCTGCAGGCGGAGGGCAAGATTCGCAACTATGGCGTCAGCGTCGAAAAGGTGGAAGAGGCGCTCAAAGCCATTGAGTACCCCAACGTCAAGACGGTGCAGATCATCTTCAACATCTTCCGCCGCCGACCCGCCGAATTATTCTTCCGCGAGGCGCAGGCGAAACAGGTCGGCATCCTGGCGCGTGTGCCGCTGGCGAGCGGGCTGCTCACGGGCAAAATCAGCCGCGATACAACCTTTGCTGCCGACGACCACCGCAATTTCAATCGTTTTGGCGAATCGTTTGATGTGGGCGAAACCTTCTCCGGCGTCGATTTTGAGGCGGCGCTGCAGGCCGTCGACGGCATCCGCCCGCTGCTGCCGCCGGGCATGAGCCTGGCGCAGTTTGCGCTGCGCTGGTGTCTGATGTTTGACGCCGTCACCTGTGTGATCCCCGGCGCCAAGCGTCCGGAGCAGGTGGAGGAGAACAGCCGCGCTGCCGATCTCCCCGCCATTGACCAGAGCGCCATGCAGGCGCTGCACGTGCTCTACGACACCTACATTCGCAAACTTGTGCATCATCGCTGGTAAACGGCCGGCCAGGGTGTGGCTATCTAGGAAAGGAATCATGATGAGCAAGACCAACTATGTGCTGGCCGAAGAGCCTGCCGCCGACTTGGCGACGTTGGAAACAATGGCGCCCGAATTGGATGACTACATCGTCAAGGATGATCTCTACCGCACCGTGCGCGTCCATCTGCCGGGGGGCGACCAGATGCTGCAGATGTCGGGCGGCGATCTGCTGACGCGCATCTTCCGGCTGGCGGCGGAGCGCGAGCGGCTGACGCCGGAGGAGCAGGTGCGCTTTGACGCCGCCCGCAGCATGGCGGAAAAGAGCATCTACAGCCTGCGCACCCGCTTTCATCAGCGGCTGGCGCGCGAGGTGAAGGCGCGGCTCGACAGCCTCAACTGGTTTCTGGACGAGTGTATGAGCGAGCCGGCGCGCTGTCGCGGCGAGTATCCTTTTGAGATCCGCAACCGCCAGCGCATCGACGCCATCGTTAGCGAACTAGGCGCCGATCTCTCGCCCGAACTCAAGAGCCAGATCAGCCGTCTGGATGAGCGCATCCGCATGTTGGTGCGGCCCGGCGATTTTGTGTGGGACGCGCGTCTGGAGCCGATTTTCCCGCGCACCCGCTTCTGGTATCTCTATGTCACCCCGTGAGCGAATAGGCGACCGCCTGCTGCGCAGTGACTCGCTGCAGCGCAGCAGGCTTTGCACGCGGCTGCCTGTCTGCGGGAAAGGCCGCCAATGTTCGGCCAACTGACCTATCTGATCTGGCTGGCCCTTTTTCTGGCGGCGCCGGTGGCCTTGCTCTGGCTGCGCTGGCCGCAGCGCATCTGGCGGCAGCGGCGGGCGCTGGGCTGGGCCACGCTGGGCGCGCTGGTGGGCGGCTGGGCCTGGGACGGCGTCGCCATCCAGGCGCGCGTCTGGTACTATAACCCGGCCCACATCGCTGGCCTCTGGCTGCTGGGGATGCCGCTGGAAGAATGGTTGTGGATTGTGGGCGTGACGCTGCTGTTCGGCAGTGTGACGGTGGTGTGGATGGAGCGAGGCGGCTGATGACACTGCTGTTGAATCCGATTCCTACGCAGTATTGGCATCTGGCCCTGTTGCTGGCGGCCGCGCTCATCTTCCACACCATTCTGTGGGTGCGCAACGGCCGCTTTCTGTGGAGCCAACGCCGCACTATCTTGTTGGTTGTGCTGGTGGCCGAACTGTGGATGCTGGTCACCGACCCCATCGGCGGCTGGTGGGGCGCCTGGTATTTTGACCCCGATAAGGTGCTGGGGGTCTGGCTGTTCCAGTACATGCCGCTGGAAGACCTCTTGGGGGCCGCCGTCATCAGCAGCGCCGCCGCCTGCGCCATATTGGTGTTTGGGTATGGGCCGCGGCGGTGGGTGTGACGGCTGCTTTTTCGGCTATATACTACATCTGTTTCGTTTATTGCGTTTGCCTTTGTGACCTGTTATAGTGGTTCTTAGTCTAGAGTTCTGTTGCTAAGGAGCGCTGCCATGTCCATGACACCTTCCGGAGATGCCGGTGGGATAACGCCCAACGCAGCGGAGGTGATGTTGGCCAAAGAAACCAGCCGCCGCCTTGCCGCCATAGTGGGTGGGCAATCCACATACCAGATACAGTTAGTGGATAAAGAACACAGAAGTGAACTGTTGACCATTCCGGCTGCGGCTATGCAGTTGCTGGTGGAGGCGCTTGCTGCCATCGCGAATGGTGACAGTGTGATGCTGCTGCCGGCTCATGCAGAGCTTTCCACCCAGCAGGCTGCGGACATGCTCCATGTGTCGCGCCCTTATCTGATTGGATTGCTGGAAAAGGGAGAAATGCCTTTCCACAAAGTAGGAACACATCGCCGCCTTCATCTTAAAGATGTACTCGCCTACAAACAGCAAGTTTATGCAGCGCGGCTTGAGGCGCTTGATTCACTGGCGGAGCAGGCTCAGCGGCTTAATATGGGGTATTGAGGTGGCGTTGCTGACCGTTCTCTACGATGCCTGCGTGCTCTATCCAGCGCCTTTGCGGGATCTGCTGATGCATCTAGCCTTGACGGAATTATTTCAGGCCAGATGGAGCGCCAGGATTCATGAGGAATGGATAGATAATGTGCTGGCGGCCCGCCCCGATCTCTCACGGGAACAACTGAACCGCACGCGTGCGCTGATGGATGCCAACATACAGGATGGGTTGGTGGAAAATTACGAATCACTGATTGACATTGTTATGCTTCCCGACCCTAATGATCGTCACGTGCTGGCTGCTGCCATCGCCTGCCGGGCCAATCTGATACTGACCTTTAATCTACGCGATTTTCCTGCTGCATCGCTTCAGCCATACGTCATCCAATCACGTCACCCCGATCTCTTCGTCACCGGTTTGATAGACGGTGCGCCTGACATTGTCTGCACTGCTGTCAGACGTCATCGCACCAGCCTTAAGCATCCGCCCAAAACTGTTGCCGAATATCTGGACATTATTGAGCGTCAGGGGCTGCCGCAGACAGTTGTACGGCTTCGGGAGTATGTCGCGCTTATCTAAACCCCCAAGACAGGACAGAATCCTTCTCTTGCGCTAAAATTGCTTTGAGTTCGGCTTCCGTTACCGAACTTTCCCACCAGCACAAAGAGACCAGCGCAGAGAGGAAACTAGACTGTGGCAGCATCTACCAACCCAGCCGCAACCGGCCGGCCGCACGAGGCGGCGGCTAAGCCAACCCGCATCCGTGTTGACCTCGCGCAGAAACAGGGTACGATCAGCCCCCACATCTACGGCCACTTTGCCGAACATCTGGGCCGCTGCATCTATGAAGGCATCTGGGTGGGGCCGAACTCACCCATCGCCAACACCGACGGCATCCGCAATGACGTGCTGGAGGCGCTGCGCCGCATTCACGTGCCGGTGCTGCGCTGGCCCGGCGGCTGCTTCGCCGACGAATACCATTGGAAAGATGGCGTCGGCCCGCAGGCGGAGCGCAAATATATGCTCAACAACAACTGGGGCGGCGTCGTCGAAGACAACAGCTTCGGCACCCACGAGTTTTTGCGCCTGTGCGAACTGCTGGATTGCGAACCCTATGTGGTGGGCAACGTGGGCAGCGGAACCGTCCAGGAGATGCAGGAGTGGCTGGAGTACATGACTTCCGCCGGCGATTCGCCGATGGTCAACTGGCGGCGGCGCAACGGCCGCCAGGAACCGTGGCGCGTGAAGTTCTTTGGCGTCGGCAACGAAAACTGGGGCTGCGGGGGCAGTATGCGCCCGGAGTACTACGCCGATGTCTACCGCCGCTACCAGACCTTTGCGCGCAATTACGGCAGCAACCAGCTCTACAAGATCGCCTGCGGCGCGCATGACTTCAATGAGCAGTGGACGGAAGTGTTGATGCGCGAAGCCGGGCGCGTGATGGACGGCTTGAGCCTGCACTATTACACGGTCCCCGGCACCTGGGCGCACAAGGGGTCAGCGACTGAATTTGCCGAAGAAGCATGGTTCATCACGCTCAAGAAGGCGCTGGTGATGGATGAGATCGTGTGCAAGCACGCGCAGATTATGGATCGCTACGACCCTGAAAAGCGGGTGGGCATGATCGTGGACGAGTGGGGCGCCTGGTATGATGTGGAGCCGGAGACCAACCCGCACTTTCTGTACCAGCAGAATTCGCTGCGCGATGCCCTGCTGGCGGGCGTCACGCTCAACATCTTCAACAACCACTGCGACCGCGTCTATATGGCCAACCTGGCGCAGACGGTGAACGTGCTGCAGGCGCTTGTGTTGACGGAGGCGGACAAGATCGTGTTGACGCCCACCTATCATGTATTCGATCTCTTCCAGGTGCACCAGAATGCGGCGCTGCTGGCGACGACCATCGAGGAGGCCGCCGCCTACACCTATGGCGACGAGAGTCTGCCCCAGGTCAGCGTTTCCGCCTCGCAAGCTGACGGCGGTGCAATTCACGTCACCCTCTGCAATCTCGACAGCCGCGCGCCGGCGGATGTGACGATTGCGCTGCGCGGGGACGATGCCGGCGACCCGGCTGCCGACAGAGAAGTATCCGGCCGCATCCTGACCGCGGCGGAAATGACGGCGCACAACACCTTCAGCCGGCCGGACGTCGTGCAGCCGGCAAGCCTGCCGCCGCTGGCGCTGCGCAATGGGGAGTTGTCGGTGCAGCTGCCGCCCATGGCGGTCTGCCTGCTGCGCATTGGGTAAGCAGACGTCCAGCGTGTACATAGACGACGGCACGCCCCGTATGAATTCGTATGTGGCGTGCCGTCCGGATATTGGAAAAGCCTGTTCCCAATTTTCTTTTGAACCCCTTAGGCGGGCAAAATTGGTTTTCTACGCTAAAATTGTTGCTCGCGCGTTATGTATCTAGCCCAAAGGTTATGGTCTGCCACTATGCTAATCAGGCTCCATAACTACATCAACCGATCTTTTGGCCGGCGGCTCCTCTTCTTTTAGCAGTTCTTGTACGACTTCGGCCTTATAGGTTGCACTGTACTGTTTTCGCATGGTAGCTCAGGACTTTATTTCAGCCGTTTCTACTGTCCAAATTCCTGGGTCCACTATAGTTCATCGGATCGTTGATAAATTCCTTCACTTCAAGGAACCTCGACATCTATTAATGTGTGAGTTACATTGCATCCATGCGGGTAATCTGTGCATCTACAACCCTTTTGGAACGGGTGAGGAGCGCCTCAATTTCGGCCAGGGGCGGTAGGGCAGAATCCAGCACAATGCGTCCCCGCCCGTCGCGTCGCATGCGCGTCGGGATTTCGATGCTCAAGAAAGGCGGTGCAGCCAACAGAGCCAAGCGGTTAAACATCTCATCCCACAGGATGGCGCCATCGCCTAAAGCAGTGTGCACCCAGCCTGCCCCCTCTTGTCGCAGGTCCTTCAAGTGGACTCCGATGCAGTAGGGCAGCGCCGCCTCTATGTCCAAGTGCGGTGCGCTACCCGGACGGTGGGTTAGGAAGTTGCCGGGATCGTAGTTGGCGCGCACCAGAGGATGATCAAGGTGAGCAACGACCTGTGCGGCATCAGTCCCATCGTTGATTGCGGCATCGGTGTCATCTGCTGGATTTTCGAGCGCAATCGTTATGCCTAGTTGCTCTGCCAGTTTGATCGCTTGGGCAAGATGTTGCAGAAAGACGTCTCGGCGGATCGCAGGGCCGGAAACCGTAGCCACCATCTGCGCTCGGACCTCAGCAGCGAATTCCAACCGCCGGCGTAGTGCATCACCACCACCCTGTCGTGATAGATCGAAGTGGGCTGATACAGCGCGACAGGTCAGCCCGGCTTGACTCAAGGTGTTTCGGACCGAGCGTGCATTGGACGCGCTGAACACGCTCTCGTCGAACGCAGCAGAATAGCCCTCGATGTAGGCGAGTTCCACTATGTTTATGCCCAGCGCAGCCAGCGAGGCGAGCGCAACGTCCAAGGGGTAGCCATCGTACGCCACCATGCTGGCGGAAAGAGGAGCCCAGCGCATGACTAGACTCCTGTAATCTCACGCAGCAGGCGGAAGAACGCTTGTTTGCGCGGCGTGTTGAGAACCCACTGCACCGGCGGTGACTGGTAGCCGTCACAGTAGTCGTTGCGGCCTGGATCGAAGTATCCCCAGGAGCAGTACTCGCTCAGCGCGGCTGCGAAATTGTTCCAGGGCTTGTCAAAATCGAAATGGTCGTCCTCGTTGAAGAGGATAGGCATAAGCCGATAGCCGGGTACTGCGCGCACCTCGCGCACCATCGCCGCAATACGGTCTGGGTCAGCCACAAAGTTAGCGTGCATGAGCAGGAAATCAGAAGCTGTGACTACATTAGGGCGTGGGATTGTGCCGCCACCGTAACTTGTACCAACGAGCAGCCGGCGGCCGCCGCAAGTGATACTCTTGGCGCGCTCAATCAGTTCGTGGACGCGGGGAGGCGTGAGGATGTCGTGCTCGTACTTGGGCACATCGCACTCGTTATTGACTTCCAGAAGTACGTTGCGATAATCTTGATTCAGCACCCAATTGACGGTGTTGTCTAGGGCGCGCACCACGGCAGTCTCGTCCGCCAGGCGCTCATCCTGGCCAAAGTAGAAGACGCCCAGGATAGCAACCATACCTTGTGCGTCTAGCCCCTCAATCACCCGCGCCATGCGTGCCACGTAACCAGGCTTCAATTCGCCGTCGGCTGTGAAGGCGGTGTTGTCCCAGGGTTGTTCTTGGCTATAGCCCTCAGGGCTGCCGCCCTGCATGTTGACGGTAACAGCGAGCAGGCCGTGCGCCTTGTAGACAGACAGCGCGGCAAGGAACTCGGTTACGTTGCGCTCGGCGTCATAATGCCCTGTGTCAGGGTAGGCCCAACGAGCGCGCGTGGCAGAGTTTGCATCCTCAAAGGTTGCCTGCACCATGCGGCTGTTGAGCAACAAGCCTTCGATGCGATAGTCCTGCCAGCTCCGCCCCTCATAGGTTAACCGGCCATCAATGTAGAACTGTTCACCGCCAATAGAGATCTCAGTCATGTCAGTTTGTCTCTTCCGTATGCTTAGAGCAGTGACCGCAGCATGTGTTGCAACGTCTTGGCGGGCACGCCCTCATCAATCAACGCTTGCATGCGGTCACTGCCAAAGCGGTCTAGCAGCTCCTGGCCGATCTTAACCGCTTCGATGCCTACTTCCATTGTCTCGACGGGATCACCGTCGCGTGTGACGATGTCATAGGCTAGCCAGCCGCTCCAGTTCAGGCGCTCCATGTAGAAGAGCATCTCCACAGTGTCCCACAAATTGACGCTGGAGGGTAGCATGTCCCAATCCCACTCACGCCCATTGTCGTTAAAGTGCACGTAGAAGAGCCGATTTGCCTGGCCGGCGATTGCCAACATCTCGGCTGGCGTTTCCTTCGCTACGAGCGCGTGACCTACATCCATAGTGACGCCTACATGCGGAACACCAATGCGTTCACACAGATAGAGGGTGCGACCCATATCACCCAGCACCACATAATTGCGTGACTCGTTGGGCTTGTATTCCAGGCTGATACGTATATCACTGCGGTGACGAGCGGCTTCAGCAACGCCTTCCTCAAGCCAGCGCCACTGCGCCATGTAGTCGGCCTCGAAGCTATAGTTATGGCCGTCAATGAGCGGACAACAGGTAACCATGTCTGTGTTCAACTCGGCTGCCAGGTCCATGCCTGTCTTTAGATAGTCCACAGCCTGCTGGCGTACAGCGGGGTCGGGCGCTGTGAAAGAGCCGCGTCGGAAAATGGCATCTCCCTTCACGTTGACATTGACCGCCGACACAGGCATACCGGCTTGCCGTATAATATCTACACTTTGTGGGATATTGGATAGGAAGTCTTGCGGGTAGACCGGCTCGATGCCGTCACCACCACGAACACAGCGCGCCATTTCCAGCCGTTCGCTCAAGCTGCGCGTTGATTGATATTCGTGGAAGCGGTCAAACTGCCGGCCCATAAAGCCGATCATGACCGAATGTTTTAGTTGCATACTGCGCCTCTTTGTCGTGGTATATGGTTATGGGTCAGTTGCACTTACTCTACCTTAGAGCTGGTCGCCTCTGTAGCTGGGCGCGTCTTCAATGCCGCACAGCTCTGCTACTGTGGTGAAGAAAGTGATCTTCTCGAATGTGTTGATCGCCCAGTTGGTCGGCGGACTTTGAAAGCCGTCTTTATAGGGACGCAGACCACCCTGGTCGTAGTAGCCCCAGCTTGCGCCGGCTTCCCACGCCGCCCGCAGATTATCCACACGGGTGGAGTCTTCGTTGAAGACAATCGGTTTACCGGTGCGAGTGCGCAGATGCTCAACCATTGCGCGAATCTGGTGGGGACGCTGGCCGTTGCCATGCACCAACATAAAGTCTGCCGCCTCTATTACCGCATCGCTGGGGAGTCCGCCGCCGCCGTAGCTTGTAGAAACGAGAAAGCGTCCAGCGCTGCGCTCGCGCGCAGCCAGGACCAGTTCATGGATGCGATCAGGCCGTAGCATTTCATGCACATAGCCGATATTGGCCTCATTGTTAACTTCAATCATCACGTTGTCGCGGTCTACCGCACAGAAGAAGTCTACCGCCTCATTTACAGCGCGATATACGGCCGCCTCGTCACGCAGCTTATGGTTCTGACCGAAATAGAAGAGGCCAACAATGCACGCCATGCGCTGCTCGTCCATGCCCTCGATCACGCGGCGCATGCGTTCGGCATACTTGTCCTTGAGCGCCCCTTCCGGCGTGAATGCGTTGTTTTCCCAGTCTTGCAGAATCTGGTCGCGACGCAGGTGGATATGATATTGCGGGAAGCCGCCCTGGAAATTTACCGTAGCAGCAATAACACCGTGGCGTCGGTAGCTTGGCAGCGCAGCTACAAACTCATCTGTCTGGCGGTCAGGATTGAAAGGACTGCCGTCCGGATAGCTGAACAACTTAACCGTTGCGGGGTTTTCGTCGTCGAAAGTCGCCTGCACCATGCGGCTGTTCATCAGGCGGCCCAGCGCTTCGGGCTTGGCGGTGGGAAAATCGCTGTAGGTAAGGCGGTCATCAAACAGGAACTTGTCGCCCTGAATTGAAATTTTCACTGCATACTCCTTCTCATAGTAAGAGGCTGTGATGGAACTGGCAGAGAGTCTATCCCTTGACGGCGCCGGCGCTAATTCCCTGCACCATGTTCTTTTGGCCGAAAGCGAAAAGGATAAGCGCTGGGATTGTCGCCATGACACAAGCGGCCATAAAGGCGTTGGCGCGCTGGAGGCTTCCCATCTCACCAATAAAATCGCGCAGGCCTACTTGTAATGTCTTCATCTGTCCCTGGTAGAGCAGCAGGCTGGCCCAGAGGAAATCATTCCAGGCTCCTAGAAACGTAAAGGTCGCGATTGCTACAATGCCGGGTAAGGAGATGGGCAGCACGATCCGCCAGAAGACGCTGAAGAGTGTACAGCCATCAATGAGGGCGGCGTCTTCCAACTCAACAGGGTAACTGTTTCTAAAGTAGCCGGAAAGCATCAGCACAGCGTAAGGCAGGGAAAAGCTGACATAGGCAATAATTGCCCCCTGATACGTGTTGATCAGGTCCAGTTGCTTGATGAGGAAATAGACTGGAAAGATGCGTGTAATCGGTGGTATTAACTGTGTAAAGAGGAAGATCGCTAGGATTGCCGTTGC
>JBBRBX010000138.1:0-12416 GCA_038205395.1 Caldilineales bacterium
CAGCAATTCTCAAATTGAGTGAACAGGACAGAGGAGATGGCAATGGGGAGTTATGGGCTGGGTGAAAGAACTGCGGAATGATCGGTGAGGTCGTGTCTGGACAGCCGGCAAAGGGGTGACATGTAGCGGTTTATAGGTGGCGGACAAGCGTGGTTGGCTCCTGGGAAAGGGTGCGGCGCTGTGAAAGTGCGGGTCAGGGACGCGAGCGTAGAATCGGCGAGCGGCGCCAGGTGCAAGGCAAAGTACCGGGGGCATCAAGTGGCATGCGAACCAGTGCGCCAGGTTAGGGTGAGCCGTCGATTTCGAGGCCGTGATACATGAAGGCCATGAGTTCAGGCCAAGATGCGAAGTGCATATAGTGGGTGAGGGTGCGAATGTCGTTGAAGAACCTTTTCCTGGCGCCCAAGGCTTGGCGGATGCGCTGATAGGCGGTCTCGGTTAGCGACAACGCCGTGTGCAGGAGAAAGGCGAGCAGGTTGAGCGCCAGCAGAAAGTTGGCCAGATGCTGCTTGCCATGCCCAAAATTGTGTTCGAGATGATATCCGTGGTGCTTGAGCGTATTGTGATTCTCGTTCTCCGTCTTCCAGCGAGCGCGCCCCGAACGCACAAGTGCGGCGACGTTCTGGTCGGTGATGCGATGATTGGTGATGAAGGTATTGTGGTAGAGCACCGCCTGCGTATCGGTGCGTGTGATGGTGAGTTCGCACCAGTTTACCGGCAACGCATCGGCGCTATTGCGCAGCAGCACGTCATTGACAAAACGGTAGGTCCACACCTTGCGGTAACGACCGTTCCATGCCTTGACGACGCACGGGGTGACGGCGTTGAGTCGGCTCAGTTCGTCAAGCTGCTCATACACAAACGGATGTGACTCCGGTTTACAGACCATGATGAAGTTGAGGGAGTGGCTGAGCAACCAGACACAGGTTGGTTGACGGCTATGCAGATCGTCGGCCAGAATCGTCACGCTGTGCGGTGCAAAGCGCTGTGCATTCCGGTGCGTCCAGCGCTGCATGGCCGCTTGTTCACAATCCTGCTTCTCAGCACCATCTTGGGGCGTGATGAACTCAGGCTCCAGACTAACCACATAGTTGTGTTCCGGCGCAACCAGTACCGGCGCTATCACGCTGTGCAGATATAGCTTCTTGCTCCCTTGTTGCCGTTGCGAGCACTCATCACACTGGATCGCCTTGGAACTGAAAAACTGCACGCCATCCAGCGCACACAGCCATTGCCCGGCAAAACCGCGATGGTCGTCCAGTAGACCCTGCGCTGTCAGTCGCTCGAACGTCTCCCAGTACACCTCGGCTAGTTCGCCGGGCGTCACTGGATCCAGTAGATTGCGGATCTCGTTGTCACTCGGAATTGCCGCCACCCCAAACAGACTTTGTGCATTGTCCTTCCCTTTGCGCTCGCGCATCTCAATCTGATACGCCAGAAATGACGGCGATTGCGTGAAAAATACGCTAAACGCACTCAGGCACGCATCGGTTATCGTGTACTTCCCGTTATTCCCACCTTTGCGCAGGTCCGGAAACTGTTGTGCTCGCTCCCGCAGCCTGCTTACAAATTCCTCGAACATGGTTCGCCTCCCATCACGTATTCTATAGCTACGATCGGCGACTCGTTCCTAATACCTTTCCGTAAGCTTGATTCCAATCTCAAATTGAGAATTGCTGCCGCGCTTGCTCGCCGGTTGACGCTGCTGGACGGCAGTGTTACACTATGCGCAATTGCTTATGGATATTCACAACGAACCAACCGCTGAATTACCGCTGACATCGCCGCTGGGCGGGGTAGGGCTGCTGGGCAAGGGCCAGGCTGTCACCATGCCGCAGAGCCTGCTGCAAAAGGTGGCCCTTACGGCGCGCCCCGATCTGGCGCTGGCTCTGACGGCGCCCGCCATCTTCGGCGCAGCGCTGGGCTGGTGGCAGACAGGCCAATTTTCCTGGCTGATTTTCAGCTTTCTGCTGCTCGGCGTCTTTGCCACGGCGCTGGCGCACCAACTGCTCTCCACCGTCTATGACTACCGACTCGGTCTGCAGCCAGGCGCCAAAGCAGCCGACGCCCTGCCGGAGACCCCCTTTGCCTGGCTTGCCGGCAACGCCATGCCGCCCGGCTTGCTGCTGAGTGCGGGTTGGCTGCTGCTCTCGCTGGGCGCACTCAGTGCGCTCTGGTTGACCCTGCTGGTGGGCTGGCCGATCCTGTTCTTCAGCGGGCTGAGCGTGCTGCTGGTGCTGGCTTCGTTTCTGCCGCCCGTGCAGTATGCCATGCGCGGCTGGGGCATCGGCGAACTAGGCGTTGCCGTCAGCTTTGGCCTGCTGCCCCTCCTAGGCGGCTACTACACCCAGGCCAACGCCTCACTCACCCTCCTGCCGCTGCCGGCCGTGCTGCCTTTCCTGCTGCTGGTCTACCTGATCGCCTTCAACAACAATCTTGGCTCGTGGCGGCGCGACTGGCGCATCGGTAAACGCACGCTGCCGGTGCTGCTGGGTGCAGCGCGCGCCTTTGATTTGGCCGGCGGCCTGACCTGGGGCGTCTACAGCGCGCTGCTCTTTATCACCGTGCTTTCGCGGCTGCCGCTCTGGTGTCTAACCGGGCTGGCGACGCTGCCCATGGCGCTCGGCGCCTATGCCAATGTGCGCCGCCACGAGGTGCGGCCCGAAGACGGCTATCGGCTGCGCGATACGATCGCTAAGGCCACCATCGGCACCTGCCTGCTGCTCTGTGTAGCGCTCTGGATCAGCCGCGCAGGGTGAAGTGTCCACCCGGGCCACACCATGCCATCAGCCCCTGCCTCCTCCACCCCTGCTGCTGCTGTCCGGCTCACCCGTAAGGAATTTTACGACCTCACCGTCTTTTGCCGCAGCTATGCCGCCGATCTGGCACGCTACGACCAGCACCGCGTCAACCTCAAAGAGTGCTACCGCTTTAACAACTGGCTGGCACAGGTCAAGCGCTACGACAAGCTGGCGCCGGCGCTGGCAAGCCTGCAGCCTGCTCGCCCCGTAGCGCGTTGGCAGATCATGGTGCTGCTGGCCGTCATCTGGCTGATTCTGTGGCTGGCCCTGCCGGGGCGGGTGGACCGCGCCTGGATGACCGCCATCCTCATGGGCGGCGCAGGGACCATCGTCGTCACGCTCTTTGTTCCTGAATCGCTCTACGGCACGACGATGGAGCTGCTGGACGGCAAGGTGCTGCGCGTGGTGGATGCGCTGCTCGCCCTGCTCGCCAAGGGAGAGATGGGTTTCAGCGAGGCGGCCTACTTTCAGGTCAAGGAGAATCTGACCGCGGCGCGCGAAGAGCTGCGGCTGCAGATCGACCTGGCGCACCGCTGAGTTGCCACGCTGCAAGCTGCCTGCTGTATGCCGGCGGATTGCGCGCTACAGCCGCGCAAAGATGTCGCGGTAGGCTGCCGACTGCTTCATCAGCTCCTCGTGCGTGCCGGCGGCGGCCACCCGCCCCTTGCGCAGCACGACAATCTTGTCCGCCCAACGAATCTGCGAGAGCCGGTGCGTGATCAGAATGGTCGTACGGCCGGCGCTGGCGCGCTCGATGGCGCGCTGAATCTGGTCTTCGGTGGCGCTGTCGATAGCGCTGGTTGAGTCGTCCAGGATGAGGATGGCAGGGTCGGTGAGAAAGGCGCGCGCCAGTGCAATGCGCTGGCGCTGGCCGCCGGAGAGGGTGACGCCGCGCTGGCCGACCAGCGTGTCGTAGCCGTCGGGAAAGCTGTTGATAAAGTCGTGCGCCTGCGCCGCCTGGGCTGCGGCTTCGATTTCGCTGCGGCTGGCTCCCGGTTTGCCGAAGGCGATGTTGTCGGCGATGGAACGGCTGAAGAGAAAGATGTCCTGCTCGATAATGGAAATCTGGCGGCGCAGGGCGGCCAAGCTCCAATCGCGCACATCCACCCCATCCACCAGAATGCGTCCCTGGTTAACATCGTAGATGCGGTTGAGCAACTTAGCGATCGTGCTCTTGCCGCTGCCGGTCTGGCCAACCAGCGCCAGCGTCTGCCCGGCTTCCAGGTCAAAGCTCACGTCAGTCAGTGCCGCGGCCGATTGGCTGTGGCTGTCGCCGTTCCTCTCTGCGCCATTGCGGCTGAACTTGTTATTGCCGCTCTCCTCGCCGCTGCTGCCGCTGTTTCCAGTTTTGCTGCTGCTGCCGGTGTCATAGGCAAAGGTGACGCCTTCAAAGCGCATGGCCCCGCGCATGGACGCCTCATAGCCAGCCACATTTTGGTCGAGATCGGGCGAATGGCGGATCAATTCCAGGATGCGGCGCGCGCTGGAGGCGCCGGAGGCCATCTGCGAATAGGCAAAGAGGGAGGTGAAGACGGGAAAATCAAACAGCAAAATCAGCCCCATATAGGCGACCACGTCACCGATGCTGATCGTCCCGGCGGTATAAAGCGCCAGCGCATGCCAAAGGGCAAAGCCTGTCGCCAGCCCCAGCAGCAGCAGCGGCAGAAAGCGCGCCTCGACCCGTCCCTGGTCGATCAAGGCGTCGCGCACATTTGTGGCGTTCTGAGCAAAGCGCTTCACCTCGGCCTCTTCTTGGGCCGCGCCCTTGACCGTCTCGATACCGTCGATGGCCTCCGCCAACCCGCCGTTCATCACCCCAAAGGTGTGGCGCACCGCCGCCGTCACCGGCTGCAGGTCGCGCAGATAGAAGACCATTGCAATCAGATAGGAGACGGCAAAGAGCAGCGGCGTCACGATCAGGCTGGGCGCATAGCGCGGGGCGGCGATGATGGGCATCAGCAAAAAGACGGCAGAACCAATCACCAGATTAAAGCCGGGCGCCATCATCAAGGCCAGTTCGCGCACATCATTGGTGGCGCGCGCCATAATCTCGCCGGTGGGGCGCAGATCATGGAAGCCCATGCTCTTGCCCAGCAGCGAGCCGTACAGTTCCTTGCGCGCATCCCGCTCCAGCCGCTGGCCCAGCACTTCGCTGCCGAAGTTGCGCGCCAGCTGCAGCCCCGACCGCAGCGCCTGGCTGGCGGCCAGCAGCAGCACCGTCGTGAGCAGCACCTGCAGGTTGGGCGTGGGTGCGGTGACGGCGTCGAAGGCCCGGCCGGTGAAGATGGGGACGGCGGCGGCCAGCGCGGCATTGCCGGCGGCCCCCAGCACAATCAGCAGCACGATGGGCCAGTTGCGGCGCACATGCGAAAAGACCCAGCGCAGCGGCCCGCGCGTGTCGGTCGTCCACGCTTGATTTACAACAAACTCACTCTTGAGCATAGATGGTCTCAACGATCCGAAACATTCCTACGGCGAATCAGGCAAATCTGCCGGTAACTTGAACTCCAGCGCCAGGTCGATTGCCGGCGCCAGCAGTGTGGCCTGCGGGCCGCTGTACATCCCCACCAGCAGGCGTGCCGGTATCGCGCCGGCAGGCAGTGTGATCGTGTGGCGGTCGAGCAGCAGTTCGCCCGGCTTCCACAGGCTGGTCGGGTAGAAGTCGCCCCCCGCCCGCCGGTCGTCCTGGCCCAGCTTGCTGCCGGCGGCGTCGAACAATTGCACAGTCGTCGTATAGTCGCCCGCCACCGATGCGTCCACCCGCCACTGCAACGTGACCGTGACCCCGGCGCTCCCGGAAGCGGCAGGCTGTATATCATACCCCAACAGGTACAGCGGCCCATAAGCTGCATCCACCATAACGGCAGGCGGCGCGGACGCAGCGGGGCCAAGCACGGCCACCAGCGGCGGCGCAGCCGGCGCCAGCGCAAAGCGCGCCTCCAACCCTTCCATCGGCTTGATCAGATAGACCGGCTGCGGCGGCTGCGCAGTGCTGCCCGCGTCCAGGGCCGTCTGAACGGTGGCGCCGATGTCGGCAAAGCGGGTGTCGGGCGCGATCAGCGGGAAGAGACCGCTGCTGCCCACGGCGCGGCCTTCAATGGTTTGCAGATAGAAGAGCGGCACGATCTCGTTGCGGTCATTGCTCACAAGCAGCGCATTCGGCGCCGGCTCGGCGGCCAGAATGGCCTCCCACATGGCGCGCGCGCCGGCGCTCTCGGCCTGCAGTTGCTGCACTAGCGGGGTGTACTGGCGCCACAACTGCACCGGCAGCCAGAAGAGCGCAAGCAGGATGAGCGTGCTAAGCCAGCGCACTGCCGGCAGAACGGCCTGTCCCTGATCCGCCTCCTCCCTGGCCTCCTGCCTAGCTCCAGCCCACTGGAAAGCGGCGCCGATGCCGGCCGCGCCGAAGCCGATCCAGATGCAGGCCATCAAGTAGAGGGGGATATAGTAAACAAAAATATCGTCGATGGCATAAAAGAGATTGAACGTCTGCTGCAGCAGCACGTAGCTGAGCGTGAGCGCCAGCAGCGGGATGCGGCGGCCAATCTGTCCACGGCGCAGCAGCACCGCCAGCCCTATGACCAGCAGCAGCAGCCCCGGCCATTCCAGGTGGCGCAGCCAAAGCAGCAGCGCCGTGGGCAGATTGGCCGCCGCCTGCGCCGGGCTGTAAAAGCCCACCGATATGGAGCGGCCCGTCACAAAATCCACAAACGAACGCCAGCCCGGTGTGTAGAGCGAAAGCACGCCGTCGCCCAGCCGCTGATGATACCAGGGCGAAGCATCCGGTCCGCTGCGCAGCGGGATATAGAGATAGAGCAGGAAGGGGAGCAGAAACGCGGGCAGCGCCCACAACCAGGCGCGCAGCGGGCGCCACCAGTTGGGATTGGCGAGAAAGAGATAGAGCAGCAGCGGCGGGACGAGCAGGGCCGTCGTGGCGTGATGGCTGAAGGAGAGGCCCAACAGCATGGCCAGCCGCGCCAGCCGCCCCTGCCCGCCGTCCGGCGGCGCGCCCACCAGGCTGTCCCCCACCTGGCTATCCCCTATCAGGCTGCCCGCCGCCAGCAGAATGGCGACCACAAAGAGAAGATGGAGGCTGTAGACCTCGGCCTGCACGCTTTGGGTGCGCAGGGTGGGGTTGGCGACCAGAAAGGCCACCGCCACCCCGGCGGCCAGGCGCGCCGTCAGCGGCGTCCCCGGCAACCAGGGACGCAGAAATAGGTAGAAGAGTCCCGCCGCCGCCGCCGTAAACAGGGCGCTAAGCGCGTTGAGTGCGAAGGAAGGCGCCACCCCCACCAGCGCCAGCAGATGCTGCCACAGCCCACCCACCAGCAGATAGAGCGGGTAGCCGGTGGGATGCGCTAGCCCCCAGCGCCAGGCGGCGAAATGAAACTCGCCGGCGTCGCCGGGCAGCAGGTCGCGCACCACATCGCGCAGCAGCAGCCCCAAGGTGACGGCGGCGATCAAGAGGGCGATCTCTCGTTCGCGGCGGCCGGAGCTGATCGGCGTCGGGGGAGTAAGCGGGCTGGATTTGACCGGGTTGGATTTGACCATACCTATAAAAGTACCTGATAATGGCGAAATTTGGTTGATAAGGGAGAGCGAAAAATGGCGTTAGACTGGCACGGCCAGGCCATTATGATCGTGCCGACCTATAACGAGCGCGAGAATCTGGCCCACCTGCTGCGGCGGCTGCGCAGTCTGGCGGGCGATGTGCATGTCCTGGTGGTGGACGACAACTCGCCGGATGGGACGGGCGCGCTGGCCGACGCCATCGCCGCCGGCGACCCCCATGTGCGCGTGCTGCACCGCCCAGCCAAGCTAGGACTGGGCACGGCCTACCGCGCCGGCTTCCGCAACAGCCTGGAGCAGGGCTACAAATACATTTGCACGATGGACGCCGACTTCAGCCACAGCCCGGAGAGTTTGCCCGCCCTGCTGGACAAAGCCGCCGCCGGCTACGATCTGGTGATCGGCAGCCGCTATGTGGCAGGCGGGGCCGTGGTCGGCTCGCCCTTGCTGCGCAAATGGATTTCCTATACCGCCAATTGGCTGGCACATATTCTGCTCAATGTCAGTGCCCTGGACTGCACGGCTGGTTTCCGCTGCTACCGCCGCCGGGTGCTGGAGAGCATTGACCTTGACAGCATCTTCAGCAGCGGCTACAGTTTTCTGATCGAAATGGCGTTCCACTGCCAGCGCGCCGGGTTTCGTATCGGTGAAGTGCCCATCACCTTTGTCAACCGCACCCAGGGCGCCAGCAAGATCAACCGCCGCGAAATCTACAAGGCATTCTACACCCTGCTGCGGCTGCGCACGGCGGCGCTGCCCTGGAAGCGGATTGAAGCCGCCTATCAGCGGCTGCGCTCCTAGCTTTCCCCTGCACCGGCTCCACTTTACCGGTTCCGCCTTATTGGCGCATAACCTCCACCCAATCCACCGCCGCCGCCAGTTCGCGACGGTCACGGTTCAGGCTCACGCGCACAAAGGCATCGGCGGCGTCCACACTTTGGGCGGCGCTGCCTGACGGTGCGCCGGCGACCCCCACGACGGCAAAATACTGCCCCTGCAGCCCATCCAACGTGACGTCCGCCCCGACCCCGCGCAGCGCGGCGACCGCCTCCTCCGTCAGGTGCGTCCAAGCGTCGGCGTAGGAAGCGACCAGCACCGGTGAGCCGGGCGCAGTCTGGGCCAGATAGGCGGCCAGCTTAGCGCTTTCGCCGGCGTTGGCGGTGGTGTCAAAGCCCACTGCCTCCCGCACAGCGCCGCTGCCCACGTCCAGCACCGTCACATTGACGCCGCGCCGCCCGGCGGAGGCGTCGCGCTGCTCACCATCTTCGTCAAACAGCGCCATAAAGCCGCCGTCGGCAAAGGCCTTGAGATCGGCGTCGATGGGCAGTTCCACACCGGTCGTCCCAATTTGACGGCTGCCGGGGGTGACAGTGCGCGGGGCCGCCGTGTAGCCCCACTGCAGGTCGAGCCGGTTGAGGCCATTCACCAGCAGGCTGCCGGGAATCTGCCAACTGATCTCCTGCCAGCCCAGGCTGAGCGGCTGCCGCTGATCCCATTCCTGCGCCTCGTTGACCAACAGATTCACTGTCTGCGCCAGGCTGCCGGGGTAGTCGAAGGGACGGACGCGCAGCCGCACCGTATAGGTGGCGGACGGCTCCACCTGGCGCAGCGGGACAAAGAGGCGGCTCGTAGGAGCCGTGGCCCAGATGGCGTTTGTGTCATAGGGCGTATCGCGTTCGGCGGCGTCCCAGCCTTCGCCGCGGTAGGGGAATGTGCCCGCTTCCCCTAAGTCAATGCGGAACGAATCGCTGCCAGGCGCCTGGCGCACACGGTATGCTTCAATGCCTTCCTGCGCCCAGAAAGGCTGCGCTTCCAGCGGCCAGGTGGACTTGACGAAATCCCACGCCGCCTGCCAGGTGGTGGCGTAGGGCAGCCGGTCGGGGATCGGCGGCGTCAGCACGACGTATTCCGTGTCGTAGAGATAGGCGAGTTCGTCCGCCTGGGCCGCGGCGGCGGCCAGCAGATCGGGCGCCACAGGCCGGCCAAACTCGATCTCGGTCAGCGCCTGGAAATAAGGGATGCGCGCAAAATAGTCCATCTTAAAATCGGGTGCGCGCGAGATATTGCCGCCCAGCATGGGCCGCCCGTGCGCGCTCTGGTAGTACTGCAGCAGCGTCTCTTCGGGGCCGAAGACGCCAAAGCTGTTGCGCCAGCCCAGCGGAAGCTGCAGCACGCTGCCCGGCTCCGGGTCGGCTGCGATCTGTGCATAGACGGCTGGGATGCGGGCGTCGGAGAGCGGGAAGGGCAGCGCCAGATGTTCAAAGAGGATCAATGCGGCGGCGGCCAGCGCTACCCCACTGACGGCCCACTTGCCACCCACCTGCTGCTGTTCCAGCTTGCTCAGCAGCCAGAGCAGCCCGTAGCCCGCCAGCACGGCAATACCCAGCATCAGCAGCACACTGTTGCGGTTGGGTGCGCGGTTGGCCTGGATGATAGGCAGAAAGTGCAGCAGGGCAAAGGGCATGGGCACGGTGGTGGCGATGCCGTCCATATCGAACTGCGTGCGCCCGTTGATCTGAAGCAGGGGGCCGAGGGTGAACAACCCAAAGAGCACGCTTATCCATATCCAGGCTGCCAGCTTGCGCCGCCAGACCAGCGCCCCCACCACGGCCAACGCCAGGCTGACCCAGCCCAGAAAGACGGTGTTGAGGTCGCGGAAGCCGGGCAAATCAGGGTTGAGCGCCCGCTGCTGCACCAACTGCAGCTCGCGCACCACATCGCCGCCCCAGAGCGGATGAAAGACAGTGGGCGTAAACCAGCCCAGCAGATCCGTGCTCAGCTTGAGCGCATCGCCCCAGCCCTTGAGGCCGAAATCGGCGGTGCGAAAGGCCTGCAGGATCGGCAGCAGCGCCGGCGACCAGAGCAGAAACGCCACGCTTCCGGTGATGGCCAGATTGGTGGCGGCGGCCGTCAACTTTGCCCGCCGCCCGGCGCTGCGCCGGTTCTGTACAAGCGCAGTCAGCAGCACGATCAGCGTAAAAATGCCCAGGAAGAGCGCGCTGATCATCTCCGCCAGCCCGGTAAAGGCAAAGAAAAAGCCCGCCAGCAGCGCCGCCCGCCGCCGCGTGGGCGTGGACAGCTTGCCGTCCAGGCTGCGCAGCAGCATGAGCGTGTAGAAGGGAATCCACTGCGTCGTCACCATGTCATAGTGGCCCAGCGCGGCATAGACGGCGCGGTTGGAGGCAAAGGCGTAGAGCAGACCGGCGACAAAGGCCGCCAGCGTGATGGCCTGCGGCGAAGCGAAGCCGGGTTGGCTGCGCCCAGCCTGGTCGCGCACCAGTAGAAAGGTGCCGTAGCCGCTCAACAGCGTGGCGGTCAGCAGCGTGACGTTGCTGGCAAAGGGCAGGTTGACGGCCAGCGCCAGCGGCAGCGCCGCCAGCACATGATAAAAATTGTAGGTGTAGAGCACCAGGTCGATGCCGAGCGGGTAGTAGATCAGCGCCGAATGCAGCGGCGTGGCTAAATTGTCGATCAGGGCGTGCTTGAAGTACCAGATGTTCCAGACAAAGGTGGATTCGTCAAAGGCCCACTGCGGCACACCGGGCAGATGGGTGAAAAGATGGGCTGCCAGCGGCCAGGTCAGCGCCACGGTCAGCAGCAGATAGAGGCCCAGCACGCCCACATGCAGACGCAGAGGGTTATCCCGCCCCCGGCGCGGGATCGGGCGGCGCATCGGCTAACGGGCCTTGGCGGCGACGGCGATCACACTGGTGCCGAACGGCAGCCGCCCCCGCTGCAGGATTTCCGCCTCCAGCCGGCCCACCCCGTGCAGGATGGTGTTGGCCGGTTCCGGGATCGGCTCCATATCCACCTGGTAGACTTCGGCGTCAGCGTCCAGATGCGGGCTTTTCAGCCCAGGGTTGTAGGGACGCAGCAAACGGATACCAGCGATGGCCGGAAAGAGAAAGAAGTTGTTGTAGCTGATGCGCTGGACGTGCAGCCCGCACAGTTCGAGCTTCTGCTCCAGTTCGGGGGCAGTGTAGCGCCGTTCGTGCGCGTTGATGACATCGTTGTAGCTCCACAGCCACATAAAAGCAGGCACAGTGACGATCAGCCGCCCGCCCGGCTTGAGCACGCGCGCACATTCCTGCAGCACGCCCAGCTCATCGGCGATATGTTCCACCGTATCCAGCAGCGCCACCAGGTCAAAGACGCCGCCGGCAAAAGGCAGCTGTGCCCCGCCGCCCTGCGCCACCGGCAGCCCGCGCTGCTGCGCCACGGCCAGCGGGCGTGGGTTATAGTCGATGCCGAACACCTGGCCGTACTGGGCCAAGTGGTGTGCCATATTGCCGGCGCCGATCCCCATATCCAGCACCTTGCGCACCTGTCCCGGCGTCACCGGCCCAAGTTCGGCGTCCAGATATTTCAAAATGGCGCGCGTGCGCCCGGCGAACCAGGCGTGCTTATCTTCTTCCAGTACGGTGACAACCGGTGCTGCCATACACTCTCTTTTCCAAACTCTGCTTCTCAACTATCCGCGCCGGAATCCGGCGCATCTTGCACCGCCAGCGTCTCTTGGCCCCAGATGTCAGTCACGCGCACGGCGATGCGTGCGCCCTCCCTCCATGCGGCCTGCGCCGGCAGCGTATAGTCGCCGGCGACCAGCCGGGCGCGCTTGAGCGGCCCATCCGCCAGCGCCACCCGCAGGGTGCGCCCGTCATAGGCGGGGTCGATGGCGATGGCATCGACGGCGGCCCGCCAGTCAGCCTCACCCAGCAGCGCAGCCTGCGCCGGCGGCCAGCGCACCTGCTCGACTGTCACCCGTATTCTAGCCGCTTCGCCCGCAATTGGGGTAATCGCCAGGTGCACCTGCGGCGAAGGCGCCGGCGCGTCGGGTGCACCTGGCGCGGCGGGTGGCCCCGTTGCACCCCGCGCGTGGGCGCGGTAGACGGCACACCCCCGGGGCGCGCGGGCCCGCGGCTGGGCCCCGTTGCGTCCGTACGACGCCCCGTGGCCCTGGCACACGGCCTACCGCTCGTATGGCCCTCCCCGCAGACGGGTGCGGCCACCGACCTGCCCACGACTTCGGTCGGCGACGCCGACCTC
>JBBRBX010000139.1:0-12322 GCA_038205395.1 Caldilineales bacterium
GGTTCCTCAACCAGTGGAATCTGCTGGGCTGGCGGCTGTAGGGTGAAGGCGAGTATCCCGCGGCCCTTTTGTCCTGGCAAAGTCGATCCATTTGTCGGGTGACACCTTGCGTCGGCGCTGCTATGATCCGGCTGTGGTTTGCGCGTTTGTCATTTTGCTGGGAGCCGGCAATGGGTTGTTCTGCTGCAACTGGGTCATCCGTAAAGTGTTTGCTGTCCGCAATCTTGTTGGCCGTCTTCCTGGCAGTGGGTGCGCTGCCGGCGCAGCGTGCCGCCGCCCAGGAGGGGGCGCCGCCGGATGCCGGATTGGTTGTGGACGCCGCCGGTTTTCCTGGGCTGGAGGCAGGCTGGCAGCAGGCGCTGGCCGCCACGCTGACCGTCGAGCAGGCATATCTGCCGGCACCTGGCCCCTATACTGTAACGGCTTTCGACCGCTACAGTGACGCCGCCGGCGAATGGGCGCTGGCTGTGGTGGCGCCCGCCAGTGTGGTCGAAGCCGGCTGGGAGGGGTTGGCGCTGGATCAACTGCTGGATGTACTGCTGCTGCGCACCGCGGACGGCCGTGTCAGCGGCCATGTGCGCGGCAGCCCCGCCTTTCTCGCCCTGGCGCAGCGCACGCCGACGGGCCTAGTTGATTACTCGCCGCTCTTCGCTGTGAAGCCTGCCGGCCAGGCGGAGGCGGTGGACTATCGTTTTCCCTGGCCTGCCGGCCAAAGCTGGTGGCTGGGCGGCGGCTGGCATTCCGGCTGGGGCAGCGACGCTCTCGATTTTGGCCCATTGACGGATGAAGATCCCCCCACCAACTCGGCGGTGCTGGCCGCCGCCTCCGGTACGCTGCGCATGGCCTGCCAGAACGACGACGAACAGCGGCTGCTCTGGATCGAACATGCTAACGGCGAGCGCAGCGGCTATCTGCACATGGATCGTGCCAGTGTACAGGCGGCGGTGGAAGAGCCGGGGTTGGTCGGCCAATCCATTGTGCAAGGGACCTATCTAGGGCTGGTTTACCGCGGCGAAGCCAAGACCGGCGGCCAATGCCCAGCTAATTTTCCAGACTGCACGTTCAACACGCTTTGCGGCTATGGCAACGCCCCGCATCTGCACTTTCTAGCCCCCAGCCGCACAATTATGATCGACGGCTATCCCATCGCCGCGCTGGGTGACAGCCAGGCCGGCACGCTTTTCACCTCCAGCAACATGCGCGGCGGGCCGCCATCCGACACGCAGCCCGACATGCAGCCGCCCAGCGTGCAGTTGCGCCGGCCGCTGACGGAGAGCACCACCCTTTCCCCAACCAGCGACCAACTGCGGCTGGATGTGGTCGCTACTGATGAGGCCGGGGCTGATGAGGCCAGGGCTGATGAGGGCGAGTCCGGGGTGGCGAGCGTGGCGCTGCAGCTTGGCTGGCAGCAGCCGGAGGGCGAATGGCAGACGACCGAGTGGGTCAATGCCGACGCCACAGCCGGCGACGGTGACGGCAACCTGTATACGGTGCAGATGAATGTCTGCAGCGCCGCCCTGCGTGTGCCGCACAACCGCGCAGTGCGGATAAGCCTGCGCGCCGCCGACAAGGCCGGCAACCAGACGCAAATCGACGAAGCCGGTCAATTCCGCCTGGCCTTTGCCGACAGCAGTGGCGACTGTCTGCTTGATCTGCAGGATCTGTTCGATCTGGCGGCGGCGTTAGCTGACAGCCGCCTGCTGCAGCCTGCCCATGACGTGGATGGTGACGGCAGCGTGACCGCAGCCGATCTGACGGCGCTGGCGGCGCTGGCGTTTGACGAGTCCGGCGCTGTGGCCGGCATTTTGCCCAGTACACCCTCTGACGCGCCGCCGGCTGCGCCGGCCCCGCTTCTGCCCGGCGCGGCGCGCATCCACTTTACACCGCTGGCCGCCTCGCACGCCATCAGCACCGGCCGGGCGCTGGCTGTCAGCGGCACGCTGGCGCTGGCCCCCGACTGGCGCGCCGGCAACCTGGCTGTTTTCAATCTGGCTGACCCCGCGGCGCCCGTTCTGCACAGCCGGCTGGCGCTGGACAGAGGGGTGGCCGCCGTCAGTGTCGCCGGCGGTATGGCCTATGTAGTTGGCCCGCAGGTGGACGAGCTTGCGGGTGAGCTGGCGAGCGAGAGCCGGCTGCTGATCTTTGACGCCGGGCAGCAGCTCACGCCCACACTGGCCACCTCTACGCTGCTCACCTCCCCACTGATCACACCGGCGCTGGTTGCCAGCATGACCCTGCCCGGTGCAGCCATGCAGACAGCGGCGGCGGACGGTCTGCTGTATGTGGCGGCGGGCGCCGCCGGTCTGCACATCATTGATGTGCGCCGGCCGCAGACGCCCACGCTGCTGGCCACCCTCGACACGCCCGGCATCGCCGCGTCCGTGACCGTGAGCGGCAGCCTGGCGTTTGTGGCCGACCGGCGCGCCGGTCTGCTGGTGGTGGACACGCACGACCCCACCGATCCACAGCTTCTGGCCACCGTCGCTGCGGATAGCCCTGCCGCAGAAGGGACGGCAGCCCAGGGGACGGCGATCGGCGTGACGGCTTGGATGACCAGCGTTTTGCTGGCGGATGGGTTGGCTGGGGTGCAGATTTACGACGTGAGCGCGCCGGACGCGCCGCGCCGGCTGGCCGGTTATGCCACCAACTCGGCGGCCAACAGCCTGCTGCTCAACGGCTCGATTCTCTATGTAGCCGCCGGCTGGCAGGGTGTGCTGGCGCTGGATCTGTCCGACCTGCACAATCCGCGCCTGGCAGGCAGTTTTGACACACCGGGGTATGCGCACGATCTGCAGTTGGTGGGTGGGCTGTTGTATGTGGCGGACGGCGACGCCGGCCTGCAGATCGTGCAGGTAGACACGCAGCAGGCGCTGGCGCACATCCTGCTGATCCCGCTGGCGGGCAAGGAGATTGCCCCGTAAACCAGACAGTGTGTTTCGCGCAGAAACGGACTGTCTGGTCTACGGCTGCACTTGGCGCTTTGGTCAGGACTTGTCTTTCTTCTTTTTCTTTTTGTCCTTGTCTTTTTCCTTATCCTTGTCTTTATCCTTATCCTTATCCTTCTTTTTGCCATTCTTGTTGTCTTTATCCTGGGCGGCGGCGTCCCCATCTGCTGTCGGCTGTGCGACCTCGCTCTGCAAAAGGCGCTGCGCCTCGGCAATTTCCTGTCGCATGCTTTCGGTCACGTCCGGGAACTGCGGATCCATTTCGGCCAGCTTCCTGGCAATGATGGCGGCGGCGGCAATACGTGTAAACCACTTCTTGTCCGCCGGCAGCACAAACCAGGGCGCCCACTTGGTGCTGGTGTGGGTGAAGACTTCGTTGAACGCCGCTTGATATTGATCCCAATACTGGCGCTCCTTGGCGTCTCCTGCCGAGACCTTCCAGTTCTTTTCCGGTGTTTCGATGCGCGCCAGCAGCCGCTGACGCTGTTCCTCTTTAGACACATTGAGGAAGAGCTTGACGACTTCAAAGCCGTTGTCGACCAGATACTTCTCCAGATGGTTGATCTCGTCGAAGCGGCGCTGCCAAATGTTGTCGTCCAGCGTGGCGGCAGGCAAATTCTGCGCGGCCAGAAAAGCGGGATGCACGCGCACCACCAGCACTTCCTCATAATAGGAGCGGTTGAAGATGCCGATGCGCCCGCGCTCGGGCAGCGCCTTGACGCAGCGCCATAGATAGCCGTGGTCGAGTTCCTCGGCGGATGGCGCTTTGAAGCTGTAGACCTGGCAGCCTTGCGGGTTGAGGCCGCTCATCACATGTTTGATGACGCCGTCCTTGCCTGCGGCGTCCATAGCCTGCAGGATGATCAGCAGGCCGCGCTTGTTTTCGGCATACAGCCTCTCCTGGTAATCGGCCATATATTCAACCGCCTGGTTGAGCAGTTGATCGATTTTCTCCGGTTTGTCGTATCCCGCCGTGTCGCCAGGGTCATACTCCTTTTGTAGATCGAACTTGGCGCCCGGCTCTACGCGGAAACGCTTGACAAATGCTTCCAGGTTGGTGATGTCGCTGATCTTCATGGTTGTGCTCCTTGTGCCGGCGCCGGTCAGGCATGCTGGGCAACCGCGCCGGCCCTCTTTTCTGGTTTTGTAATCGCTTTCTAACTGCCGGTTCAACTGGCGGCGAAAGACGCAGTAGCCTTCTCGCCGCCGGCTATCTTGCCCTTGAACTGGCTCATAAAGAGCGTGTAGTAAAAGCCCTCTTTGGCCATCAACTCGTCATGCGTCCCCTGCTCCACAATCTCACCGGCGTTGATCACCAGGATCTTATCCGAGTCGCGAATGGTGCTGAGGCGATGGGCGATGACAAAGCTGGTCTTGCCTTGCATCAGCCGCGCCAGCCCTTCCTGGATCAACTGCTCGGTGCGCGTGTCCACGTTGCTGGTGGCTTCGTCCAGTACCAGAATTTTGGGATTGGCCACCATGGCGCGCGCAATGGTGAGCATCTGCCGCTGTCCCTGGCTGAGGTTGGCTCCCCGTTCCGTCATCAGCGTATCGTAGCCCTGCGGCAGGTTGAGGATGAATTCGTGCGCGTTGGCTTCCTTGGCGGCGGCAATGCATTCCTCGTCCGTCGCGCCCGCACGCGCGTATTTGAGGTTGTTCATCACTGTGTCGGTGAAAAGAAAAGCCTCCTGGAGCACAACGCCCACTTGTTGGCGCAGGCTGTCCTGCGTGGTCAGCGTAATGTTCTGGCCGTCGATGCTGATCTCGCCCGCGTCGATGTCGTAGTAGCGCGTGAGCAGATTGATGATCGTACTCTTGCCGGCGCCGGTCGGCCCGCATAGCCCGATCTTCTGGCCCGCCTGCGCCTCAAAACTGTTGTGCTTGAGGATTTTACGGCCCGGAATATAGCTGAAGTCGACGTTGTCGAAGCGAACGTGACCGCCCTTGAACTCGAACTTGCGTGCGGTGGACGCATCGACGACGGTTGGTTTCTCATCAATGATGGCGAACACCCGCCGCCCACCGGCGCCGGCGTTCTGGATGGTGTCGGCCAGATTGGCCAGGTCCGACAGCGAGCTTGCCAGCAGCCCCGCATAGCCGGTGAAGGCGATCACGTCACCCAAATTGGCGCTGCCGTTGACGATTTGCAGCGCACCCACCACCAGCACGATCACGGTCTGCACAACGCTGAGTGCAATCGTCAGCGGCGTCTGCATAAGAGTAGTGAAGGTGCCTTGGAGCCGACATCAAAGACACCCGCTGCCAGCTTGCTGTTCTCGTCGTCCGCCCATTCGCCACGGCGGCTGTTAATGATCGTCTTGTGGCCGGAGATGGTCTCTTCTTGGAAGGAGGTCAGATCGCCCAACTCTTCCTGCATTTTGGTGTAGGCGGGCGTCGCAATGCGCTGGATGATGTTGACCAGCAGCAGCAGCACGGGCACGATGATCAGCGCTGCAATCGCCAATTGCCAGTTCATCCAGAAGATGATGACCGTAACCAGGAGCAACTGCACGACCGAACGGATCGCCTGCGAGACGGCGCTCTCGTAAAAGGCCGCCACTGCTTCCGAATCGTTAGAGACGCGGCTGATCAGGTTGCCCACAGGGTTGCGGTCAAAAAAGCTGACCGACAGCGTCTGCAAGGTGCCGAAGAGATCCTTCTGCAGTTTGTTGAGCGCATGGGTGGCCAACTCGGCAAACATGCGGTCGGCAAAGAAAGAGAGCACCAGCGACACGATGCCGGCCACGATGGCCAGGAGCGACCAGCGCGCCAGTTGGCCCGCCAGCGTGCCGTCCTGCGCCGCCGGTGTAGAGGCCACATTGAGCGCCTGTGCGCTGAGATAGGGGATCAGGATGAGGGCAAAGAGACCGGCGATGCGGATCACCACCGCCCAGGTGAATTTGCCAGCACTGTCCCCTTTGATCATATAGCCGAGCAGTCGCGTCAGTACGCCATTATCATTCTGCTCCTGGGGAGCGGGAATCGATTTTACCTGTTTGCCGACCGTTGAGGCCGGGGCCTTGCGCCTACCGGCGTTCGCATTTGTCGTCATGCCGTCACCTCCGCAGTATCTTGCCCGTTGTCTATGCCGTTCTTGGTCTTTTTGCCGGCGCGCGGCGGCTTATCCACATTCTCCGGCGCCGCCGGAATCTTGCCCAACTGCGACGTATAAATGCCTTGGTAGAGCGGGCTGCGCGCCAGCAGTTCCTCATGTCTGCCCATATCGACAATGGCGCCGCTCTCCATCAACACGATTTTGTCCAGGTCGATCACGGCGCTGATGCGCTGCGCCACATAAATCGTGGTGACATTGTTGCTGAAGGTAGGGATGGCGGACTGCACCCGGCTTTCGGTGGCTACGTCCAGCGCGCTGGTGCTGTCGTCAAGAATCAGGATGCGCGGTTCAGGGGTGAAGGCACGCGCCATTGAAAGGCGTTGGCGCTGTCCACCCGAGAAGTTGTAGCCGCGGCGGTCTACCGCCGCATCGTATTTTTCCGGCAGGTTGTCGATAAAACCGTGGGCGTCGGCGGCTCTAGCCGCGTCCATCATCACATCGTCGTCTATGTCTGCATCGCCGAATTTGAGATTAAAGCGAATGTCGCCCTGGAACAGCACCGCCTCTTGCAAAGCGATGCCCACCACCTGGCGCAGGTTGTCCTGGCTGAAATCGCGTACGTCGATGCCGTCGATCGTGATGCGCCCTTCGGTGACATCGTAGAAGCGCGGTAGGAGATTGACCAGCGCCGACTTGCCTGCACCTGTCGCCCCCAGGATGCCGACCCGTTCGCCCGGCTCGATGGTGAGGTTGATGTTTTTGATTGCCGGTGGGTCAAGTTCGCCGCCGGCACGGCGGAAGGCAAAACTTACGTTCTCAAAGACCACCTTGCCTTGGATGGCAGCGGTGTCCATCTCTTGGGCATTGGGTTTGTCCACTACCAGCGGTTTGGTGTTGTAAACCTCCGCCAGACGCGCCGCCGACGCTTCGCCACGCAAAAGAAACGGCACCACAATCGCCATCATGGCCAGTGGCGTCACGACCAGGGCCATATATTGCGTGAAGGCCACCAGTTGGCCGATGTCAAGCCCCGTTCCCCCCAAAACCTGGTTGCCGCCAATCCAGATGGCAAAGGCGCGGCCAAGCTGGGTGATGGTCTGCAGCAGCGGGCTGAGAAAGGCAACCAGGAAGGCTGCCTTGAAGGCCATCTCCTGCATGGCGTCGGCGCGCACGCCGAACTTTTCTTTTTCCAGATCTTCACGCACGAAGGCCTTGACCACACGGATGCCGGCTAGATTCTCCTGCATTGTGTTGTTGAGATCGTCAAGCCGCTGCTGACGCGCGGCATAGGCCGCAAAGACACGTGGCAAGAGCCACCACATCAGCCCGACCACGATCAGCGCGGTCACGACCAGCAGCCAGACCAGCCCCGGCGAGTTGAGAATTGTCAGCACAAAGGCGATGACCAGCATGAAGGGCGCATAGAGCAGCAGAAAGACCGCATAGAGCACGGCGCGCGCTACATTCTGTGTATCGGCGCTCAGACGCACCAGCAGTTGGCCTGTGCGCAGTTGGTCAAAGTTGGCAAAGGAGAAGGTCTGAATTTTCTCGTACAACCCGCGACGGATGATGTAGGCGGTCCCTTGCGAGAAAAAGACGGCGATGTAGGCGGCCCCGATCATGGCGCCGCCGGCGACGATGGCGGCAATCAGCATCCAGAAGCCCGTTACGATAACCGTATGGCTGTCGTTTTTGGCGATGCCGTCGTTGACCAGCACCTGCGAGAGCCAGGCTGTGAATAGGGAAGCGCTGGCCGCCACCAGCAGCAGCACCTGGGAGGTGATCAGCCGCCCCATGTAGGGCTTATAGATACTGGAGAGACGTCTTAGATTTGGCAGCATAGGCACGACCTCAAAGGATTCTGTTGTTACCGGCTTACAATGGATGTGCCGGATAAGCATATCTCATTTGCGCGGATGGTGGCTACAACAAAAACACGTAGTTTGCCAACCTGCTTTTGACTGATGTTTTGCCTGAATGCTTCTAACCCGCGCCTCTCCCCTCTGCGCGCCACCCCGTCATGCGCCCAATCTGGTATAATCCTCGCTATTGATTCGTGTCTTTTGGAGAGTGATTATGCAAACAGATGTCCTGGCCCCGGCGCAGGCAGTCGCCAGCGCCGCCAAGCCGTATTCCGCCCACTTCCGCTGTTTCCGCGGCTGTCCGGGTGAATATTCAGTCTATAACGTGATGTATACCTGTCCCCACTGCGGCGGACTGCTGGAGGTGGAGCACGATGTGGCGGCCCTGCGCGACCGCAGCGCCGCCGAGTGGAAAAGCCTCTTCGAGCGGCGGGCGGGGGTCAGCAAGTGGCCCTATGGCAGCGGCGTCTGGGGTATGCGCGAGTGGGTGATGCCGACCCTGGCCGACGAGAATGTCGTCAGCATGTACGAGGGCAACACCAACCTCTTCTGGGCCGAGCGGCTGGGCCGCCAGATCGGCGTGCCGGATCTATGGATCAAGCTCTGCGGCAACAGCCACACCGGCTCGTTTAAGGACTTGGGCATGACGGTGCTGGTGTCGGTCGTCAAGCAGATGATGGCCAACGGCAGCCCGGTGCGCGCGGTAGCTGCAGCCAGCACGGGTGACACCTCGGCGGCGCTGGCTGCTTACGCCGCCTACGCCGGCATCCCCGCCATCATCTTTTTGCCGTCAGGCAAGGTTTCGACCGCGCAATTGATCCAGCCTGTGGCCAACGGCGCGCATGTGTTGGCGCTGGACACCGACTTTGACGGCTGTATGCGCATCGTTCGGGAAGTGACGCAGGACAATTCGATTTATCTGGCCAACTCGATGAACAGTATCCGCATCGAAGGGCAGAAGACGGTGGGCATTGAGATTGTACGCCAGTTTGATTGGGAGGTGCCCGACTGGATCATTATTCCAGTGGGCAACCTGGGCAACATCAGCGCCCTCTACAAGGGCTTCAAGCTGATGATGGAGCTGGGTCTGACCAACAAGATGCCGCGTCTGGTGGCCGCCCAGGCGGGCAAGGCCAATCCCTTCTATCTCAGCTACCGCCGCGGCTTTGCCGAGAAGGTGGCAATTCCAGCGCAAAAGACGCTGGCCTCGGCCATCCAGATCGGTGACCCGGTTTCGTATGACAAAGCGGTGCAGGCGGTGGTCGAGAGCAACGGGATTGTCGAAGCTGTCAGCGAGCACGAGTTGGCCAACGCCGCTGCCCGCGCCGACTTGACGGGGATGTACACCTGCCCGCACACCGGTGTGGCGCTGGCCGCCCTCTTCAAACTGGCCGAGCGCGGCCAGATCAGCCCCCACGAGCGTGTGGTGGTGATCAGCACGGCGCACGGGCTGAAGTTCACCGGCTTCAAGCTGGGCTATCACGAGGGCAAACTGGACGAGGTGGAGAGTGAACTGGCCAATCCGCCGATCTATCTGCCCGCCGACGCCCAGGTCGTCAAAGACGCCATTGCGCGCAAGCTGCAGTTATGAAGAAGGCTATGCGCGCATGACTGAAGCCGGCGAACCGCTTATCTACACCTCTACCTCTTTTTCGCAGGGGCGGATGAATTTTGCCTGGGAGGAGTTGAGTGAGGACGAAAGCCGCCAGGCCTATGCCGACTGGGAAGCCGGGCGCGGGCTGATCGGGGGCGACCCGCGCCGCCGCCCCGGCTCGCACTTGCTGCCGGCGTGGGGTTTAGATCAACCCTTTTTCCGCACACTGGCGCTCGACGATGGACGCGCCGGCAACGGCGCGCGCCTGGCCGCGCTGCTGGCTTCTCCCCTGCCGCTTGAAATCGAGATCGGCTATGGCCGCGGCGATTTTCTGCTGGACCGCGCTGTGCGCCGGCCGGATCGGCTGCTGATCGGCTATGAGACCAAACATAAGGCCACGCGCTTGATGCTGCAGCGTATGGCGTGGGCGGAGCAGAAGCGCACGGCGCCGGCGGCGGCTCTGTGGGTCAGCGACGACGACGCCCGCTTCAGCCTGCCGCACGTGGTGGATGATGGCCGCGTGGATATCGCGCATATCCTTTTCCCCGACCCCTGGTGGAAGAGCCAGTACATCGTCAAGCGCCTCTTCTCGCCGCCGTTTGTCGATCTGCTGGCGGCCAAACTGCGATCCGGCGGTCTGCTGCACTTCAAGAGCGATGTGGAGGAATACGGCGAACTGGTGCGCTACCTGGTTGAAGGACAAGGAATCTTCCGACCCAGCGACCCCGATCTTGTCGTCCGCATCGGCCCCTCCGCCCCCACCCACCGCGAACATTGGTGCGCCACGCACGGCAAGCCCGTATACGCATATTATTTTGAACGGCGTTGAGTCCCAGCCTTTGCCGCACACGGCCTAATCCTGCCGGCTGGAGCGGATCAAGGTGCAGGTGATGGCCTGCCTGCTGCGCACTCCGGCGCCTGCTCATAACATTGTCCAACCGGCGCAAGCATGATACGCTCCAGCAAGAGTTGGGTTACAGCTGGAATCACGGTGTGGCGGCTATGGACAGACAAATGACGGATTTCTCGCGCCCGACGGCGTGGCAGCGGGCAAGCGGGCTGCGCGAGGTGCAGGAAGATGCACTCGAAGGGCTGGCTTTTTTCACCTTCGCCGCCGGCATCGGCCTGGTCACCTTCAGCAATGCGCTCTTCCCCGTTTACACGCACGGTAACCTGATTAGAATGCTGCTGATCCTCGCGGCGGCGGCCACGGCCGTCTGGCATGAGGCGCACTACCGGCTGGCCGCCTGGCTCTTGATCGGCAGTTGGTTTATCGCCGTGCTGGGCGCAGTCGTCTGGCTGCCGGATCGGCAGATAGACGCACTGTTTCTGCTGCCTGGGCTGGCGGCGGCGCTCTTTCTGCCGCTGCCGGCGGCGGGCGCGTTGGGGCTGGCCGCCAATACGGCGCTGCTGTGGGCTGGGCAGCGGCACGGTTCGCCACCCATAGCTGCAGACTACCTGATTTTCAACCTCCTCTACTGGACGGCGCTGGCAACCGTTCTTTTTCTCCAGCGTTCGATGTCCGTCCTGGTGGCGACGGCGCTGCGCAGCTATCAGCAGGGGCGGGTGGAGTTGGAGGCGGCGCGCGACCGCCAGGGCGAGTTGGGCCGCGCCTTGCAAGACCTGGCGGAGGCCAACCAGCAGATGACGCGGCTCAACCAACTGCTCAATACGGCGCGCCACCAGGCCGAAGAAGGTGAGCGGGTCAAGACCGAATTTGTCGCCAATGTCAGCCACGAACTGCGCACGCCGCTCAACATGATCATCGGCTATTCGGAGATGATTCTCAATGTGCCTGCCGCCTACGGCAAGCGGCTGCCCCAGGCGCTGGTGGCCGACATCGCCGCCATCCACCGCAACAGCCAGCACCTGATCCGCCTGATCAACGATGTGCTCGACATCAGCCAGATCGAAGTCAAGCGCATGGCGCTCAACAAAGAATGGTTAGTGTTGGACGAGGTGATTGGCGAAAGCGTCGCCGCTATCCAGCCGCTGCTCAGTTCCAAACAGCTTTACTGCCACGTCGAAGCCGCCGCCGAGCCGATAATGATCTTCGGCGACCGTACCCGGCTGCGCCAAGTGCTGCTCAACCTGCTCAGCAATGCCGCCCGCTACACCGAGCAGGGTGGGTTGACGGTGAGCGCTGCCTGTGATGCGGAGTGGGCGCGCGTCACCGTCAGCGACAGTGGGCCGGGGATCGCCGAGCAGGACATTGGCAAGTTGTTTGAGCCGTTCCGCCAGTTGGACGGCTCGCTGCGCCGCAGACAGGAGGGCAGCGGCCTGGGTCTGAACATCAGCCGCCAGTTTGTCGAACTGCATGGCGGCAAGATTGGGGTGCAGAGCACGCTGGGTGTGGGCAGCAGCTTCTGGTTTACCCTTCCGCTCTCATCACAGCCGCTGGTGACGCAGGGCTTCGGGCGCTGGTTAAGCTCTGAGTACGAACAGCGCCCGCACGAGCACAACGAGCCACGCCAACGGCTGCTGCCGCGTCTGGTGATCCTCGAGGCAGGGGATGTTCTGCAGGTGGGGGCGCAGCGTTATCTGGACAATATGGACATCGAAGTGGCGGCGGAGCCTGCTGAGGCCGCTCGCTTGCTGGGCGCCGGCCCGGCGCAGGTGGCAATTGTGCATGGGGCCACGCCTGAACAGACGGCGCAGTGGACGCGGCAGTTGGCTGGCCTGCCTTTCCCCACGCCGATTGTCGGCTGCCTGCTTCCCGGTGAGCAGGAGACGGGCGCGCTGCACGTGCGAGACTACTTGGTCAAGCCGGTCACCCCGAGGATCTACGGGGGATGAGCGTGGCCAAGGGCATCCTCACCGCGCGCGGCGGCATGACCTCGCATGCGGCCGTCGTCGCGCGCGGCAT
>JBBRBX010000140.1:0-12145 GCA_038205395.1 Caldilineales bacterium
GAGCCATTGACCATGACCCACAAGATTCGCATCAATCCGATATTTGTCCCGATGGGTACAACTTGCACAATGGCAGCCATTGCTTGTACAGTAACTTCTGCGGCGATTAGCATTTCCACCCTCCTTGGTTTTGATCAACCTGGATTGTGACCTGCTAATCGTCGTTTGTCATTTCTCTACGCACTTTGATGCACTTTTACCGGAAACTAAAGTAAAACGAATTCTCATGTTTCCTTGCCAATCGCCAGCACAGCCTGTATTCTGAGGGCATGTTTAACCTAGCAACGCTACACTTTTCGGCGAGGATCGCTCCATGATTCAGCAACTGCGTTCTCCAGCGACGGCCCGGCTGGCGGCCAATGTGGCGACGGTGGGCTTTGGGCTGGCGGCAGTGCTGCAACTGCTGTTGGCGCTAGGCCTCCTGCCGGTGACGATGGCCTGGGGCGGCTCGCAGACGCTGCTCACGCTGCCGCTGCGGCTCGCCAGTGTGGTGGCGGCGGCCCTGCTGGGTGTCTTCGCCTATGGCATCCGCCGCAGAGCCGGGCTGGCGGGAGATGGCCGCCCATCTACGCTGACGAAAGTCCTGGCGTGGGCCATCGCACTCTACATGGCGCTCAACACCTTCGGCAACTTTGCCTCTTCCAGCCCAGGGGAAGCCCTTCTCTTTGGTCCGCTTTCGCTGCTGCTGGCGCTGTCTTGCCTGCTTGTCGCCGCTTCTCGGATGAAGTAGGCGCGATTTTCCTTGCGCGCACGTTCCACTGCAGTTGTGCTATGATGGCGCCAGGCGACAGTGGTGCCCATACGAGGAGACAAAGCCATGCAAATCAGCGGCAAGACCTTTTTCATCAGCGGCGGCGGGTCGGGCCTGGGCGCGGCGACGGCCAGGCGGCTGGTCGACGGCGGCGGCCAGGTGCTGCTGGCCGATGTCAACCCGGAGAGCGGCGCGGCGACGGCGGCGGCGCTGGGCGAGCAGGCCCGCTTTGTGCAGACCGATGTCACCAGCGCCGACGCGGTGCAGGCCGCAATCGAAGCCGCCGTCACAGCCTTCGGCGGGCTGGACGGCGCCATCTGCTGCGCGGGCATTGCCACGGTGGAAAAAACCTTTGGCAAGCGCGGCGTGCACTCGCTCGATCTCTTCCAGCGCGTGCTGCAGATCAACTTGGTCGGCACCTTCAATGTCATTCGCCTGGCCGCCGCTGTTCTGGCGCAAAACGAGCCGGGCGAGAGCGGCGAACGCGGCGTGATCGTCAACACCGCTTCCGTAGCCGCCTACGATGGCCAGATCGGCCAGGCCGCCTACTCCGCCTCCAAAGGCGGCATTGTCAGTATGACGCTGCCGATCGCGCGCGACCTGGCCCCGCTCGGCATCCGCGTGGTCACCATCGCCCCCGGCATTTTTGAGACGCCGCTGCTGGCGGCTCTCCCCGAAGCGGCGCGCGCATCGCTGGGGCAGCAGGTTCCCTTTCCCTCGCGCCTGGGCCGCCCCGATGAATATGCGGCCCTGGTAGCCCATATTATCGAAAACCAGATGCTCAACGGCGAGGTGATCCGGCTGGACGGCGCCATCCGCATGGCGCCCAAGTAAACATGGCTACACCGCGCGAAAGGCAAAGCGCATAGAGCCATCCGGCAGAGGCGCATAGTGGCCATAAAAAAATGAGCCGTGCAGGACGCGCGGGATGAGTTCATATAGATCATCCACCAGCGGATAGTTCGCCAGGCTATGCACAGGAAGCCAGGCCAGCTCCCCTTCGACGCCGGCAGTCACTGCCCGCTGCGGGGCCTGGCCGCCAAAGACAAACATCAGCACCCCAGGCGACGGCCCCTGCGCATCGCTGCCGGTGTCGATGTTGACGATGCCGCGCAGCGCCAACTGCGGCACAACGAGGCCGGCTTCTTCCTGCACCTCGCGCAAGGCGGCAGCATAAATATCTTCGTCCGCCTCCACATGACCGCCCAGGCCGTTATAGTGGTTGGCCCACAAACGCTTGGCAGGCGCGCCCTTGAGCAGCAGCACTTCCTCGTCTGCCGTTTGCGGGTTGCGGCTGCTGAGAAAAATAAGCACACGGGGGATGGCTTGATAGCGTTGGCGCTTGGGATCGCGCGCCCCTTGAGCGGATACTTGCATAGGCGTTGTGTGCTGGCCTTGAATAGGCTAAGATACAGGAGAGAGAAAACGCTGCCGTCTCCCCAGCTTACATCAAAGGAATTGCGAGTCTATGGCCGTTACTATGGCCGCCACTGTGGCCGCCGGCAAGCCGGTCATTCTGCTTGCCTTTGCCAACGACCCCGCCGATGGCATCAATTATCTGCGCAATCTCCCCGAAGAGGCGCGCCAGGTGCGTGCAGCGCTGGAATACGCCGAGGCCCAGGGTCTCTGCGAATTTGAAGTGCGCTACAACGCTACGTTGGATGATATTCTCTCTGCCTTCCAAAATCCAAAATTGCGCGGGCGTATTGCCGTTCTGCACTATGGCGGCCACGCCGACAGCTATGAACTACTTTTTCAAAGCAGCGCCGGCAATCTGCAGCGCATTGACGGGCGCGGGTTTGCCGCCTTTCTGGCCGAACAGCGCAGCCTGCAGTTGGTCTTTCTCAATGCCTGCACGACGGAGCCGCAAATTGACAGCCTGCTGGACGCCAATGTCCAGGTGGTGATCGCCACGGCGCAAGAAGTTGACGACAGCACAGCCGCGGCGCTGGCCGGTCTTTTCTATCAAAACCTGGCGCATGGCGATACGATCGGATCTTCTTATCGCCAGGCAGTTGCTGCCCTGCGCGCCCAGAAGGGGGATGATCCCAGCCTGTTTTATATGGCCGGCGCCGCGCCGGCGGGTGAGAGTGCGCCACCCGCCACAGAGCAGCCCGCCACAGAGCAGCCCGCCACAGGGCAACCCGCCACAGGGCAAACGGGCGGCGCACCGGCGGGCCAGGAAGCAGGCGGCGGCGCATCCGGCGGCTTCTGGCCCTGGCTGCTGCGCACGCACCCCGGCGCTGAATCCGCTGCCGGCTGGAGCCTGCCGCTGGCCGCCGGCGACCCGCTCTTCGGGCTGCCGCCGCTGCCGCCCAAGCCGCTCCCGGACAGCCCTTACCAGCGCGCACTGGATTACTACACGCGCGATCTGGCCGAACTCTTTTTTGGCCGCGGCCCGCAAATACGGGACCTCTACCAGCGGGTGACGGCGAGCGGCCGCTCCAGCGTCATCCTCTACTACGGGCAGTCGGGCGTCGGCAAGTCCTCGCTGCTGGACGCCGGACTTGCCCCGCGTCTCGCCGCCACCCATGCTGTCCTGTATGCCCGCCGCGACCGCACGCTGGGGCTGCTGGGCACCCTGCGCAAGCAGTTGGACGCAGACGCCCAGACGCCGCTGGCCCAGGCATGGCGGGCGGCGGAAGAGCGATGGGCCAGGCCTGTGGTGCTGATTCTCGACCAGGCGGAAGAGCTGTTCACACGCCGCAGCGCCGAGCAGCCCAATGAGCTGGCCGACTTTGCCGAGGCATTGCGCACGATTGAAGGTGGGGGAGAAGGCAAGCCGGCCGGCGTCCTGCTGTTGGGTTTTCGCAAGGAACGGCTGGCCGAAATCGAGAGTGCCCTGCGCGCACAGAGCATCGACTTTGCCAAGGTCTACCTCGCCCCGCTGGACGCCGGCGGGATCGAGGAAGTCGTATGTGGCCCTGTACGCAGCGAGCGGCTGGCGGCCAAATACGGCCTGACGATTGATGACGAATTGCCGCAGGTGATCGCTTATGACCTCACCGCCGACCCTGATTCACCGGTGGCGCCCACCCTGAACATCCTGCTGCGCAAGCTGTGGGCCGCGGCCACCGCCAAGTCCGCCAGCAGCCCGCATTTCAGCCTGGCGCTCTATGAACAACTGCGCCGCGACGGGATTCTGCTCGACGATTTTCTGCGCCAGCAGGTTGCGACGCTGGCCCAAGAACAGCCGGAGGCCGTCTCCTCCGGCTTCCTGCTCGATCTGTGGGCGTTTCACACCACCCCGCTCGGCACGTCCGAACAGCGCGATGCCGCGGAACTGCAGGCAGCCTATGCCCATCGCCAGGATTTGACCGCCGCTGTGCTGCGCAGCAAGGAACTGTATGTGCTGGCCGAGCCGTCCGGCGACAGCGCCGCGCCTGCCGCCGGGGCCGGCACGCGCCTGGCCCACGATACGCTGGCCCCCCTGGTGCGGCGCGATTATGAACAATCCACCTTGCCCGGCCAGCAGGCGCGGCGGCTGCTGGAAAGCCGCGCCGTGGACTGGAGCGATGGGCGCAGCGGCGTGCAGCTCGACGATGCGGCATTGGCCGTGGTGGATCAGGGGCTGGCCGGCATGCGCAGCCTGGCGGAGAATGAGCAGAGACTGCTGGCGGCCAGCCGCCAGGCGCAGATCGTGCGGCTGCGCCAGAAACGTTTCGCACGCGCAGCCGCAGCAGGCGCCGCCATCGCCATCCTGCTGCTGCTGGCGATGACACTGCTGTTTTGGAACAACCAGCAGCTGGCGGTTGCCCAAAGCGCAGAAGACAGCGCAAAAGTCCAACTGAGCGCTGAGCGTACCGTCCGCCTGGAGGCCGAACGGCTGGCAGGCGAAGAGCGCAACCGCGCCACCCAGCTTGCCAACCAACTGGCAAACGAGCGGGAACGCAGCGCCACGCGGCTCGCGCAGGTAAACGAGTCGCAGCGGATTGCCCAGCTTGCCCAGCAGCAGTTGGCTGTGGACCCCGTAGTTGGGCTGCACCTGGCGCTGGCCGCCCTCGACGCCACGCGCGGCCAGCCGCCCGTCCCCGAAGCCGAATATGCACTGCGCCAGGCGGTTTTGACCAGCCGCGAGCGCAAATATGTCATGGCCACCGTTGGCGCGCCCGACCAGGTGGCCATTCGCGTCAATCGAGTCGCCACAGGTGGCGCGGCGCCCGCCGTCTACGATCTGGAATTGAACGCGCAAGCGTTCCCGTTCCCGCCCGATTTCACAAACATTCAAGGCTTACGCTGGGGCAACGATGGCCGTCTGCTGGGCTGGAGCCAAAGCAGCGTATGGGTGACAGGCGGCGGCGAACCGCAGCAGTTTACGCTGGCGGATGATGGAGGCGAGCAGGTGCGCTGCGCCGAATGGCAGCCTGCCCAACGCTGGGTCGCCATTTGCACCTATGACGCGCTGCTGGCGTGGCAGCCGGAGAGTGGGCAGGTGATCACACTGACGACGCAGCTCGACACCCCTGATCTGCCGACAGAACCACGCAGCGCCGTATGGTCAGCTGATGGCCGTTGGCTGGCCGGTCTGGGCGCTAGGCTGCTGTTGTGGGACAGCAGCGCACCGCAAAGTGCGGCCCAGATTTTTTATCCACCTCCGGAGGCCGGTCAACCTGTCTCTTTTGCCTATTGGCTGCCCGACAACAATTCGTTGGTGGCCGGCTGGTTTGCCTCTATGGCTGATAGGCTGGAGCTTCAGATCTGGCGCGCCGGCGCCACAGCCCTGGAAGCTGTGCCCCTGCCGCCGGAGCTGGCGCTGCACATGCAGGTGCGGACGGTTTATGCGCCGGACCCACGCAATGGCGGCAGCCCGCGCCTGCTGCTGTGGGCAAGCGACGGCCTGCTGGCGCTCTACGGCATTGACGGTCAACTGCTTGCGCAGGCCGCCAACGCTGGCGAAAATCTCAACGGCGCTGTGTTGTCCCCCAGCGGCGAGCGCGTGCTCAGCTATAGCGCAGACGGGTCGGCCACGATCTGGTTGCTAGACGATTTTACCGTATTTGCGCGGCTGGATGTCGCCAACCAATTTGTGGCTGGTGCACTGACGAGCGCCTTCTGGCTGGATGAAAACACGCCGGCGCTGGTGGACGAATCAGCCCTGATCCAGATCGTGCGCCGCGATGACCTCAGCTCCGGCCTCTCCATCACAAGCCTGGCGGGCTATCCGCGCAGCGAGCGCATTGCTCAAGTCCTGCGGCTGGCCAACGGCCGCCTGCTTACCGCCGGCTATACGGACAGCAGCGCTTCCAGCCTGCGCATCTGGCAGGTGGACCCGGTGGCGACAAGAGTGGATGAGAAGCTGCCTGCCGCCACGGAGCCGCTCTGCAGCCGTCTGCAGCGGGCTGTGTCGCTGCCGGCGGGGCTTGGCCGCCCTATGGTCGTCGACTGGCAGCCGGGAGATCAGCTGTTGGTGACGGATCGCAATGGCCAGGTGGCGCAGTGGTCCATCGGCGGAGCAACCCAACTTCTGCCTGCTGACGATGACCGCCGCTTGCTGGCCTTTGCACCGGATCACGTGCGCGTTTTGCGTTACGGCAGCGCAGCGGATGGCCAGATCTGGCGCTTGACCGCACAGGGGTGGCAGCAGGAAAGTTCGCTGGCGGGGGACATTTCTGCGGCGGCCTGGAGCGACTACGGCATCCTGGTAAGTTTTGCCGATGACACAGTCGTTGTGGTTGACCCGGACAGGGGGCAGCGCCGCCCAGCGCCAGACGCCACTCGCGTGGCGGGTTCGTCCCTGCTCTCTCCTGATCTGCTGCTGGCGCTGCGCAACGACGCAGTGGAGCTGTGGAAGCTGGGCGACGCACAGCCGCTCGCCACCTGGCCTGTCCCGCCAGGCCGGCGGCTGCGGTTGGATGACGCAGCCGCGGATGGCCAACTGTTTGTCTACAGTGATGCCACCTTTGGGCAGATCTATGTGCTGCGCGTCAACCCAGCGGCACAGACGCTGAGCGAGGTCTGGCGCTTCGAGCAGGCGCATGTAGACCGTGCGCCCGCCCGGCTAAACCCAACCCTGCCGCTGCTGGCCACCCTCAACGACGGCATGATTACGCTGGTGGACCTGGATCAAGGGCGCGCCATCTGGCAGAGCACAAGCGCAGCGGCGGTCGCTGGGCAATCGTTCCGGACTGTGCAGTGGAGCACAGACGGGCTGTATCTGATCACACAGGCACAACTGCCAAATGAGAGTAGCTTTATTTTGAATATTGGCGTGTGGCGTTGGGATGGGGTGCGCAAGCAGCCGGCGCTGCTCCAAGAGGCGAAATCTTCAGGACTGTTGGGCGTCAGTCCTGATACACAGCTTCTGCTGGCCGGTGAGCCGGGACTGCCGTTTGCGGAACGCCCCCATCTTTATCCGATCCTGACGGATACCGACAAATTAGAGACAGACGTGCAGGCGTCTTGTCTGCTGGATCGTCCTTTGGCGGACGAGCAGCGACAGGCGTTCTCGATAGACGGGCGCTAAAGCGTCCAAAAGGAGCCGCTATGCACATTTTCTGCCGGAAGCACCCCTTTGGTTGGTGGCTGTTGGCCGCCGCGATGGCACTTATACTGCTGGTAATGCGGCCCCAATCTGCCCATGCGCAGCCGCCTACCTGCAACGATGCCGTTGTGCAGCTGGACAATTCCCTGGCCCCCGGCGTCTGTGACGTGCTGGGTCTGGGCAATGCCTGCCTGGCCACGCGCAGCGTTACTGCCACGCCACGCACGGGCGCCATACGGTTTACGGCGCCGGGAGACCAGGCGCAGTTGAACAACATTCGCCAAATGCTCACCGTGCCCCAAAAGGGCGCCGCCGTCCTGCTGGGAGGTTCTACCACCAACCCGGTTAAAATCCTGGTATTTGGCGACACGGCCACCGCACCCAATGGCGGGCAATCGGGCCGTGTCTTCACGGTGCGCGCCAGCAATGGCCAGCCTACCTGTGAGCGGACGCGCTCCGGCATGATCTTGCAGACCCCCAATGGCCAGCGCGGGACAATCGTCATCAACGGGGTGACGATCCAGCTCGGCAGCACCGTCTATGTCGTGCCCGGCGCCGATCTGCTCTTCGACCAGGATCCGCGCATTGACCGGCGCCAGGGGTCGCGCAATCGCAATGCCCCTCTTTGCAGCGGCTTTGACTCAGACTGCGATTTTGGCGACGAACAGTGCAGCCGCAGCGACCGGCTGGTGTGGGGGCCTTTCTGCCGCGAAGACAGCTACCAATATATCGAGCCGGGTCTGTACCGTGTCACACTCTATGGCGAGGGTGAGGTGCAGGCAGGCGCCACCGACTATGGCATCTCCAGAGATTATGAGCTGATGGGTACACAGCGGCTGACGCTGCCCGGCAGCTACACCTTCTGTTGGGATGGGCTGCAAAGGGGGGGCAGCGGCTTTGAGACCGTCGTCCAAGCCCGCAGCGACGGCGCCTATGTGGACCACATTACGCTTGAATTTCTGGGCCAGGATTGCAGCCTGCGCCAGGCCGACAACCCCAAAGCCGGCAAAGGCGCCGGCGAGATGGGCGTGATGACGGTCTATAACGTCGAGGGGAACGTGGGCGTCTTTATGGATGATGGCGAGCAGGGCTTTCCCGACTCCAGCCAGCGCCTGCGCATCTACTACCAGGGCAACCAGGCCGTGGCGATGGATAACTCGCCCACTGATGCGCCCTACATTATGGATTCCGAACTGGTGCAGTGGGCCAGCGGCGCCACGGGCGGTGGACTGCCCGAAATCAAAATCGGCGACGACTATTCATCGGCGCCCAGTCCGACGCCCAGCCCAACGCCCCCGTCGCGCTTGAGCAACGTGGAGGTGAATATTGACGCCCAGGTGTTGTACGATGGCGACCTGCCTTATGCGCTGCGCATCGAGGCCCAAGCGTATGACCCCAACACCGGCTCGAGCAATGGCGACGGCATAAACTATGTGCACTTTTCCATCAGCGACCCGAACGGGCAGGAAATATACGAGAAGGATGAGAGTACAGCGCCCTACTGTGCGTTTGGCGGCAACGACAGCCCGTGCAGCGAGCAGTCGATTACGGCAAGCGACAGTGGCGGGGAGTGGTACAGCGGAACCTATGCCGTGACCGCTACGGCCTACACGCGCGGCGGCCGCCAGGCATCTACTACAAGTTACTTCCGACTGGAATTCCCCAGCCGAACGGAAGATTCCACGCCGCCGGTGATCGAAAGCCTTTCCAGCGATCCGGCAGAAGTCTACTGCCGCGGCGGTGATCTGGTGATTGGCGCACAGGTCAGTGACGACACAGGTGTACAAGAGGTAACGTTGTGGTGGCGGGCCTTTTCCGATGATGTCGACATCCCTGATTTTGAGGCGCTGAGCATGCGCGGTAGAACCGGCTTCTACCAGGCGGATCTTTCGGGCACTGACGCCGCAACGGTTCAATTTTATGTGACAGCCGGCGACGAAGCGGGCAATGAAGCCGAATCAAGCCGGCAGAGCATTACAGGCAACTTCTGCCATTCAACCGGCTGACGCACAAACCCAAACAAAAAAGAGAGCAGGTTTCTGCCAGAAACCTGCTCTCTTTTTTTACCCTTTTATGCTCCACCGTTCAATGGTGACATCATCCAGATAATCCTCATCCACGATGGCGCCGTGGCCAATGCCCTCCGGCACACTTAGGGTGCTGTCCGGGTTGAGCGTGAATGGGTTCTTGACAATGTCGCGCTTGAAGTAGCGGGCGTTGGCGCTGATGTCGCCCGGCAGGGAAAAGTTGGGCAGGCTGGCCAGCGCCACATTGATGGCGCGCCCGATGCCGGATTCGAGCATCCCGCCGTGCCAGACCGGCATCCCTGCCGCCTGCGCCATGTCATGAATTTTGATGGCGTCGCCCAGGCCGCCGATGCGGCTTGGCTTGATGTTGATAATGTCGCAGGCGCGCATCTCGATAGCCCAGCGCGCATGTTCAGGCGAAACGATGCTTTCGTCCAGGCAAAGGGGACTTTTGATCTGGCGCTTGAGTTTGGCGTGGTCGAAAATATCGTCATGCGCTAGCGGCTGTTCAATCAACAGCAGGTCATACTGGTCAAGCTGCGCCAGGTGCGGCCCATCCTCCAGCCGATAGATGCTGTTGGCGTCCACTTGCAGCAGCAGGTCGGGCCAGCGCTCACGCACGGCGGCAACAGGCTTCACATCCCAGCCCGGCTTGATTTTGAGCTTGATGCGGCGGTAGCCATCCTCCAGATAGGCGCTGACCACATTGAGCAGCGTCGCGATATCACGTTGAATCCCGACCGAGACGCCGACGTCGACGCGCGTGCGCGTGCCGCCCATGAAGTCGGCAAGGCTGCGGCCTGCAGCACGCGCAAACAGATCCCAAGCGGTAAACTCCAGCGCGCACTTGGCCATGCGGTTGCCGCGCACACGCGCAAAAAGCGGCGTCACGTCCCAGGGGCTTTGCAACTCGGCTGCCAGCAGCATAGGCGCCAGATAGTCTTGGAGAATGATCCAGGCCGTCTTGTAGTTCTCCTCATTGTAGAAGGGATTTTCTCCAACCGGCGACTCTCCCCAGGCGCTGAATTCGCCCTGGCCATCCTCGCCCAGCATCCGCACGATGATGGGGTAGGTTCCTTCTTCGCGCCAGCCGCTGGTTTCAAACGGCGACACATACGGCAGAAAGATCCGCCGCAGTTCAATTTCGCGCACTTTCATCCCGCACCTCGTTTTTGCTTAATTGCTCTGCGCTGCATTCTGCGGCTGCGCAACCGCCTGCTCCAGCAGGGCGATCTGGTTTTCCGCCAGCTTGCCGCCCAACTGCAGCAGCGCCTGCACCTGTTCTTCCGTGCGCCCCTCAGCATAAATCCGTAAGACAGGCTCGGTGCCGCTGGGCCGGATCAAAAGCCAACTATCGTCGATCAGGATAAACTTCACGCCGTCGCGGCTGCTCAAATCCATCACCGGTACACCGGCCAGCGAGTCAGGCACGTTGGCCATCAACCCCGCGACCAGGTCTGCCTTCTTAAAGGGACGGACAGGGCGATCCACGCGGCCATAGCGAAAGATGCCGATATCCGGGGCCGCCATTAATTCGTTCAGCATCTCTACCAGCGTCTGCTTGCGCTGCGCCACCATCTCCACCAGCAGCATCCCCATCAGCAGCCCATCGCCTTCCGGGATATGGCCCAGAATGGAAATGCCGCCGCTTTCTTCGCCGCCGATCAGCACCGGTTCGGTCAACATGTAATCACAGATGTGGTTAAAGCCTACCGGCGTTTCGTAGATGGGCAGCCCGTAGCGCAGCGCCAGGCGGTTGAGCATCTGCGTTGTGCTGACCGTCTTGACGATACTGCCTTGCAGCCCGCGCTGGTGCACCAGGTGCTCGATCAGCAGCGCCATGATGGCGTGGGGATCGACAAAGCGCCCCGTCGGATCGACAGCTCCAATGCGGTCGGCGTCGCCGTCGGTGGCCAGCCCAATCCAATGCTCGCCGCCCAGCATTTCTTCGATCAGTGGCCCGAGGTGGCGCTCGATCGGTTCGGGATGAATGCCGTTAAAACCGGGATTCATCTCACTGCGCAATTCCACCACGCGGCAGCCGGCTTCTTCCAGCAGCTTACGCAAATAAATGCGGCCTGCCCCATACATGGCATCGACCGCCACACTTAAATTGGCGGCCCGGATCAGTTCAAAGTCCACCAACTTATGCACCTGGCGGTTATAGGCGGCGAAGGGGTCAAAACGGGTCACCAGCCCGCGCGCCACAGCAGCTTCCAATTCCAGTTGCTGGGGCGGCGCGCCATTAACCTCGACGATGCGCCGCTCCACTTCCTGGCAGTCTGCCGGGCTGGCCGAACCGCCGAACGCCGCCTTGAGCTTGATGCCGTTATAGCGCGGCGGGTTGTGGCTGGCGGTGATCATCACGCCGCCGTCCGCCTGGCGGTCAACAATGGCAAAGCTGGTGACAGGCGTAGGCGAATCGGCCTGCGTCAACCAGACATGAACACCGTTGGCCGCCAGCACTTCCGCCACCGCAATCGCATAGCGGTCCGAGAGAAAACGGGTGTCGTACCCCACGACCAGGCTGGGCGGCTTGCGCACAGCACCGTTGCTCACCACGCCATTGTGCACCACGCCGGCGTCGTGCAAGGTTTTTTCCGCAATAGCCTGAGCCACACGGCGTACATTGTCGAACGTAAACTCATCACTGATTACGGCGCGCCAGCCGTCAGTGCCGAAATGAATTGCCATAGGTAGAACCCCTTTGCTGACTATCTTATAGACATGGCGGGGCCGCAGTCAAATGTCACATGGGTGCATCTCTGAAAACGAGAAAGGGTAGTTGACAAAAAGGTAGCCTCGCGTAAAAGTAGATAGTCTACGAAAACCCTACTTAAAACGGAGGCTACAATGGAACTTTGCCACACTGACAGCTTTTTGCAT
>JBBRBX010000141.1:0-12025 GCA_038205395.1 Caldilineales bacterium
TGTGCCGCCTTGGCGTGGGGGGTGGATTCGTCCATCACCGACACCGGGGGGGCCGGGCCCGCGGGGGGGAACGGCCACCCCTTTGTCTGCCGCATAGGCGGCGAAGACTAGCGGAGACTAAACCGAATCCAAGGTGGAATCCACATGGTCCAGTGCGTCGCGCATGTAGTTCTCACCTTGGAAGCAGTTTAGACGGAGACTACTTCTCTTCGATGGTGATCGTCGTGATGGTGTCGCTCACGGTGAGGCTGGGCAGAATGTCCCCGCCTTCCACGATCTGGCCAAAGAAGCTGTAGGAGACGTTGACATCCGGCGGCGGCGCGGCGATGGCCAGGTAGAGCTGGCTGCCGCTGGCAACGATCGAGCCGTCTGGGTCCTGGCCCAGCGAACGGTAGGCGACGGCGCCGACGGTCGGGGTGATGGGCAGGCTGACTTCGGGTTTGAAGGTGTAGCCGGCATCGGCAGCCGGGTCACCGGTCGGAGAGCCGATCACGACCAACTGGCCGGGGCTGACATCGTTGACCGCGGTGCCGTCATAGAAGCCCAAGTTCGCCAGCGTAACAAAGTTGTTGACGGCCACTGGGGCCACATCGGTGTGCAGCATCACGACCAGGTCACCCTGCGAAGTGGCGATGGTGGCGGTGTAGCTCTTGGCGGGGTCGATGGTCATTTCCGGCGCCGTGTTGAAGTAGCCGGCGCGCTGCGCCACTTCGACGGCGGCCAGCGGGCGATCCGTGGGGGTGACGCTGCTCGGCGCAAAGGGAGTCGGTGTGGGCGGCAGCGGGGTGGGCGTGGGCAGCGTGCTGCTGTCGCTCTCCTCGATAGTCACGGTGTACAGGGTGTCGCCAGGGAAGTCGCCGCCGGCATCAGGGTCGCGGCGCGTCAGCTTGTCCAGCACATCTTGCCCTTCGAGCACTTCGCCGAAGATGGTGTGCTGACCATTCAGCCACTCGGTCGGCCCAAAAGTGATAAAGAACTGGCTGCCGTTGGTGCCGGGGCCGGCATTGGCCATCGCCAGCAGGCCGGCGCGGTCAAAGGTGGCGCCGGGGTAAATTTCATCGACGAATTGATAGCCGGGGCCGCCGGAGCCTGTGCCCGTGGGGTCGCCGGCCTGCGCCATAAAGCCGTCGAGCACACGATGGAAGACAGTGTCGTTGTAGAAACCATCGCGGGCCAGGTAGACGAAATTGTTGACCGTCTGCGGCGCGCGGTCGGCGAACAACTGCACCCTGATGTCGCCCTGCGAGGTAGACAATGTCGCATAGTAGAACTTGGCCGGGTCAATTGTCATTTCCGGCGTTGCGCTGTACATGTCCGCGCGTTCGGTGGGCGTGAGTTTGCTCGCCTCGCCCTCGGAGACGGTGGCCGGCGGCGGCACAGTGGGCAGCGGCGTCACCTGCACGGCGGATGGGACGGGCGCAGCAGCGTCTACGGCAGCGGTGGCTTCGCCGGCAGCTTCGGTTGTGGCCTCACCGCTTACAGGTTCACTCGTGGCCGGCTCGACGGTGGCAGCCGGCGCCGCAGGCGGCGTGCAGGCGGCCACAACGCCCGCCACCAGCAGGACAGCGGACAGCAGTGCCAAAATCGACTTCCAGCGTTTGCTCATATGGACAAAGTTATGCACAGGATCTCCTTTATCACTAGGGCTGCCCTTGCAGGGTGGCAGCCATGAAAAACAGACACAAAAACAGACACAAAAATGGTCATGGAAAAACAGACTTACCGATTATCTCCAGAAAGCGCGAATCGCACCAATCCTGCCCAGGCAGCGGCTGTTTTTCACAACAGTGGCGCCGTCTTCCCGGCGTCCTCTAGCTGGGCCGGATGCCGCCGCGGCGAAATTCCAGCGCCCACAGCCCCAGCAGCGCCGTCAGAAAAACGGCCCCCCCCAGCAGCAGCGCCGCCGGCAGATTGGCCTGCGACACATAGACCGCCGTCAACCCTACCGCTCCCGCAATCAGATAACAGACGAGCACCGCTTCGCGCCGGCTGCCCAGCAGATAGGCCAGGCGATGGCTGACATGATCCTTGCCCGGCGTCGTCAGCGGATTCTTGCCGCGGCGCAGCCGGCTGATAAAAACCAGGGTGGTGTCAAAGATCGGCAGCGCCAGCACCAGCAGCGGAATCATCCAGGTGACGACATAACTGTTGGCGGGAAAGCGCAGTTTGACCGCGACGGCGGCCAGCATAAAGCCCAAAAACAGACTGCCCGCATCACCCATAAAAATATGCGCTGGATTCCAGTTGTAAAAGAGAAAACCGGCGCAGGCCCCAGCCAAGGCGGCAGCCAGTGCCCCCACCAGGTATTGGTTGCTCATGGCCGACAGCAGCAGAAAGAAGGTGGCGGCGATCATGGCTACGCCGCCCGACAACCCATCCATATTGTCGAGCAAATTGAAGGCATTGGTGATGGCCACCACCCAGAAAATGGTCACGGCAATGTCCAGCCAACCGCCGAAGAGACGCACCTGCACGCCCGTGTAGACGAGCACCCCGGCCGCCAGCAGTTGCCCGGCCAGCTTGATGTACGAGCCAAGCCCCCAGCGGTCGTCAAGCACCCCCATAAAGCTCATCAGGGTGGCACCCACAAAGATGCCCACGACCTGGTTGATGTAGTCGCGATCGCCAAAGAAAAAGAGCACAAGGATAAAGGCGACATAGATGGCCGCGCCGCCCAGCAGCGGCACGGGACTTGCGTGGAGCTTGCGCGCCGCCGGCTTGTCGACCGTGCCTGTCTGCAAGGCCAGCCGGCGCATCAGCGGCGTCACGCCAATGGCAAGCAGCAGCGCGCTCGCCGCAATCAGGAGCAGGGCGGTCATCGATTGCATGGCGTCAACCTCCCCACTGGCTGATCAACGTCTGGACAGCCGCCTTCTGGTCGTCGGGGGCCAGCGCCAACGCCTGCTGTGCCAACGTAACCGCTTCGGGCAGCCGCTGCTGGCGAGCCAGCGCCTGCGCCACAGCCAGCGGATACTGGTAGTTCTGCGCATCCAACTGCATCAACTGCTGGCCGATCTCGATCACCTTGGCGTCATTCTGCTCGGCTGCATAGAGGTTGCTGAGTGTGCTCAGCGCAGTGGCGTCGTTGGGGTCGAGCTGGCGCATCTGCTCGTACTGTGCGATAACCTGCGCCGTATCGCCTTGCGCCTGGTAAAGCTCCGCCGCCAGTTGGTGCAGCGGCTTGAGGTCGGCGGCACTCTGTCCGGCGGCGGCGAAAGCCTGGTTGAGCCACTGCATGGCTTCTTGTGGATTGCCCTGGTCGCGCGCCAGGATGGCCAGGTTGCGCAGGGCGGTCACATTGCCCGGCGTCAATTCCAGCAGCCGTTGGTTGGTGGCAATGGCCCCGGCCAGATCGCCCTGGCGCGCCTGCGCCACGCTCAGATAGGAGAGCAGTTGCGCCGCGGCGCTGGGCACATTGGCCTGGGTGAAAAGATCGACGCCCTGGTTGAGCAGCGGCGGCAGCTTATCCGCCTGGCCTGTGCGCTCAAAAACATCCGCCATCAACAGATAGGTCTGGTCAAAGAGCTTATCAATGCCCAGGCTGTGTTCATAGGAGGCCAGCGCCTGGGTGTCGTCGCCCTCGGCGGCCAGGGCGTTGCCGCGCTCGTTCCATAGATGAGCGGCGTTGGGGCTGAGCATCACTGCCGTGTTGTACATATCCACACTGTTTTGCAGCATCGTCGCCCGCTGCGCCGGGTCACCGGCGGCCAGATCCGCCCAGGTGCGGTAGAGGCGCGCCAGGTTGGCGGTGTGGTCGGTGTTGAGCGGGTTGACCGTCTGCGCGTCGAGCAGGACCGTTTCGGCCGCCCGCAGCAGCTCCGTCTGGCTCATCTGCGCCACTTCATCGGGGGCCAGTGCCAGCACGTCGTCGAGCCTGGGCTGTGCCGGCAGGGCGAATGTGCCGGTGGCGGGCGCCTGCTTGGCCTGTTCAAGTAGTGCACGGCCCAGGAAGAGCATGTACTGGTCCTCGGTTTTGCGTGTGGCCAGCGCCCGGCGGTACAGTTCAATGCTGCTCAGCCAGTTGCCTTGGGCGTCGAACTGCTGCCCTTGCTTATAGACAATGTCGGCCTTGACCAGGTTGATGTTGACGGTGATGACCAGAAAGATGACCAGGGCGGCGCCGAGCGCGCCGGCAAAGCCTGCCCACAGCGGGCGGCGCACGACCGGCAGTTGGCTTCTGCGCAGCCACGGCCAGGCATAGACGGTGGCGGCAATCGCCACCCACACAACCAGAAAAAAGGTGAAGAGGGCAAAGTGGCCGGCCACCCGATCCAACTGCAGATCGAGATACTGCTGATTGCTCATGCCTTCCGCCGGCTTGAGCGGGATCAGACGGATGGCCTGCCACAACCCATACAGCAGCCAGGCGCCCCACACAATGGCAGCGTGTACGGCATAGCCGCGCAGCCACCACATTCCCCCCGGCGCGCGTCGGTGAGACAGGGATTCGGCGGCCAGCCCAATGGTGGCGGCAATCAGCCAGGTGAAGAAGAGCAGAAAGAAGATGGCAGGGCTGTTGGGCCCACGGCCTGGGTCGCTGGTGATACTGGCGGTCAAGATGGTGAAGGCGTCGGTGGCGCCGCCGGCATTGGTGGTGAAAATATAGACAAAGGTGAGAAAGACGAGCATGTCGCTCATGACAGTGGCCGGCAGCCAGGGCGCGGTCGTGACCGCCTTGCGTGCGCGCCGCGGCGGGACAGCGGCAGCCGTTCGGGCGCGATTCTTGCCGCTGCGTGCGGCAGGTGGCGGTGGGGCCACAGCTTCGGCGCCGGCATCCACCTGTTCGGCGATCTCTTGTGGCTGCGGCTGCGCCAGCCGCATCCCGACCACCATCAGCGTAGCGGTGAGCACCCAGAAGAGGGTGCGGGTGGCGCCGATGGCGATGGCAAAGTGAATTTCCATATAGTGGGCGGCGATGGCGGAGAGCAGGGCAATGATCAGAAGCTGGCGCGGCAGTTCGTTGCGGTCGGGCCGCTCATTGCGCGGCAAAAAGGCCGCCACCGTCACATAGGCCCCATAGCCCAGCAGCAGCCCAAAGGGCAGCGCCACGCCAAAGAGGCGCAACTGCCAGCCGTCAAAGGCCAGCAGCAGCAGCACCGTCAGGGGAATGATGAAGGCCAGCAGGCTGGCGAACAGAATGTTGTCGCGCCGCGTGCGGATCAGGCTGAGCCAGCGCAGCGCCCAGTAGAAGATCGACAGAAAGACAGCGGTGTAGGCCAAAAAGCCAAACAGGCCGGTGACGACCAGGCTGTCCCAAGTCTCATTGTGCGAGCGGTCAGGGCTGGCGTTGCGCGCCTCCACGTTGGCCAGCGCGGGCGGATAGAAGCGGTTGTAGGCGATCCACATGGCTTCCGGCCCATAGCCGATCAGCGGGCGCAGGACATTGACGCCGTCCTGTTCGCCATCGGGAAAGGTGAGCGGCTCATGCGGCACCACCAGATGCGACGCCCCCTCCCAAATCAGCGTGCGCACCCGATTAGTGCCTTCGTTGAGGTCGAGCACGCTGACGAGACGGCCCACATAGGGAAAGTCGCGTACCCCGCTCAAAGCAGGGACAGTGTTGAGCGCGATCAAAAAGAGCGCACCGCCGACCCCCAGCGCTACCCAGACCAGCGTTAACCGGCGGTAGAAGCGCGGGCGCACGGCGCTGAGGGTGAGCAACACAAAGAGGTAGATGCCGAAGAACATCCCAATCCAGGGGCCACGGCTTTGCGTCCAAAGAATAGCGACCAACTCTACCAGCAGGACAAACAGATAGGCGCCGCCCGCCACCGAGGTCTGCCACTCCTGCGTGTCGGCCCCCGCCGGCTGGCCGATGCCCAGCAGACGCACAAAGCTGCTGAAGACCCGTTCCAGGGTGACAAAGAAGGCAATGATCAAAAAGGCGCCCAGAAAGATCGAGTTGCCGGCGTTGCCGGCCACGCGCGTCGTAGTGTCGCCGCCCCAAGGCAGGGGGTCGAGGTCGTAGTGCTGAACCACACCATAGATGGAGCAGGCCAGGCCGACGATGATGATGGCGTGCTGCAGACGGCGAATCTGTTCCGGCCGGCGCATGGTGGCCGCCGTCAACCCCCCAATAAGTACATAGGAGAAAAAGGTGTAGGTCCCCTGCATGCGCTGGTAGGAGCCAAACCAACTGACAAAGCCGGCGACGCTGAATAGGGTGCTGATGGCATAAGCGGCGATCAGCAGGACGATGGGAATGAAGAACGGGTTGCGGATAAAGCCGCGCCAGTTCTGCCCCAGCGTGGAGGCGGCTTCGTCGGGCGCGCCGCGCTCGCGCTCCGTCGGCAGCCAGGCGAAGCCGCCATTGGCGATCTTGACCAGCCAGACCACTGCCATCGTCAGCGCCAGCGTGCGCACCAAGCTGATCTTATCCGGTTCAAAGACACGGCTGGAGAAAACATTAAAAAAGAGGGGAGCGACGATAACCGCCGCCAGCCAGCCGGCTTCGAGAGCGGCGTCACACCAGCGGTCCAGTTTGCTTTGCGTGAGCATGTAAAATCCTCAAAATCCGGCCCCTACTTACGGGCCGGCAAGTGATCCGACCAGGAATCTGCTAAGCTTGAAAACAACTTTTGGCTGCACTATAGCATAATTTGGAAAGGGCAAGGAACGCGCCGGCCTGTCACCCGCCAAACAGGCGGCGTCTGGTGCGGCCGGCCCAGTTGAGGGTGCGCATGATGCGCCCAGCGGCATAGCCTTGCGCCAGATCGCGCCAGTAGTCACGCTCGGCTTGCAGGGCTACGTGTTGGTTGCGCGCCGGCGTCGTCCAGGTTGCGGATTCAGGCTCCCACAGACGATCCGGTGCGCGCCGCGGCGCACAGCAGAAGCGCACCAGCGGCTCGGCGGCGCGCTCCCAACTGAGCGCCTGGCGGGCGACGGCAAAAGCGGCGTCACGTGCACCGTGCGGTTCGCTGAGCAGTTGGTCAATGGCGGCGGCCACGGCGGCCACATCCTCCAGTGGCGTCACCACCCCCAAACCGTAATGGGCGATCAGATCGCTGGTCGCATCGCCGGCGGCGGCAACCGTGGGCAGACCGGCCCAGATATATTCGAGTACGCGGCTGCGAAACGCCAGGCGCGTCTCCACCGTGTCAAAATGGAGCGTCAGCGCCACATCACATTCCTGCAGGATGTGCGGCCAGTCGGCATAAGGCGCCCAATCGCCGAAGTGGACGCCGTTGTCCAACAGTCCCAGTTCTGCGGCCAGCGCCTGCGCCGCCGCCACCTGCGTCGGCATCGCGGACAGGGTCTGGTTGGGGTGGCGCGTGCCGGGGAAGACGAGCTTGAGGCGGGGGTGGCGTTCACGCACCAGCGCCACTGCGCGGATGGCTGTCAGGGGGTCAAGCCAGGGCCATAACCCACCGCCCCACAGCGCCAGGCGGTCGTCCGCTGTGATCCCCGGCCAGATGCCTTTGATCACCGGCTTGGGCGGCGGCAGCGGCTGGTCGGAGAGGCCATAGGCCGTCACATCGACCAGACTGCGCAGAGAAGGGTCGGCGTCAAAGGTGGCCGGGTTGATGCGCCCCGCCGCTTCCAGCTGCCCCAGCCACCAGTCACGCTGGCGTTCGCTGGCGCAGATATAAAAGTCGCCCGCCTGGTACTGTTCCGCCAGGGCGGCCAGATGTACATACCACTCGCCGCGTCGCTGCAGCGGCGGCGTGGCCGTGCTGGTCGCCAGCCATTCGGCCATCAGCGGGTTATAGCCATCCACCACCAGACAGGTGCGGCCGCCGGCAAGTTGGGACATCTCCCCCGCCACACTCGTCGGCAGCAGGCAGACATCCGCCTGCGCCACCTGGGCGGAGAGTGTCTCCCAGCGGCGGCGGCGGTAGCCAACCAAGGTGAAAGGCAGGCCGTCACCCACGTGTGCCGACTCGCCTTGGTTGGGTATTGCCAGTGTTGTGTGCACATGGCGCGCCAGTACGCGTGCCAGATGATAGTAACGTATGCCCGGCCCAGCCATGGAAGGGCCTACAACATCTTGGCTGATGATCAGCAGCCGCACCGGTGCACGAACCGGCTGCCCGGCTGCTTCTTCAGATGATGGTTGGGTCAACAAAAGCAGTTTATCCTTGATCGTGATCGGTGAATTGCCACCGGATATAGTTCAGTATTTCACGCGCCAGCTCGCGCAGCCCACGCTGCTGGAATGCCTGGCCGGCCAGGCTGGCCAGGCGCGCAGCTTCACGGCTGCGCGCCTGCGTCACTTCGCGTACGATAAGTGGCGCCGGACGCACCGGCCCATCCCACAGCGCCGGCCCCTGGCGCGGCGGCAGCAGCGGCTTGTGCTCGCCATAAAACGGCTGGACGGCCAACTGCCCAGCCAGCGGCTGCCTGCCACGCTTGAGCAGCGCTTCCGCCAGCTGCACCTGGCGAAAATGCCAGATGGCGGGCGGCTGCCCGCCCACTTCATCCGCAGCCAGGCACAGTGTATAGATCTTGCCATACGAATCCGGCTGCGGCGCAAAATCAATGGTGCAGGCTCTATCCAGCCGCATTTCGGCGGCACGCCAGAGTGTGCTTGCTACCAGCTGCCCGCCCTCCTTCTCCGCAGCAAGCTCCCCAGTGTACAAGGAAATGCGGACTGTGCCTGTGTGCAGGGAGGCGCGTGGGGCAAAGCGCAGTTCAATGCGGCAGAGGTGCGAACGGTCGGCGCAGAAGCTCTGGCTGAGCACAGAGGTGCTGAGCCAGAGCTTGCTCAGCGGTGCCCGGCCCAACAGCCAGCCGGGGGTGGCATCCGCCAGACGGTCGGCCAGCCGGGTGTGCACACGGGCAGCGGCGGAGGGGGAGCGGGTCTGCTCGCTGCTCTGTTCCAACTGCTGCACCTGCTGTACAAGTCGCGCCTTTTCGGCCAGTGTGCGGTAGAGGGCGCTGCGCAGATCGTCAATCTGGGCACCGTGGTCGCCGCTGGCGTCCAGCAGTTGGTGGATCTGCCAGACCAACATGTCGCTCTCTTCGCCGCCTGCGGTGCGGGCGGCGACGCGTTGCGCCGGCGGCGTGTGGCGCAGCAGTACAGCTTCGATCTGGCGCACCGAATGCTCCCAAGACATATCTTTGACCTGGCGGTAGGCCGTCTCGACAATGGCGCTGCGCCGCTCCTGATCCCAGACCAGATCAAGCAGGGCATCGGCAATAACGGTGGGGGTCGGCGTCGCCAGCCGGCAGTTGACGCCATCCTCCAACAGGCCTGCTGCGCGCGAGGAAGCCAAATCCACCACAGCGCAGCGGCAGGCCATCATCTCCAGCGGCACAAGTGAGGGATTGGTTGTCGAAAGCACAAGCCCTACATCGCAGCTGGCAAAAAGGCTGGCCAGTTCCCACGCATTGAGCAGCCCCACGTTGGTCACCGCAAAGGATGGCAGTGGCGGGGACTCGGCGCCGTACAAGATGATTTCCACCCCAGGATGGCGCTGTTTGACCAACTGCAGCGCTTCGATCCCCAACTCATAGGCGCGGCGCGGGGTGCTGGGGCGGGCATAAAAGGCAATGCGCGGGTGGGCCGTATGCAAGGCGGGATTGGGGCGATAGATGGCAGTGTCCACGGAAAAATCAAAGGCGTCCGCCTGCGCCCCATACTGCTCACGCAGCAGGTTGGCCAGCCACGACCCCAGTGTAAGACAGTGCAAACCTTGCCGGTACGAATTTTCGGCCTGTACATATTCCGAGCCTGCTGGATAGAAATATGGCTCAAAGTCTTGCACCAGATAGTATCTGCGGCCCGGAAGCGCCAGTTGCTGCAGCAAGGATACAGTGCCCCAGAAAGTGGCAATTGTGGCGTCTGTCGCCGCTTGCTTACCGTTCCACAGCTGAAAGGTGGCGCCGGTGGGCATGAAATGCGTGTCCACATAGCGTTCGAGCTGCGTCGGCGTATAGTTATGCATAAAGTTGACCGGAACTAAATGCACGTGGCAGCTGTGGCCGAAATCCACTAGATGGCGAATCATACGAAAGATGTTGGTATGGCCGCCGGAACCTGCCATTGGCTCTGTTACCAGCCAGTGGATGGTCAGGGGTGTAAATGCTTCTAGCGACTGGGCGTCCGGCGTCTGCGTCTCCACTGCCTGGCCTGCTGAGGGCTGGACGTTTGCGGCTTGCAGGTCTGAGGTTTGGGCATCTACGGATGGCATGGCTGACAAATTCCTGTGTTGGGGCTTGTGGGCCGCCGCCGCCAACTGCGACAGCAGCAGGGCCAGATCGTTCACCCGTGCTTCTGGGCTATAATGGACGAGCACGCTGCGCCGCGCGGCGTCACCCACACGCCGGCGCAGCGCCACATCCGCCACCAGCGCAGCCAGCGGCTCGATCCAGGCGGCGGGATTGGCGGCGAGAAAGCCATTTTCGCCATGGCTGATGGCAGCGGCAAAAGGATCAATGGCTGAGGCTACAGTGGGCAGCCCCAGCGCGCCGGCCTCGATAAACTTGATTTCGCTCTTGGCGCGGCAGAAGAGGTTGCCCATCTCTAAGGGGGCGAGCGCAATATCAAAATTGGCCGCCAGTTCAAACCAGTCGCGCCAGCCCAGCAGCGGGAAGCGGCGCACACGCGCTCCAAACTGGGTAAACTCGTCCGGGAGACGCATTGGGCCGGCGATCCACAGTTCCGTCTGCGCATAACGGGTGAGAACGTCGAGCAGCGCCGGTGCGGCTTCGGCAAAGTCTACATCATGCGTGGCCGTACCGCTGCCGTAACCAAGCACAACGCGCTCGCCATCGCTGTGCTCACGCTGCCGGCGGGCGCCGCGCAGGCGGTAAAGTTCATCCGCCCAGGCCAGCATAGCCTCACCCAACGCGTTACGGTGGACATAGGCGGTCGGGCCGTGGCGCGCGGCCAGTTCCGCCAAGAGGGGTGAGGCCGCCAGCACGGCATTGCATCTCTCTAGTGTGGCGGCGTAGCGGCGCACCCCTTCGCCATACGACTGCTGATCGGCAGCGGATAGATTGGCTACGCCGCGATGCCACCCGGTTAACTGCGGCTCAAAGATGAGGTCGTCCACGTCAAAGAGCACTGCCCGCCCGACAGCCTGCATGCGCTCAATCAGCCGGCCCAATGCCGGCGTCATGGCTACACGCTGCAGCACCAGCGCCGTCTGCGGCAGAGGACGTTCCCCGTCGATGCGGTCGAGATCATACCACTCTTCCACTGTTGCCTGCATACCGTTGGCGGCCAACTGCTCTTGCAGATGCAGACAGCGGTAACGCGTCACGGTGATATGGGGGCAGCCGGCAGCGATCAGCACCTGGGGCGAGCTCACGGCCGGCTCCCTGCGCCCGGCGGCTGCAAGCGCGCCAAGATCTCGCGCAGCACTGCTTGCTGACGCGCCTCGCTGCTCTGTAGGCTGTTGCGCCAGAAGGCTGCGCCGGGATTGGCTTCGCCGGCTTCCCAGCCGGCCAGTGTGCGCCGCAGCTGCTCAGCCTGGCGCTGCAACTGCTCCAACTCGCTCTGTCCCTGCTGGATGTGGGCGGTGGTGCGCTGCGCCAGCCAGTGCAGAAGCTGCTGCGGATCGGAGGGGGCGGGCGCATGGTTGCGCCGGATCGTTTCCAGCGTAGCAACGAGCGACTGGGCAGCCTGGGCGGGCAAATAGGCGGCGTAGACCTTGCGGCGGGCGGCTTCCCCCAGCGCAAGCGCCGCCTCCGGCTGCGCAATCAGCCGTTCCAGCGCCGCCGACCACTGCGCCGGCCCGGCGACCAGCAGACCATCCTGGCCATCTTGGATGGCATAGGCAAAGGCTTCGGTCGGGCTGCTCACGGTCGGCACGCCGAGCAGAGCGGCTTCGCTGAACTTGATCTCGCTTTTGGCCTGGCAGAAGGGGTTATCCACTTCCAGCGGGGCCAGATTGATGTCGACCTGGGCAATAAAGGTGGGCAGTTCCTGCCAGGCGACAAAAGGAATGCGGCGGATGCGCGCTTGGTAGGCAAGCAGCGACAGAGGCAGTTCCAGTGGCCCCCCGATCTGCAGCCGCAGCTGCGGGTGGCGCTGCAGCAGTTCAGCCAGGACGGGCGCGATGGTGGCAAAGTCGCGATT
>JBBRBX010000142.1:0-11881 GCA_038205395.1 Caldilineales bacterium
GACGCCCGCGCCATGCTGCCGCACATCCCTGCCGACCAGTTCCCGGCCTGGTCGCTGGCCAACGCCCTCTACCTGCTGGGCGGCGTGCGTGGGGTCGAGATCGGCTCTGTGATGTTCGGTCTGCAGCCGGACGGCAGCGAGCGCCCGGCGACGCTGGAACTGGTGCGGCTGGCCTTCCCGCGCCGCGTCTACACGCAGAGCCATGTGGACTATCTGGCCGAGGTGATTTTGGCGGTGAACGAGCAGCGCGGCAGCCTGCCCGGCTATCGCATCGCCTGGCAGGCCCATGTGCTGCGTCATTTTACAATTCAGATGGCGCCGATTGCAGCGGGCTAAGCTCGGCAGCGGGCTAGCCACCGATTTGAATCGGTGGCGGTCGCCGCGGACGAACGCTGCCAATCGGCGGATTCAATTGTGAATATCCGTGATTTATCAGCGGGCATGGGGAACCGTTACGCTGAACTCACCCTTCCGCCAGCAGATAGATGTTGTCGCGCAAAAACTGTACGTAGACGGTGGCGCCGGATGGGTACAAATCGGCTTCGTTGGGGTCGTGGCGCACGGCGATGAGGTGCTGGCCGGCGAGGTCAAGCTCGTATTCGGCCAGGCTGCCCAGATAGGAGGTGCGGATGACGCGCGCCGGCAGGATTTCGCTGGCCGCGGTCGCCTGCGGCGTGAGACGCACGGATTCGGGGCGCACCAGCAGCGTGGCCGCCTGCCCCGCCTGCACGGCCTCGCCGGCTGCCGCTACGGAGAGCGTCGCCTCGTGCAGCCGCACCTGCCAGCCGTCGCCGGCGCGCTGGAGCACCTCGACCGGCAGAAAGTTGGCGCGCCCGATAAAGTCCGCCACAAAGCGGTTGGCGGGGCGGCGATAGATGCCCACCGCCGTGCCGATCTGCTGGACGCGGCCCTGGTTCATCACCACGATCTGATCCGACATCACCATCGCCTCGTCTTGGTCGTGGGTGACATAGACGCTGGTGATGTCCAGTTCCTGCTGGATGCGGCGGATTTCGCTGCGCATCTGCACCCGCAGCTTGGCGTCGAGGTTGGACAGCGGCTCGTCAAAGAGCAGCACCTTCGGCTCCATGACCAGGGCGCGCGCCAGCGCCACACGCTGCTGCTGGCCGCCGGAAAGCTGGTTGGGTGCGCGGTTCTCCAGCCCCTGCAGCTCGGTCAAATCCAGCACGCCCGCCACCTTTGTCTTGATCTCCGCCGCACTCAGCTTTTTGATCTTGAGACCGTAGGCAATATTTTCAAAGACATTGAGATGGGGGAAAATGGCGTAGCTCTGAAACACCATCGCCATATCGCGGCGGTTGGGCGGCAGTTCATTGATCGGCTGGCCGTCGAGCACGATGGCGCCGGCGGTGGGGAATTCAAAACCGGCAATCAGCCGCAGCGTGGTGGTCTTGCCGCAGCCCGACGGCCCCAGCAGGGTGACAAACTGGCCGCGGCCAATGTCGATGCTGACATCATCGACGGCGCGCACCTCGCCCGCCCCCTCGCGCCCGGCAAAATGTTTGCTGATATTGCGTAGCTCAAGATACACAGTGCTGCTCCTGTTGTATGGGAATGCGTCAGGCTCCGGCGCTCATATCGACATCCTGCCGTCCGCCATAGGTGCGTTTGAGCCAGAGACTCATCAGTCCGATGGCGACCAGCACGATGGCAATCAGGATCACGGAGTAGGCGGCGGCCACGCTCATGCCGCCCTGCTCGACCTCGCTCAAAATCCAGACCGTCAAGATCGGCCACTGGGCCGTAGTCAGAAAGATCACGGCGGAGAGGCTGGTCATGTGGCGGGCAAAGGCAAAGACCAGCCCGGCGAAAAAGGCGGGCAGGATGAGCGGCAGCGTGACGTTGCGGAAGGTGTACTGTGCATCGCCGCCCAGGATGGTGGAGGCCTCCTCGATGGAGGGGTCGATCTGCTGCAGCGCGGCCACACCGGCGCGCACGCTGGCGGGCAGGCTGCGCACGGCGTAGGCCGCTACGATGATATAGGGTGTGCCCACCAGGCTGAGCGACTGGCCAAAGAAGACCAGTGCGCCGGACAGGGCGATCGCGCCAAAGCCGACCACCAGCCGCCAGGGCGCTTTCATCTCCATTACTGCAAAGATGGAGAGCGTGAGAAAGGTGTAGCCGAGAATAGCCAGATTGGGGCGCACGAAGAATTCGATAAACGAGACCAGGCGCGCCACCACTTTGGGCCAGTTGACGCCGGGCAGCGTGCGCCCCCAGCGGCCCAGCGGCTCCGTCAGCAGCGGGCTGAGATTGTAGATGACCAGCGTCAGCGCCATTACTCCAAACAGCAGCGCCACCAGCCGCCGCCGCCCCGGCTGCGCGCCCGCCGCGCCGGCCAGCGCCAGCAAGACAAAACCGGCGGCCAGCAGATAGCGCCAGCCGTCTTCGTTGACATTGAGCAGATAGGGCAGCCAGTTGAAATAGTAGCCGGCGACTGTGCCGCCCAGCACAATCAGCAGCTGCGGCAGCCATTGGGAGGTGATGCGCGAGGTCAGATAGGCCGCTAGCAGCACGAAGATGAGCACCACGGCGTACCAGGGCGCCTGGATAAAGGCCAGGATATAGCCGATGCCCAAAATGGTGCCGGGCACGGCGCCGCCCAGGTTGGAGACGAAGTCCAGCGTCTGTTTGCCGGCAAAGGCGCGGCGCACGACCAGATAGGCGATGACCATACCCAGCAGCCCGGCGAGCGGGGTGGCTACTGCCGACAAAAAGGTGGTGGAGAGAATCGGGTTGAGGCCGCGGGTGAAGGCCGTGACATAGTTGCTGAGCTGCAGCGTGTTGTCGATGCCCCACAGCCTGGTGAAGGAACCGGCCAGAATGGAGAAGTAGAGCAGCAGCACCAGCGCCAGGGTGATCAAGGTCAGCACAATAAAGGTCCAGCGCGTGACCGGCTCTTTGACAAAGATGCGCCCGGTGGTTGGTTTGCCCGTCACCGCCACATACGAGCGCCGCCCGATGTAGTAGCGCTGCAAAAGAAAGATCGTCAGCGTAGGGACCAGCAGGATCAGCGAGAGCGAAGCGGCTTTTTGCTGGTCGAACTGGCCGGCAACCGCCTGATAGATTTCGGTGGCAAGCACATTGGAGTTGCCGCCGAGCAGCAGCGGGTTGCCCAGGTCGGCGAGCGACTCCACAAAGAGGAGCAGAAACGAGGCTGCCAGGCCGGGCGACAGCAGCGGCAGCGTCACGGTGCGAAAAATGTGCAGCTTGCTGGCGCCCAGGCTGAGCGCCGCTTCCTCCATCGAGGCGTCGATGCGTTCCAGCATGGCGCGAATAATCAGATAGGCCACCGGGAAAAAGGTGACAACCTGCACAAAGATCAAGCCATCCAGCCCGTAGATGTCGTTGACCCCAGGGCCAAAGCGGATGCCGAGCAGTTGGCGTGTGATCAGCCCGTTGCGCCCAAAGAGCAGAATGGTGGCAATGGCGATGGCAAAAGGGGGCGAGATGGTGGGCAGCAGCGTGACGACATGCACGGCGCGGCCGAACGGCATGCTGCAGCGTACGAGGGCATAGGCAAAGATAAAGCCCAGAATGGTGCCGCCCAGCGCTGCGCCCAGCCCCATTACCATCGTATTCCGCAGGATGCCCCACAGATGGGGCATATAGTAGGGGTCGACAAACTGGCTAAAATACTTAAAGCTGACCGCTTGGGTGGTCGGGTCAAAAAAGCCCTGCCAGATGACCAGCACCAATGGCAGCACGACAAACAGAGAGACAAAGGCGCCGACTGCGATCAAGCCTAACGCCAGCACCGGATCCTGCCCGATCAGCCGCAGTTCTTGCCAGCGTCGCCAGAGCGCTGAGCGGTTTGTTGTCATACCTAATGTGGCCTTCATCGTATGGCCTTTGCTGCTGCCTGCGTCTGTTGAGAGGAGGGAGGATGGTAGAGAAGACACCGAGCTTCTCCGGAGAGGCCCGGCGTCTTCTTGTTGTGTTACAACTGCAGTCGCCTATTCCTTCAGGTTGTCGGCAGCCGCAACTTCATTGGTGAAGCGGTCGACGATGGCGTTCTTGTTGCCGCCGCAGAATTCAAAGTCGTAGTTGATCAGCTTGACGTCGAGCAGTTCAGGGCGCGAGGGTGTGGCGCCGTTGACCGTGGGCGCTTGGAAAGCTTCGTATTTGGGGCCAAGCTCCTGCGTGGCAGGCTCAAGCGCCCAATCAAACCACTTGCGCGCGGCGTCCGGATGTTTGGCGCCCAGAATGATGCCTTCGCCGCCGATCTCATAGCCGGTTCCTTCGGAGGGGAAAGTCAGTTCCAGCGGCGAACCCTTTTCGATCTCGGCCACGATGTCGTGTGAGAAAACGATGCCGACGGCTGCTTCGCCCTGGCCAACAAACTTGGCCGGCGCCGCGCCGCTCTTGGTGAACTGGTTGACCTGCCCGGCATACTGCTGGATGTACTTCCAGCCTTCGTCCTCACCCATCAACTGCAGGATCGTACACAGCGCCGTAAACGAGGTGCCGGAGCTGGAGGGATGGGCAACCATGATCTGATCCTTGAACTCAGGCTTGAGCAGGTCGGCCCAACTGGTGGGTGCAGCCACGCCGGGGTTGTCGGCCAGCCAGTTGGTATTGGTGGCAAAGCCCAGGCTGCCTACATAGACGCCGGCCCAGCGGTTTTCGGCATCTTTGTACAGCGTCTGGTCGCGCAGGTTGGCCATATTGGGCGAATCATACGCCTCAAGCAGCCCATCATTGGCGGCGGCTACGAATCCGTCCACCGGGCCACCCCACCAGATGTCGAACTGGGGGTTGTCCTTCTCGTTGCGCAGGCGAGCCAACGCTTCGCCGCTGGACATGCGCACAAAGTTGACGGTGATGTCGGGATAGGCTTTCTCGAACTCAGCCTTCATGCCTTCGCACCACTGCACCTGGGGCGTGCACAGCACATTCAACTCGGTGCTTGCCTCGCCGGCCGGCTGTTCGGCGGCGGTTGCTTCTCCAGCCGCGGCGTCTGTGGCGGCAGCATCCGTGGTCGCGGCCGCCGCCGGCGGCGCGGCGGCAGCGCCGCCGGACGGTGGCGGCGGCGGCGCCGCACAGGCTGCCGCCAGCAGCAGGGCGACCGCTAATACGACAAACAAGCTCACTGAGCGTAGTGTCCGTGTCATCGTTTCTCTCCTGTTCGGATAAAGGATATTGGGGAACCTGCGTTATTTGCCTTCACTTGCAACACGCCCTTGCATTATGGGAAGGTTGCGCATATTTGTCAAAGTTGCAGCCAACTGTTGTTCTGATGCGCGCTGCGTGCGGCGTCCAAGGCCCGCTGCACCACAAGCCCATCATAAAAACTGGCGGCGTCATCCGGCAGCACCTCGCCCATCGGCAGCGACATCGCCAGCATCTGGGCCAGGTAGAAGGTGCCCACGCCAAAGGCGCGCTGGTTGGGCAGGTCGGCCAGGTTGGCAGGTGCGTGGCGGGGGCGAATCAACTCCCACTGGCCGCCGGCATAGGCCGGGGACTGCATGCCCCACAGTTGATCCTGGTTGTCCAGCTTGAGCGCGCCCTCCGTGCCCACCACCAGAATCGACATGCCCCAGCCGCCCGGCGTCAGCCCGCTGACGGTGATACTGCCCTGCGCGCCGTTGGCGAAACGCAGCATCAGTTGAGCGTGGTCGTCCGCCGTCACCTGGCGCACGACCCCCTCGCGGTCGGTGCGGTAGAGGTGGCCGATCTGAAGCTGCGCCGTCAGCGCATCGATGCGCCCGATCAGCCAGCGCGCCAGGTCGAGCAGGTGGCTGCCAACAGCGTTGAGCATGCCGCCGCCCTGCGCGCTGTCGTTCCACCAGCTCCAGGGTGCATGGGGGTCGAGCCGTTCGCTGCCCAGCCGGTCGAGCTGCACGTGCAGCACGCTGCCGACATAGCCTTCCTTGATCATCTGGCGCAGCTGCAGCCGCTGGGGATGAAAGCGCAGTTCGTGATCGACAATGGCAAGCTGGTCGGGTGCGGCCTGGGCGGCGGCCAGCATGGCTTCCGCTTCGGCCACGTTGAGCGCAGTCGGCTTCTCGCTGATGACATGTTTACCCGCCTGCAGCGCCGCCACCGCAATCTCCTTGTGCAGACCAGGCGGTGTGCAGATGCTGACGATGTCGACGCGGTCGCTGGCGATCAGCTCCTGCCAAGTCTCGTAGACATCGGGCACACCATGGCGGGCCGCCACGGCGTGCGCCCTGGCGGGATGGGCGGAGGCGATGGCCTGCGGCGTCAAGCCGCCCAGCCGGAAGGTGGGAATCTGGGTCGAATCCGTCCAGCCGGAGCCGATAAAGCCGACGCGCAGTGCAGATGGGCCTGGCATGAGGTTATGCTCCTTTATGGTTTTCTAAGTACGGTTTTGTAGCTACGGTTTTGTAGCTACGGTCTGATAAATGTCGTCCAGCTGTGGAATGATGGACGGCCAGCCGAAATGTTGTTCGACAAACGAACGCGCCTGCGCGCCGAGGCGTCGCTGCAGCACGCCGCCCGTGCGCAAATCCGCGATCAAGCGCAGGATGGCGGCGGCAAAGGCGGCGGGTGTGTCGGCCAGCAGCAGCTCCTGCTCGTCCCGCACGGGAATGCCCTCCACCCCCAGCGACGTGCTGACGATAGCCTTGCCGCAAGCCATTGCCTCCAGTGCCTTGAAGCGGGTGCCGCCGCCGATGCGCATAGGGATGAGATAGACGGCGGCCTGGGCAATGTAGGGGCGGGTGTCGTCCACCGCGCCGGTAATGACGATGCTGGGCCGGCTGCGCAGCGGGTCCAGCCGGCTGTGCGGATTCATGCCCACCAACTGCAGTTGGGCCTGCGGCGCTTGCGCCAGCACCAGCGGCAGCACTTCATGGGCGCACCAGAGGGCGGCGTCGATATTGGGGCGATAGTCCATTTTGCCGGTGAAGACCAGCTTGGGCGCCCCGGCATCAGGCAGACCGGCATCAGAAAAATCGGCGCTGGGCCGGTAGTGGTCGAGATCGATGCCGTTGGAGACGACCGTGATGGCGGCTTGCGGCGCAATGCGGTGCAGCGCCTGCTTGTCGGCCGCGCTTACGGCCAGCGTGGCGTCGGCGGCTTGCAGCACTTTGGCCTCATAGCGGCGCAGCTTGCGCCACTGCACGAGGCTGTAGGCGGCAGCCGGCCAGCGGCGGGGCAGCCGCAGATCGGTGAAGGCGCTGCGCTGCTGGAGCAGATACTCGCAGTTATGGTTGTCAAAGAGCAGCGCCGGCCCTCTGCCGCGCTGGTGGCCGGCGCTGTGCATCCCATATTGCGCCAGCTCAATGCCTTCCACCTGTACAATGTCGTATACCGTCTGCGCCGTCCATTGCTGGAGCAGTTCCCACATGGCTGCACTCTCCAGCCGCAGCCCCATATCGGGCAGCAGGTCGCTGAAGGTGTCGGCGGCGCGGCGGGCGGAACTGCGCTGCGGCTGGGCCACAGCCGCCAGCCTGCGGCAGAGCGTGTGCAGCGGGTTGTCTGCCGTCAGCTCCTCGCCGGGCGCCAGAAAGGTAAGCAGGTCAATGGTGTGGCGCTGCGCCAGATGCAGGATCAGGTTGTAATTGCGGATCGTCGTACCCTGGCGCGGCGGATAAGGCAGTTGTGGCGTCAGGAAGAGAATGTTCATGGCTTCAAATTTCGGAGCCGGATTCGTTGGGGCGGGGCGCCGGCGATTTGGCCGCAGATGTGCGGGCGGCGATCACCTGGCGGTAGACATCCAGCGTACGCTGCGCCGCTTTTTCCCAGCGGAAGGTGCGGGCGCGCTGCAAGCCTTTCTGGCGCAGTTCAGCGTGCAGATCGTCGTCAGTGAGCAGCCGGTGGATGGCCACGGCGATCTCTTCGCTGTCGCGCGGGTTGACCAGCAGGGCGGCATCGCCGACGACTTCGGGCAGGCTGCTGACATTGGAGACGATGGTCGGGGTGCCGCAGGCCATCGCTTCGAGCGGCGGCAGCCCAAAGCCTTCATAGTAGGCAGGGTGGACGTGGCAGCGGGCGCCGACATAGAGCTTCTGCAGGTCGTCGTCGGAGACGCGCCCCAGAAAAAAGGTGCTGTCAGTGAGGTTGAGCGTGCGCACCATCTCCAGCGTCTCTTCGTAGAGCCAGCCCCTGCCGCCGGCGATCACCAATCCAGTGGGCCGGCTCAGCCCATACTTGTCGCGCAGGCGGGCGAAGGCCTGCAGCAGGCCGGTGACATTTTTGCGCGGCTCAATCGTGCCGACAAAAAAGATATAGCTTTCGGGGATGCCGAATTTGGCCGTCAGCTCACGCTGGGTGGCCGCCACGGGCAGCGGCGCAAACGACGGGTTGGCCGCTTCGTAGATGACGCTGACCTTGTCGGCGGACACACCCATCTGGCCGATCAGGTCGGTTCTGGTATGCTCGCTGGGGACGATGATATGGTCGGCGCGCACCACCGCTTTGTCGATCTGCCCATAGTAGGCGGCGCTTTCCGTGGTCAGGAAGTGCGGGTAGTGCAGAAAGGCCAGGTCGTGCACGGTGATGACCGATTTGAGCGAACCATGCAGGGGCGGGATAAAGTCTGTGCTGTGCAGCAGATCGAGTGGAAAGCGGTAGAGTTCCAGCGCCAGCGCATACTGTTCGATCCGGTGGTGAACCGGCGCATAGAGCGTTGCGCGACGAAAATTGGGCGCCTGGATCAGCGGTGTCTGGTGTTTGCGATGCTGAAAGACAATAAACTCATCCGTCTGATCGATTTCGGCCATTGCCTGGAGCAGGTGGCTTGTGTATCTGCTGATTCCGGCCGGCTGGTGGTGCATCAGCCGGGCATCGACGCCTATGCGCATAAATAGTCTATTGGGTACTGAACTGGCTACTGAACTTGGGGAGGAGTATGCACATCGTCATTTTCTCCGGAACCGGGACACACGTGACGCCATTGTAGCAGTCTGTTTTTGGATCGGTCAAACCACAGAGCGTGTAACATGTTTGAATCCCCCTCTGCCGGTGGTATACTATCCGCCTATAGATTGGTGTAGCGACCGGCTTGCTGATGCGCCGGTCGCTATTTACCTAAAGGATTATTGCCCATGGATCTGACACAACTCGCGCAGATGGTGACGTGGCTGGACGAGGAGCACCGGCGAGATCGCGCCGAGATCGCCCGTCTGCAGCAGCGGATTGAAGCCCAATCCGCCGACATCATCGAACAGGCGCGGCGTATTCAAGAATTGGAAGGGCGCCTGGCCGGCACGCAGGCGCAGCTTACCCGCTTTAACCAGATCGAACAGTCGATCCAGAACACCAAGAGCGAACTGGTCGGCCTGGTCGAACGGGCCTACGAAGAACGCGTCAGCGGCCAGCGCGAACTGGAACGGGCGCGCATGAGTGACCGCGAAATGCTCAGCCGCGAGGTGAGCGAAGTGCGGCGCGAACTGCCGCGCATCGCGCGCGTCGAAGAGTCCATCCAGGTGCGCATCGTCGAGGATGAGCGGCTCAGCGAGCTGATCATGGGCGTGCGCAACCAGATCGGCGGCCTGGCCAAAGAGATCGAGGAGCGCACCCGCCAAATTCCCTTCTTGGTGGAGCAGCGCACCAGCGACACCAAGCGCATCGCCCAACTGCAGCAGGAGACGGTGGAGCTGTTCAAGCGCACCGAGGCCACGGCCGGGCGCATCCCCTTGCTCGACGAGCTGATCCGCAAGACCGGGCTGGAAATTGAAAAGATTCCGCCGCAGGTCGAGCAGCTGCGTGAAGAGCAGGTCAAGTTTATGGAGCGCACGCGCGTGATGGTGGTCGATCGCGAACAGGTGCTCACCCGCTGGCAGGAGACGATTGAAGAGCAGAAGACGCTGGTGCAGCAGTCGTACGAGCGGGTGCAGAATTTTGCCCAGCAGATCGAGGTGGCGCGCCGCGCCGTCAACGAGATGCAGGAGTTCAAGGATCTCATCCTGCGCGAGCAAGGGCAGGTGACTGAACTGCAGCGGCTGGCCGAAGAACGCATCCGCCGCGAGATGGACGAATTCCGCGAAGACTATGAAAAGAAGCGGCGCAAGATTGAACTGCGCCAGGAACATCTGTGGTCGGAACAGGACAAGTACAACCGTGAGGTGGTGGAGCGCTTCCCGCCCATCCACCACGACATCAAAATCATCGAAGCGTTGGTGGACCAGGTGTGGAAGGTGCAGGAAAGCTACGGCAACTATGTGTTGACGATGGCCAACTCCTGGCTGGAAGGGATGCAGAAGACGGTGCGCGAGCGCGACGAAAAGGTGCGCACGATGGAAGAAGCCTGGCAGCGCCAGCGCCGCAACGCCGAACTGTTTGCCAGCCAGGGCGCACAGCGCCGCACGCCCGGCATCGTCACCGGTGAACCGCCCGCCCAAACCAACGGACAAAAATAGTTGTACGTTATCGGCGCCGCCGGCCACGTCGACCACGGCAAGTCCACCCTGGTGCGTGCCCTCAGCGGCATTGATCCCGACCGCCTCAAAGAAGAAAAAGCGCGCGGCATGACCATCGATCTGGGCTTTGCCTGGATCGACCTGGCCATGCCGGCGGGCGCGGGATCTGCGGAAGGGCGCACCTCCCCCGTGGGCATTGTCGATGTGCCCGGCCATATCGACTTTATCAAGAATATGCTGGCCGGGGTCGGCGGCATCGATGCTGCTTTGCTGGTGATCGCCGCCGACGAAGGGGTTATGCCGCAGACGCGCGAGCACCTGGCTATCCTTGACCTGCTGGCCGTGCCGGCACTCGTCGTAGTGCTCTCCAAGATCGACCGCGCCGAAGACGCCGACTGGCTCGATCTGGTTGAACTGGATGTGCACGATCTGCTGGCGGGCACGCGCTATGCGGAGGCGCCCATCGTGCGCGTCAGCGCCGTCAGCGGGGAAGGGCTGGATACGTTGCGCGGCCGGCTGGCGCAGACGCTGGATGGCCTGCCGCCGCGCCGCAACCGCGCCCGGCCGCGCCTGCCGATCGACCGCGTCTTCAGCCTCAGCGGTCTGGGCACCATCGTCACCGGCACGCTCAGCGACGGCTCGTTTGCGCTGGGTGACGCTGTCGAGATTCTGCCCAGGCAGATTCCGGCGCGGGTGCGCGGTCTGCAAACGCACAAACGCCAGGTGACGCGCGGCGAAGCGGGCAGCCGGCTGGCCATCAACCTCAGCGGCGTCAGCGTCGAGGATCTGCAGCGCGGCGATGTGGTGGCCCGACCGGGCGCGCTGCAGCCAAGCAGCCTGATCGATGTGCGCTTCCGGCTGCTGGGCGATGCACCCAAGCCGCTGGCGCACAACCAGCGCGTCGACTTTTTCAGCGGCGCCGCCGAAGTGGCGGCCCACGCGCGTGTGCTGGGGGCCGAGCAGGTAGAGCCGGGCGGCGAGTGCTTTTTGCAACTGCGGCTGGATCGCCCCGTGGTTGTGCTGGCGGGCGACCGGTTTATTCTGCGCCAGCCTTCGCCCAGCCGCACGTTGGGAGGCGGCAGTGTGCTGAATCCGCTGCCGCGCCGCCGCTGGCGGCGCTATGACGCCGCCGCCCTGGCGCGGCTGCAAACGCTCAGCCACGGCGCACCCGACGAAATTCTGCTGCAGACGCTGGCGCGCCGCCCTCTGATCGGCGAACGCGACCTGCTGCGTGCGCTGGATTTCGCTGAAGATGAGGCGCGCACACTCCTGGACAGCCTGCGCACAGCCGGCGCCGTCAAAGAACTGCTGCTGGAGGGGAGCGAGCCGCTCCTGCTCGACCTCGCCACCTGGCAGGCGCTGCAAACGCAGACCAGCGATCTGCTGGCCGGCTATCATCGCCAGTTCCCCTTGCGGCGCGGGATGCTGCGCAGCGAAGCGCGCAGCCGGCTGCAAAACAGTTTGCAAACCGGTCTGCAAAACGGCTTAGGGCAAACGCAGCTTTCCGTGCGCGCCTTCAACCAGTGGATCGC
>JBBRBX010000143.1:0-11825 GCA_038205395.1 Caldilineales bacterium
GGCGCCGCCAAGGAACGAGAACAGAAACGGCTCCCGACGCAGTGTCGGAAGCCGGCGGATATGGGCAAAGCAATAAAATCAAAAAAGGGAACGGGAAGCTTGTGCGAACGTAAGCCCCACTATAGCAGGTTATTCATCACAAAACAATAGGCAAAAAAGACAAAATATTGATAGCCAGACTATCGACATTTCACACTGTCTACAAATCTCGATATACATCCTTGCGGTGGCCAACACGGTAGAGTGAGATGGTGCGCTGTTCTTCATCAATTCCATACACGACCCGATAGGTTCCTACCCGCACTTTCCAAAGAGCATGACCCTTCATTTTTCTGCTGCCCGGCGGCAGTGGGTCGGCAGCCAGCTCTTCTAATACGGTAAAAATGCGGCGCACCGCAGATTGCGGCAGTTGGCGCAGTTCCTTTTCAAAGTCGCGATGAAAAAGAACCACCCACGCTTGCTCTTCAGCCATCCAGCAATCCATCTGCCTGCAACTTTTGGCGCAGGAGAGCCAAAGACTGCATGACAGTTGGATTCTCCAGCGCCTCCTGCCGGCGTTGATCCGCCACCATGGCGTCTTCATAGTCGTCTAAAAAGTCAACCAAATCATTCCAGACGTCCGGATGCACCAGTACGCCGGCAGATGCGCCGCGGTGGGTGAGCATGACAGGAGTCTCGCGCAGGCGCCGCAGTATTTCGGCCTGGCGCGTGCGCAGGTCGCTTACAGGCAGGGTAGGCATAGCACGATAGATCATAAAATCCTCCAGCACAAAACGTACAGTTTATGCTGTCAAGATACATTGAATTGATATGCCTGTCAAGACAATTGCGAAACGGTTCTAATCATGTGCAAAGAGTGGTGCAGCCAACAACCGCCCACCTGTAGGGGAACAGACAGGCGGGCGGCAAACGGTTGTTACGGTATAGGGTTACAGTGTTGGGCTACACCTGCGGCCCGGCGGCGCGCACGTCTGCGCTGACCTCGTCGGCAAACTGCTGGAAGTTGGCGACAAACATCTGCGCCAGCTTGGCCAACTGCGCATCATAGGCGGCGGGGTCGGCCCACGTCTTGCGCGGGGTCAGCACGGTATCCGGCACATTGGGCACGCAGGTGGGGATCGCCAGCCCAAAGACCGGTTCCTCCACATAGTCCACATCGTCCAGCTTGCCATCCAGCGACGCATTGATCATCGCGCGCGTGTAAGCCAGCTTCATGCGCGACCCCACCCCATAGGGGCCGCCCGTCCAACCAGTGTTCACCAGCCAGACCTGCACTTTGTGCTGCTCAATTTTCTTGCCCAACAGGTGCGCGTAGACGCTGGGGTGGCGCGCCATAAAGGGGGCGCCGAAACAGGCGCTGAAGGTGGCGGACGGTTCCTTCACCCCGCGCTCGGTGCCCGCCACCTTAGCCGTATAGCCGGAGATAAAGTGATACATCGCCTGTGCCGGCGTCAAGCGCGCAATCGGCGGCAGCACCCCAAACGCATCGGCGGTCAAGAAAATAATGTTGGTGGGATGGCCGCCGCGCCCGTCACGCTTGGCGTTGGGGATGTGCGACAGAGGATAGGCGGAGCGGGTGTTTTCGGTCAGCGAATCATCGTCTAGGTCCAGCCGCCGCGTCTGCGTGTTGATGCCCACATTCTCCAGAACGGTGCCGAAGCGGCGGGTGGTGGCATAGATCTCCGGCTCGCCTTCGGGCGAAAGCCGGATCACCTTGGCATAGCAGCCGCCCTCAAAATTGAAGATGCCGTCGTCGCTCCAGCCGTGCTCGTCATCACCGATCAGCGTGCGCTCCGGGTCAGCGGAGAGGGTCGTCTTGCCGGTGCCGCTCAACCCAAAAAAGATCGCCGTATCGCCTTGCGGGCCGATGTTGGCCGAACAGTGCATCGGCATCACCTCCTGCGCGGGCAGATAGTAATTCATGGCGGTAAAGGCCGACTTTTTGATCTCGCCGCCATACTCCGTGCCGCCGATCAGCACCATCTTCTTGTCGAAGTTGACGAGGATAAACACATCGCTGTTGGTGTGATCGATTTCAGGATAGGCATGAAAACCGGGGCAGTCGATGATGAAAAACTCAGGCTGGAAGACGGCCAGATCGGCGGGCGAGGGCTGGATAAACATGTTGCGCACAAAGAGATTGTGCCAGGCATACTGCGTGATGACGCGCACAGCCATGCGGTGGGCCGGGTCGGCCCCGCACCAGACGTCGTGCACAAATACATCCTTGCCTTGCAGATACGAGGCCATGCGCCGGTGCAGTTCGGCACAGCGATCCGGCGCGATGGGGCGGTTGACCTTCCCCCACCAGATATGGTCGTGGCTGTCCGGCTCATCTACAACAAACTTGTCGTTGGGCGAGCGGCCGGTAAACTGGCCGGTGCGCACCACCAGCGGACCCAAGTGGGCGACCATCCCCTCGTCACGCTTGACAGCCTCCTCATACAGGCCAGGCGTCGAGAGGTTCCAGTACACATTGCGCAAGTTGACCAATCCCTGGGCGGCAAGCCCCACCGGACTGTGTGTGCGCGGGCTGACTTCGTTCATGCTGAGACCTCCATGCAAAAAGGGAGTTATAAGAACTGCATGGTGCGCCTCAGTGGTTCCTCACCCGCCAGCATAGCGCAGCCAGGCGGCGGCGGCAAGGGACATTCATCCCCTATCGCTTGTGAAAAATAAAACAAACACAGCAAAGAGTAGAGCTTTAGCAGAGGTGCAGAGTGCGTCGGCGGCGGTAAAATCAGAGTATGGCGAAACAGTACGCGAGCGGCGCACGGCTGCTGCCCATTTTGGCTCTTATCCTGTTGATCAACGCGCCACTGCCCGGCGCGCCAGTGGCCGCAGCGCCGTTGGCAGACGATGGGACGCCTGCGGCGCTTTACCTGCCCTGGCTGGCCAAGGGGCCGCCCCCAATTCTGCTGGCCGCCGCCTATATCGACAGCAGCCGCTCCGGCGAGGCGGACGAAGCGCTGCTCTTGTGGAACGCAGGCCAACAGCCACAGCCGCTGGCAGGCTGGCAGATCGAGAGCAATGGGCGGCGGGCGGTCGTGGCCGCCGACTCCACCCTCACCATTGCCGCCGGTGAGCGCCTATGGTGTGCCGCCGAAGCCGCCGCCTTTCGCCAAAGCTTTGGCCAATCGCCCGGCTGCGAATGGGCCGCCGACAGCGATGCGGACGTGCCCAATCTGCAAGGAAAGATCAGCCTGGTCAACGGCGGCGGAACCCTGCGCCTGCTGGACCCGGACGGGGTGGCGGTGGATGTCCTGCTCTACGGCGCCGAAAGCGCTCCTGACGCCGGCTGGAACGGCCCGCCCGCCCAGCTTTACACGCACGGCGTCTTTACCGCGCAAGGCCAGGTGTGGCAGCGCAAGCGCGACCCGCACAGCGGCCTGCCCATCGACAGTGACCGCGCCCAGGATTGGGCCGGCGACCTGACGGACAGCGTGTGGGGGCGGCAGATGCGCTGGCCGGGCTGGCAAGGCTGGGACGACGGCGAGCGGGCGCGCCCGCTCGCCGCGGAAGCAAGCGCCGATCTGTTGCTGGCTGTCGGCCCCGAAGGTCTCTATGCGCCCATTGCCGAGACGCTCAACGACGCCGCCGCCACCATCGACCTCAGCATCTATACGCTAGACCATCCACAGTTGGCGCAGCGCCTGGCGGAGGCGGCGGGCCGCGGTGTGCGCGTGCGCGTGCTGCTCGATGGCGGGCCACCGGGCGGCATCACTGTGCTGCAAAAGTGGTGCGTGGCGCGCCTGGTCGCGGCCGGCGGCGATGTGCGCTATTTTGCCATGGCCGCCGACGCCCCGTCCGGTCTCAAACGGCGCTACCGCTATTTGCACGCCAAATATGGGGTGGTGGATGGGCAGGTGGCGCTTGTCAGCACGGAAAATTTCAGCCAGGATTCCATGCCGCTGCCCTCGTCGCAGCCGCTGGGTGGGCGGCGCGGCTTTGCCCTGCTGACCAATGCGCCGCCGGTTGTGGCTGGCCTGCAGGCCATCTTTGCCACCGATTGGGCGCCGGATCGCTTTTCGGATCTGCGCCCCTATGCTGCCGACGACCCCAAATACGGCGCGCCGCCGCCTGCATACACGCCGCCGCCGCCGCCTGTCTATGCCGTGAAGGAAGCGCCCTTTGCGCAGCCGGCTGCCGTCAACGGGGCGGGGCATTTTGTCTTGCTCAGTGCGCCGGAAAATGCGCTGCGGCCTGACACGGGAATGCAGGCATTGATTGCCCGCGCCGGCGCGGGCGACGAGCTGGCGCTTGTGCAGTTGTACGAACAGCGCCACTGGGGGCCAGGCAGCAGCAACCCGCTGGCCGACCCCAACCCGCGCCTGGAGGCGCTGATCGCCGCCGCCCGCCGCGGGGCCACGGTGCGGATTCTGCTCGACAGCTTCTTTGACGATGCCGGCGACCTGCGCAGCAATGTGGCCACGGCGGACTATGTGGAGGCCGTGGCCGCCGCCGAAGGGCTGGATTTGGCCGTGCGCGTGGGCAACCCCACCGCCGGCGGTATCCACGCCAAGCTGCTGCTGGCGCGGGTGGGCGGCGAGACGTGGTCGGCAATAGGCAGCCTCAACGGCGGCGAGATCAGCTATAAGGTCAATCGGGAGGTGGTGTTGATGGTGGATGATCCAGTGGTGTATGGGCGGTTGCTGGACGTATTCCAGCATGATTGGGCGTTGGTCACACGCTAAATCTGGCTAATGTCACCATTTCGACTCCATCCTCAGCCTTAGTATTATAGTGGCACTGTATAATTGACCCCGAAAGCTGGTGCGCAGGCAACTTTAGTGCAATTGGCCACTTCCATTTGGCCTGCAGTCATGAAGCCGACATCAGGCAATAGCATGCCGCTGTGGGTATGAACATGGCAGGTGTGTGCGATAGAAATGCAACCACCGTGCTCCCGCTTGGGTGTACGATAGCAGGAATTACTGTGCTAGGAGGAGCTGTGGCGAACCACATGCGGGTGACGCTGGAAAGTGGACCAAAGGACAAAAAGGTTGTCGCGGTGGCGCCAGACTGGCCCGGTCTGGAGCGCGGTGCGAAGACCGGAACGGCCGCGATTGAGAGGCTACAATCCTACCTTCCTCGGTACGCAAAGGTCGCGAAACTGGCTGGGATGGATGCGGAGTTTGCGGCCATCACCGACGTCGATGTTGTAGAGCGATACAAGGGCACCGGTTCTACCGACTTCTGGGGCATCTCGTTTGCGTTTTCGAGCATCGACGCGCAAGACATGTCGAGCGAAAAATTGGAGCGGGAACTGACCCTGATGCAGGCGTGCTGGAAGTATTTCGACGATGTACGTTCGCGCGTGTCGGCCGAGATGCAGAAGGGTCCGCGCGGGGGCGGGCGTGACCGGGACCGAATCGTTCTTCATGTCTGCGCCACTGAACAGGAGTGGGCGAACAAGCTCGGGGTGGGCAACAAACAGGGTGAGAGGATCACTGACGCCAAAGGGCTGAAAGTGTTTCGCCGCGACTATTGCAAAGCGATCCGGACGTTCCACTCTGAGGGCAAGATGGCCCGAACCTGGCCGCTTCGGTTCTTGATTCGGCACACCGCGTTTCACACGCTCGATCACGCCTGGGAAATGGAAGACAAGGATTTGACTACCAAACGAACGTAAGGCCAAATATAACGGTGAGGCAGCAACCAGCGCCCGCCAACCGTGCGTCGCCGTGACCGGTGGGTGATCAGCGCGATTTACCTATCGCCACGTTTCACCAAGTCTGGTTGACCACCGTGTCTGCTCGCTTTCCCACCGGCACGACACGCTGGCGTTGGCGGGCTATCGACGTCAATGCGGCCACGGCAGCTTACGTGGAGGCCGTGGCCGCCACCGAAGGGCTGGCTAGCGTAATCTGGAACGCATAAACCTGTGCCCGACCATAACGTCTTGTGGTCGGACACAGGAACCTTTTATGCTGCGGACAAACTCACTTTATCTGCGTTTATCTCTGTTTTGGCAGACTCAGAAGCGATTGCCGATGAATTAAATCCCTTAATGATCAACCATACCCCGATGAACACCTCCCACAGGCCGCCTGGAATCGAGGAAGCCAGACCCAAACCGGACCCCATGATTTCCGACATCATCCCGCAAGCAATGATCGCATATCCAATCAGCCCCCAGACGGCTACAAACCGCGGCACCAGCTTTGCTCTGTAGAGCGTGTAACAAAGCATCAAACCAGCTAGCCCAAGCATGCTCATGCCGATCGCGTAGGCATATTGGCTCGCCTGTACGGACACGGTGCTTAGGGTTTGAAGGTAGGAAGTATCGGAGGTCGCTGCTTTCAGGTACTCACTTCCCAGCGGTATTTGAAGTAGCAGGAAAAGCACCATGACGGCAATAAAGACGGCGTCGATGATCCTGAAACCGAGGTAGCCGACGGCTATGCGCTCGTTGTGTGGTTTCAGGACCGGAAACATCAGGACCCCGTGAGCAGCGTCGCCGGCGACGGCCATCAACCAAAGCACCGCGCCGATCGCCAGCATCGCGCTGTTCGCGGAAACCGTGGCAAGGTGATTCGGCGCACTAAGGATGGATTGGATAAGCATCTCACCCACAATGCCGACAACGAACCCGGCGAGGTACAGCACCCCCACGACTCTTGCGGTCGTTCTGTAGGTATTCATCTTTTCTTTGGTAGCCATCGTACTGTGTCCTTTCGGCTGTGTCTAGACCAAATAAATTCTATGCGTAACGCTTGTCTGCCCCTTGATGCGAATTTCCATAAAGCCCAGACATTTTTCTCATATCTGGATGAAACTCCTCTTGGTCGCATTGGTTCTTTACTTCCACCTGAGAATACAAGCGAATGTGGTGAGGCGTCATCACCACATTTGGTGATTAATGTGGTGATTGATTGCTCGGCCTGCAGTGAGGGAAATAAAAAGCCCTGGCAGTGGTTCGACCAAGCTGCCAGGGCTGGAGTTAGTGTTTGTGTACTCGTTATAACAAATCGAGTTCGTCCGCCCGACGGGCGGCTGCCTGACGGTTGTTCACCCCGAGCTTAGTGTAAATGTTTTTGGTGTGCGTACGCATGGTGTTCAAGGACACCATGAGTTTGCGGGCAATTTCCGGGCCGTTTAATTCAGTTCCGAGCAACCGGAGCACTTCAAGTTCACGTTCGCTCAGCGGCTCGCTCAATAGCTGGGTGGTGGGCGTTCTGCCTTCAGCCTGCCCAAAGGCTGCAAGTAACCGACGAACATAGTTGGGGGCGGCGCCCTGTTTCATGGCCTCTCGCAGCAATGCCGCCATCGGCGACCCTTCGTCGACGAAGATGCGGACGTAGCCTTCCGGCTCCGCCAGCGTCAGGGCGCGTTGCAGCGCGACGAGCGCCGGGGCTAGCTCCCCCTGCGCCTGGTGGGCAAGCGCCTGCAACAATGCGATCTCGATCACGCTGCCCATCCTTCCTCCTGCTTCGGCGGCTTGCTGGAGGCGATCCAGGAGATGCACAGCCTCCCGAATGGCGCGGTCGGCGTGGTTGCGCGAATACTCGGTCATGAGCACCCTCGCCAGCGTGATGTGTTCAAACTCGCGTAAATAGCTCAACGCGTCGTCAACCGACAACCCCCTTTCCTGCACCCATCGCTGGGCTTCGCTCAACCGGCCCTGTGCCACCCACACCCGCGTTTTCATGGCTGCAAGGGGACGCACGTCGGGTACGGGCGACCTGCGATAGCGGCGTTCTGCTTCGTCGAGCAGGTCGAGCGCGCCAGCCAGGTCATCCTGGGTTGCCTTGAAGCGCGCCTGAACGCGGCAGAAGCGATAGCGCCAATCCGATAACCCAGCTTGCTCGCCTAGTTCTTCGCTATGCAGCAGGTTGTGGATGGCGGCGTCCTCATCACCTTGCTCACGGTATAGCTCGCTTAATCCCAAGTAGAGATCTGCCGTCCCGCGCAGCAGAGGCTTGCCCTGCGCCAGCGCAAGTTGCAGTGTCTGGGTATAGGTCTTGACCGCCTCGCGCAGACGACCTTGTGCGATTCTGATATCCCCCAGGCCATAAGTGCCGCTGATGGCAAAATGCAGGGCGCCGATCTTCTGAAAATTAACCATAGCAGCGGCCAGTGCCTGGTATGCTGCCTCCAGGTCACCGTTCGCCCAATGGGCGAGCGCCAGGAGCGCAGCGGCAGGGCCACGCCGGAGATGGTCTTCCTCGGGTAAGAGGTCGAGCGCCCGCTGGCTATACTTCACAGAGCCGGAGACATCGCCGCGCGCCAGGGTTTGGTAGGCGCGGGCAGTGGCGATCGACGCGGGGAGAGTTCGAAACTGCGCTACGTCCACGACGATCATCTTGGTCACTGGGGCTTGCGGTCGCTCACTCCCCGCCGCCAAAGTTTCCATCCACCGTTCAGCATCCCGCAATCGGGCCTCAGCAGCCTCTAGATCGCCGCTATTCAGCAGCGCCCGGGCATAGGCAAGGCTGAGGACGGGGCGGGCGCGCACCAACTCGTCGGGAATCGCCCGCACCCAGCCCAGCCACGTGGCGGATTGGAAATGTCCATCCATGGCGGGCCAGGCCAGTTCGACCAGGCCCGCCGCGCGCACAAAATCCTGGGCGGCCAGCGCGTGGCGAATTGCAGCGGCGGGCAAACCATTGTCCGCGCACCACGCGCTGGCCCGCTGATGCAGGATCGGAACTTGCGCGGGCTGCTCCTGCAAGACATGTGCAGCGAGCACATCGGCAAAAAGGCGATGGTAGCGAAACCAGTAGCGTCGATCATCCAGCGGCACGACAAACAGGTTGCCTCGCTCCAGGGCATCCAACAGCGCCGTGCCATCGTTCTGGCCGGTGACGGCATTGCACAGCGGCCCACTCAACCGGTTGAGGATGGAAGTCTGGAGCAAGAAGCTGCGCACCGATTCGGGCTGACGTTGGAGCACCTCTTCGACGAGATAGTCCACGATATAGCGGTTGTCGCCGGCGAAAGCCTTGACGAACCGGGCAACGTCCGCACGCCCCTGCAGCGAGAGCGCCGCCAGTTGGAGGGCTGCAACCCAGCCTTCGGTACGCTTTTCCAGCGCGGCGACTTCCTCCGCCGAAAGGTCTAGAGCCATCACCTGGTTGAGAAATACGGCGGCTTCGGCAGGGGTAAAACATAAATCGGTGGCGCGCAGTTCGGTCATTTGGGCGCGGGCGCGTAACCGCGTCAGGGGCAGATGTGGATCCTCACGGGTGGTGATGACCAGGTGCATTTGGGATGGCAGGTGCTCGAGCAGAAAGGCGAGGGCCTGGTCAACTGCTGTAGCATCAATTGCGTGGTAGTCGTCCAGGACAAGGATAAAATCATCCGAAATGTTGGCGATTTCATTGAGCAGAGCGGTCAGCAGCGCTCCGGTTGGTGGTGGCTGTGGGGAGTGAAGCGCGCTTAACACCCCTGCGCCAAGATTCGCCGCAATCGTCTGCAGTGCTGCGACAAGGTAAGCCAAAAAACGTGCAAGGTCGCTATCTCCTTCGTCCAGCGACAGCCAGGCCACCGCGCCCGTATGGCTAGCAGCGAGCCATTCGCTGACCAGCGTGGTTTTGCCAAAGCCGGCGGGGGCAGAGATCAGCGTCAGTTTGCCGTGCAGACCTTTGTTCAACCGCTCGATCAGGCGGGGGCGGGGGACAGCTTTAGGCCGCGGTGAGGGAACAAAGAGTTTAGTGGCCAAAATTGGCGTAGACATAGAGCGATTATAAAACACATACATGCTCAGCAAAAGCACCCCCCACCCACTGCGCCGGCGGCATGCACGTCAAGCTGCTGCCGGCTCAGTGGGCATCCGGCACATGCGCCTATTCGGGTTCAATGGGAACGACCGAGATCAATGGCAGGCCTAAATCACGCACCTTTTTCATCAATCCATGCAACACCGCCTGGTCGGCTACTGGGCCGGTTAACAGTGTGTCGCCGTTGTCTTCTCGCGTGACGGTCATGCCTTCAAACCAACCGGTCCACCGGTTGTGCAGGTGTCCTTTAATACGAATTGCATAAAGTCCGGGTTCATATTGTCCTTCCGTTAATGCGTGTGTTTCACTCATTGTGGTTGGCCTCATTGCAAAGGGGTAACCAGGGCTGATGCCGCACGAGTTGGCGAGGATGGACGCTTGCGGATGGCTAATTCAGCCACGGCGAGGTTGATCACCCAGGCTGCGCCCATCAGCAGGGCATAGCGGAGTTCATTCGGCGGACCCCAGAGTATTCCCCCAACCGCCAGGGTGAACACCTGCGTGCCCGCGCCAAGGCCGATGGCGTAGGCACGCGCCATCCAGGCGCGGTGCCCGATCACGTTACCCTGCCGGATTGTGGTAAAGCCGAGGACGATGGAGACGATCATGGCCGACCCGAAGAGGAGCCGCAATATATAAAGCAGCTCGCCGCTGCCATCTGGGCGGGGATAGAAGAGGGTCATCCACAGCCCGGAAAGCCCTACTACCAGCCCGCATAGAATGAGGAGCCGTCCCGCTGCGCGGTGCCAGCGGGGCCATCGCCGCCGAACACCATTTGCGAACTGGAACGCGCCCAGGATGGCGTACATGGCGGCGCTCACAATATGCAGCACCACCGGCAGCGGTGACGCAAAGAACCGCGCGTTGGCGGGCGTGATTTCCGCGCCGCCGGCCAATTGGGTCAGGCGGAAAACGCCGGCGGCAAGGGGAATGGCGCTCAACACCAACAGCGCAGTTACAAGCCACGCTGCCGAAGCTGCTTTGGCCTGCACTTTGCTTTTCTGAGGGCCAGGTTTTCCCAACTCATCAAAATGAAGCACATCAGGGGCTTGACCTTTAGCATAGACATTCGGTTTCATTTTTGGCTCCAGTGCCACGCAAGCATGAGTGGCGTCTAGTTGGTGGGATTTACGCAGTGATGCGTGTTACAGCGCGTTCCAAAGATGCTGCGCCAGGTGGTGTTCGATAGGATGGTGGTTGAGGACACAATGCAGACAAGCGGCCACTTGACCGCTTGTCTGCTCACTGCAGGTTCCAGCGACTTTACTTGGCTCCGGCTTGGAGGAACTGGGTGCTTCCCGAATCAGGGATGGATTCCGAGACCGGCTCGCGCCGTTCCGACCAGAGTGAATAGCCCAGCCAGGCCAGACCTATCCCCACCGGCACCGCCGCTATCGGCTCAAGCTCACGCGGAAGCAACGCAAATGCGAAGGAAAACACGGCCCCAAAGCCAAACAGCCCGGCTGCCCAGCGCGACAGGATGCCGGCGCGCATCGTTGCGATGCTAAACAGCAGACCGCCAAGGATATACAGAGGCCCCGTTAGCGTCCACACTGTTGGGAGGACTCCGAGGTCTATGGCGCTGGCGTGCCCGGTGAACATCCCCAAGAAGCCCTCCACAAACGCCGGCGCCACGGTCACCAACACCGGCAAGATAAAGACTTCGGCGAAGGTAAAGCCCGTCACGAGCAGCAGCCAAAGGCTAAACAGGACAAAGCCGACCAGCCCAAGCCACCCGACCTCTTTCACTTGCCGGGCGTAGAGGCCTGCCATACCGAGCAGGCCGAAGAAGGCCATGGCGATGGCCAAGAGGTGGACGATTGCCCAGCGAGTGGTGGTGACTGACGAAAGAATTGCAGGTGGATGCAATATCCCCATGACCGCGAAAATGCTCCCGGCCACCATCGCTGATAATCCTGCCCAACGGATGAGATTTGAGGCTGTTGTCTTCATTTTACTCTCCTTATAGACAAAGTAAGTAAATGTGGCACAATAGGTGCATGAATAAGCGAAAGTTTGAGCTTAGCCCGGAACAGACAAACGAATTACAAGGTGCGTATCAGCAGTGCAGTGACGGAGCACTGAGAATCCGTTATCAGGCAG
>JBBRBX010000144.1:0-11713 GCA_038205395.1 Caldilineales bacterium
AGGTGGCTGCCGCGCTGGCGGAGGCGCGCCTGCTGACGGAGCCGGAACCGCCGCAGGGGCTGGTTAAACAGAACGCAGAGAGCAAAACATATCCGCTAGGGCCGGGAGCGCTGCTGCTGGGCGATACTTTGTTGGCTGCAAATAAAGTTGAGGCAGCAGAAGCCATCTTTTTGCAGTTGTTGAAAGATACGCCAAGAAGCCGGCAGCCACTCGAAGGGCTGATGCGCGTGCAGTGGCGGCGCGGCGACCTGGTGACGGCCTCCGCATACGCGATACGCGCCTTGGAGTTGGCCGAGCGTGGCCCCGAACTGGCAGTCGAAGAGATCATTGAATTGCGCAAGCTGCTGCAGGAGGCGGGCGATCTCCAGCGTGTGGATGCGCTGAACCGGCAGCTTGTCTTCCGCTTTGACCGAGAGATGGCGGAGATGCAGGCGCTGATTGCCGCTTCGCAGCCGAGCGTCCAACCATTGCGCTTGAAGCCCAGCGCTGAAAACAATAGAGCGCAGACAGCACGGGATGACAGACCAGGCGACGGCGCGGCCTTAGGTGGTGGCGCCATATCCGATTGGGCGCCTGTCTCATCGGCGGCGGCGCTCTCGTCGGTGGCCGTATCCGTCAAGGATCGTCGCGCATTAACAGCGGCGGCCAAAGATATGTTTAACCACACCCATCTTTTGCCCGGCCAGGCGGAAGTATTGGCTTGCGTCCAGCGCCGCGAACATGTGCTGGCGGTAATGCCTACAGGTGCGGGCAAATCACTCTGCTACCAACTGCCTGCTTTCCTGGGCGAAGGCGTCACGCTGGTGGTCTCGCCACTGCTCTCCCTGATGAAGGACCAGATCGATGGGCTGCCGGCGCGTTTGCGCAGCCAGGCCATCGCCGTCAACAGCAGTATGGACGGTGACAACCTGCGCCGGATCGTGGCGCGGATTGCGGCGCGTCAATACCGCCTCGTCTACATAGCCCCCGAACGCCTGCGCCAACTACCGTTTGTCCATGCCCTGCGCGCGGCAGGCGTCGCACGGCTGGTAGTGGATGAGGCGCACTGTGTTTCCATATGGGGGCATGATTTCCGGCCCGACTACTTGCACCTGGCGCAGGCGCATGACGACCTGGGCGCCCCACCCATTCTGGCCATAACCGCCACCGCGCCCCCGCGTGTACGCCATGACATTGAACGCCAGTTGTTGGGTCGTTCAACCGGCCGGCAGCCCGCTATGCGCGTGCTGGTGGGCGATACATTCCGGCCCAATCTGAATCTCACTGCCATCCGTGTGCGGGATGACGAGGAACAGCAGGAAGCCTTGATTGGGCTGCTGCACCAACTGCCTGCGCCGGGGTTGGTGTACGTACGCAGCCGGCAGCGCAGCGAGGAATTGGCGCAACTGCTGACCGGTCTTAACGTGCCGGCAGCGGCCTACCATGCCGGATTGGAAGATCGCAGTGAAATCCAAGACCGTTTTATACGCAATGAGCTGGCGGTGGTGGTGGCCACGGTCGCCTTTGGCATGGGCATTGACAAACCAAACATTCGCTTTGTAGTGCACTGCGGTATGCCCAATTCGATAGAAGCCTATTATCAAGAGATAGGCCGCGCCGGGCGCGATGGGCAGCGGGCAGACTGTGTTCTCCTCTACAGCGAGGGCGACCGCGCAACATTGACGCGGCTGGCAGAACGCAGCCAAATGACAACTGCCGCAGTTGGGACAGCCTACCAAACAATTTGCCGCACACTGGGCGCGGCCACAACCGGCCTTCTTTCGCCGGCAGCACTGGCAGATACGCTGCACGCGAGTGTGACCGACGTGCGCATGATGCTGGGCATTCTAGAACAGAGTGGACTGCTGCAGCGCCACTATGATGCGCCCCAGAACGTGACGATTCAGCGCCTGCCGCCGCCCAGCGGGCGTAAGGCAGACGGCGCCCTGGCCCGATTTCTGCGCGACGCCAATTTGGAAGACCGCCACATGGCTTCAGGCGATTTTATATCGCTGGCCACTGCCACCGGCTTGCCTGTCGCAAAGCTGGAAGCACAGCTTCTTGCTTGGCAGTCTGACGGCTGGCTGCGCTATTATCCCGCCGGGCGCGTGCCGCTCGTCAGCCTGCCGCCTGCGCCCGCCAATGCTGCGCAGCGGGTGGAAAGCCTGCTCAGCCAGCGTGCAGCCGTAGCGCAGCAGCGCATCCAGGAGATCAACGAATATACACACAGCCGTCACTGTCGCCATACCTATTTGAATGCTTACTTAGGGGGCCAGTCGCCGGCTCTGGCCAAATCGCGCTGCAGCGTCTGCAACAACTGTGGCGCTGGAATCGAGCTGCCGGCGGCGAATTCAGCCTCCAGTGCAGCGAATTATGTGCTGGCGGCGCTGGCGGAACAGAGTTGGGGGCGGCGCACACTTGTCCAGCTTTTACGTGGAGACTCAGCAGCCAGTGAACGCGCCCAAGCGGCCGCCAATTATGGCTGTCTGCGCGATCGCAGCGAAAGAAGCCTGAACCAGATGATCGACAGCCTGTTAGGGGAGGGGCTGATCGCCGCTCGCACGCTCGATCATGGCGGTCTGACGCTGGAGACCACGCGCCTGGGACTTGAAGCCGTGCAGCGCAGCCAAACTGCCGCCAAACGCAGCGCCAAGCCGCCTCGCACGGTGACGAGCGCCCATGCCAGGTGGCACAAAAAAGGCTAAACCGTGCAAATTACGGCCCGTACACTCCTGCTCCTGCTGATCACATCGCCGCTGTTGGCAGCTTCTTGGTGGTGGCCCCCTTTGCTTTGGCTGGCAGCGGCATGGCTGCTGCTGCTGGCTGCGCTGCTGCTGGCTGATTGGCAGCTTTCCCCCACCCCGCAGCAATGGAGCCTGGCACGCAGCCATGATAACCGCCTCTCCCTGGCCGCCGCCAACCCGGTCACCCTCCACATCAGCTTGCGCCAGGGGCTGCGTCCGGTACGCGTCTGGCTGCGCGATACGCCGCCCGCCAATTTTGCCGTCATCCCAAGCGAGCGCGTGCTGACCGGGCTGGTCACACCGCTGCAGCCCAGACAGTTTACCTACACGGTCACACCCCCACGCCGCGGCGACTATCGATTTGGCGATCTATATTTGCGCTGGGACAGCCTGCTGGGGCTGCTGCGCCGCCAGACACAGATTGCCGCAGTGGGGACGGTCAAGGTATATCCTAATGTGATGGATGTGCGCAAGTATGATTTGATGCTGCGCCGCAATCGGCTTTGGGAACTGGGTCTGCGCAGCGTGCGCGCCATTGGGGGCGGCGCCGAGTTTGAGCGCCTGCGGGACTACACGCCGGATGATGAATACCGCCGCATCTCATGGAAGGCGACTGCGCGCCGCGGCAAGCCGATCAGCATGGAATTCGAGACGGAGCGCAGCCAAAACATATTCTGCTTGCTCGATATTGGGCGCATGATGCGCAGCCCAGTGGGCGAAGTGGCCAAAATGGATTATGCCATCAACGCCGTGTTGCTCTTGACCTATGTGGCGGCGCAGAAGGGAGATCGCATTGGGCTGCTGACCTTTGCCGACCGCGTGGAAACGTATGTAGCGCCACACAGCGGCAAAGTCCAGTTTCAACGGATGCTTGAACAACTGTACGCCGTGGAGGGACAAGCGGTTGAACCGGATTATAACGCTGCCTTCAGCTATTTTTCCGCTCGCCAGCACAAACGAGGTCTGGTGCTGCTGTTTACTGACCTGACGGGCAGCATCACGACCGAATCACTGATCGCCCAGATGACGCGGCTGCGGCTGCGCCACCTGCCGCTGCTAGTCACCCTCAGCGATCCGACTGTGCAGCGGCTGGCGCGCCAACCGATTCGAGACAGCGCCACGCTATATCAACGCAGCGTGGCGGAGCAACTGCTGGCCGAGCGCCAGTTGACGCTGGAGCGGCTGCGGCAGCGCGGTGTACAGACCCTGGACGCACCGGCAGACGAACTTAGCGTAGCAGTCATCAACCGCTATCTGGCTATTAAAGAAAAGATGCAGATCTGATTGGAGACCTTTCTGAGAAAGGTCTCCAATCATGCTAACGCTTGAATTGGTTGACCAAATCAATGTAAGACTGCATCGCCTGCTCAGGGGTTGTGCCCTTGAGCTTTTCCCAGGCATCCCATTTGGCACGGCCCACAAAATCGAACTGGCCTGGGCGGCTGACGTTGACATTGCCGACAGAGGCTTGCTTATAGAGCGCATACAACTGCAGCAGTGTATTGTTGTCAGGTCGCTCCGGCAGAGACTGCGAATTGCGCGCTGCCTCCTCAAATTTGGCTACGAGATCTGCCATACGACATTCACCTTTCTAACGTGCACTTTTCTAACGTGCACCTTTCTAACGTGCCCAACGGATATCAATGCCATCACGGCTGCCGATGGCCTGGCGCAGCATTTCCACCAAATTGCCATCGGCCCCGCGGCTGGCCAGGTAATCAACCGTATCCAACGTGATGTAGTAGTCGGTATCCTCGGTGGATTCTTCTTCCAAATTTTCAAACAGCACCGCCAGTTCGGCATCGCTGATCTCACCAAGCTTCTGGCCCGTCTCTTCAATATATAGCCTTGGCATCTCTTGCTCCTTTTGTGGAATGGCATAGATAGCTTCTCTTGCCTTACAACTATTGTACTCGTGAAGGAAAGAGAGACGCAAGCGCCGCCTAGCGCGGCAGGGATTTCAGCAAACGCAGCACCTTTCAATACTGCAAAGAGTATGCTATAAATAACACACACAGTTCTGCCTGCGGCACATGAAATGGGACAGCCAACGTAATGCCAGTGACCTCTGCTAATCCGAAACGCGTCTTGATTGTTGACGATGAACTGTCAAGTCGTGACATCCTGCGCGCGCAGCTGCAAGCCGAAGACTTCGATGTAGTTGAAGCGGCCGGCGGACGCGACGCACTCCAGCGGATGCCGGAGCTGATGCCTGATGCCATCCTCTTGGACATCGTGATGCCGGACATGGACGGCTATACCGTCTGTGAACGGCTAAAGCAGTCCGCTTCTTTTCGCCACATTCCGGTCATTCTGCTTACCTCGCTCGACTCAGCAGCAGACCGGATGCGTGGGCTGGAGGCAGGCGCCGACGAATTCATTACCAAGCCGGTTGTGGGCCTTGAACTGCAAGCACGCGTGCGCACCATGCTGCGCATCAAGACCCAGTATGACGAACTGGAACGGCTGCTTGAACTGCGCCAGGCGCTTTCATATATGATCGTCCACGACCTGCGCAATCCGCTGGCGGCAGTCATGCTCTATCTCCAGTTGCTCAAGCGTAAGGGCGGCGTTGCGCCGGAGCAGAACCGTTATCTGGACTTTGCGCTGACTGAATCGCAGAAAATGAGCAATTTTCTGGATGACATGCTTATGCTGGCCAAAATGGAGCGCGGCAAGCTGACGCTTACGCGCAGCCCTCTATTTGTGGATCGCATCATCAACCAGGTCTGCGAAAAGTTTGAGGCGCTGGCTGAGGCGCAAGGGGTAGCGCTGGCTTCACGCTTGCCCGATCAACCCTACCCGGTGTCGGCGGACGTAACACTATTTCAACGGGTGGTCGAAAACCTTGTGGCCAATGCGCTCAAGTTTGCACCGCAGCAGACGACTGTTACGGTGGAGGTGGAGTATCCGCGGACGCAGCCGGCTGCAGCCGAAAACGGAAACGCAGCGGCAGCTTCGTCCACGTCCGCGCAACTGCGGGTGAGCGTCCTGGATCAGGGCCGTGGGATTCCACCCGATGACATGGTGCGGATGTTTGACCAGTATGAAGCCGTTTACATGAAAGAGCATGGCAAATCCGAACTTGGTTTGGAGCTAGCCTTCTGCCGTATGGTGGCCGAGGCGCACGGGGGCCGCATCTATGCCGGCAACAACCTCGATCGCGGCGCTGTCATCACGGTAGAACTATAGACGCTCGCTACACCTTACCCTTTCTCACCTTTCTTTCCATCATCTGGCGCACAAAGATCGGTCATTCGTCGCGAGATTAGCGCGGATTACTGGTTTAAGATCATGTAGGCCCACGAACTGTGTGTGGGCAGAGATTGGCTGCTGCGCTCCTCAAAAACAGCGGCCTGATTGGAAGGATCTGCAAGTGCGTACATCTCTGCATCACCCAAAGCGTGCTCAAATCGTGTTGGCGCTCTGGCTGGCTCTGCTGGTCTGGTTGCTGCCGGCATGGACGACCGGTGCGCCGCCGGCCCACGGCCAGGCGCTTGAGCCGGCGGCCCCGGCAGCCACAGCGACGCCGATCATCCCACCGGATGCGCCGCTGCTGCTGGCGCCGGCCAACAACAGTGTCATCACAGGCGCCAACAGCGCACCCCTGGGTATGCCTACCTTTGCCTGGGCGATGCCGCTGCGCGCCACCTACTCGCATATCCAGGTCAGCAACACGCCCGGTTTCTCCACCTTTCTGGTGGATGAGGATGCACAAGGCACAAGTTATACGCCGCTGGAGGTATGGCTGGACGGAACATACTACTGGCGTGTGAAAGCGGCTGCCGGTTTGTCAGGCAGCCGCGTGTGGGGAGCCTACTCGGAGGTAGCCACCTTTACGAAGAGTTGGAGCGAAGACGGTGCGATCCGCCCCTCTCTCGTGCAGCCGGTCAACAATGCCACCCGCGCCGGCTATACAGCAGGCGACTTTACGTGGATGCCGCTGGCAGGTGCTGCGGGCTATCTGTTTGAGATCGACAACGACACGCTTTTCAGCCCGCCTATCTACCAGGTGGAAACACTCAAGCCGCAGCACACACCCACCCTGCGGCTGGTCAACAACACGTACTACTGGCGCGTGACGCCCTTTGCCTACAGCGCACCCGGCAAGACGCGTGTCTATGGGGCGGCAAGCGAATCCTATATTTTGACCATTGACTGGAGTGCGCCCCCGCAGCAGTTGGCGCCCGCAGACGACATCATCGTAGCCTTTGCGCCCCGCTTTCAATGGCAGGCGGTAGAAGGCGCTAAGAGCTACCAGCTTGAAATCAGCACCGACATTGACTTCAACCCCTCCTCGCCTTACAAAAGCAGCAATACTGACTTCACACTGACGAAAATGCTGAGCAATGACAAGGAGTACTTCTGGCGCGTAAAAGCCACCGATCAGAACGACAATGAAACCACTTGGAGCAGTGTGCGCTCCTTCCGTACGCAGTGGAATTTCGCACCGCAATTGCTGACGCCGGCAGACAACCAGACGCAGCTTTCCTATCCGTTTTTCAGTTGGCAGCCTGTGCCGGGTGCGCAGCAGTATCAAATTCAGATTGACGACAGCAATGAATTCAACGGCACACTGATCGCAGATATCAAGATTTATAACGCAACCACCTATACTCAAAATGATTGGCAAAAAGTGCCTTTAGCCATAGACGGCTACTGGCGCGTACGCGCTATTGACGCTGCCGGCAACTATACGCCTTGGAGCGAAACTCGCTCCTTCCGCACCGCCTATGCAGTCGCGCCCGATCTGATCTACCCGCCTTTTACCTTTGCGGTCGACACCCAGAATTTTCCCGTTCATCGCGTCACATCGATTGCCTGGCCGGTTTTTGTTTGGGACACTGCCCATGCCTGGCTTGGCATCCCGCTGACCACCACGGTTGGTCCCGATTGGTATGAGATGGCGGTGGATGACGATCCCGCTTTCAACAGCCCAAACATGCAAATGCGTACCCGCACTTTGGCGGCGGCGCCTGTGCTGGATCCACTTCACCCAGACTATGCTTTAGAGGGGCTGCAAAACGGCGGCCTTTACTACTGGCGCGTGCGCGCGTTTCGCAATAATGGGCAGATGGGCGTCGATTCTCGCTGGGAGATGCGCTACGACCGTTCCATTTCCGAATTGAGCATGAGCACAGTTATTTCGCCCACTTACCCCAAGGATGGGTACCAGGCGGTAGGAGCGCCGCCGCTGCTGGGCTGGTTGCCTCTCTCTATCGACGGCCAAGACGCCAACAACTATCACGTGCAGATCAGCCGCACACCGGAGTTTGATTTTATTGTCGAAGAAGCCTACCCGCGGTTTGCCAACTACGCGCCCTGGCAAGGCCATACGATGAACGGTATACTAGATGACATGCCCCCAGCCACATATTGGTGGCGTGTGCGCGGCGAGCACAGCCCCGACAATCCAATGACCCCCTGGAGCGAAGCGCGCAGCTTTACACTGTCGTCGGATTTGCTGATGGGCAACCAATATGACTTTCCAGCCCCACCTTACACCATCACCATACTTGCCACTACTTACACCAACACCCTATTCTCCACTACGAAATATTATTTGCCAGAGTTGACGCAGGTGGCGAGCAGCGGTACGGCAGGCAGCGATGTATTTGCACTGGATGCGCTGCATGTCATGCTGGATCGCAGCTACGCCAAAATGCCAAACGGCACCGATCTCAACCTAAACTGGGCGGTTGCCTTCAACATTCAGCTCAATGCTGGGCAAGCGGTGCGCTATGGAATTTATGTAGACAACAATCATATCGCGCGCACTATACCATGCGGAGCAGCCGGCGCAAGCGACGCCGGTGGGCAAAACGATCCGCTGGGGCAAGCAATTGATACCTACTCCATTTATGCACCCGAATACGTGGTGTACGTTGATTGGGACGGCAGTGCGATTACAGCCGTTAACTACTATCGCTGGAACGGGACCAAGGCCAACCCCAATTGCACGTGGGCCCCCCCTGTGGAGTTAGAGAATTTGGGCGGAATGGCCTGGTTTGATCCTGCCACCAGTTCCATTGAACTGCTGCTGCCCTATACAGCATTTAATGGCGCAGACGACAACTTTTCCGGCAGCCTGGCGCTGACGCTGTTCAGCACCAGCCTCACAAGTGGCGACGGCATGCACAGCAGCATTCCTCCCCAAGCTGTATTGCCCGGCAGCAGCAGCGGCAGAACCATTGACAATCCAGCCCTCGTGTCGGACATGCTCCAGCCGCTGTATCCCTTTGATACACCACTTTCCAATCCGCAGGTCTATTACGACATGCCACCGTTGCGCTGGCGCATGCCGGTTTTCGACTCCGTCGACGGCTACCAAGTGCAGCTTGCGCGTGATGAGCGCTTCTCGCAGGTTGTGGAGACGTGGGAAACGTTTGAAACGTTAACCAATCCCTTCTTTGCCATTATGCCCGCCACTTTTCAGTCGAGCCGCGCCAATGCCGATAATGAATCGTACTACTGGCGGGTACGCATTCGCCATGAAAAGAAAGACCTTTACGGCAGCTTCGACTACGGCCCCTGGTCGCCGGCCATGCGGTTCAAGCTCGACAGCCGTGAAGTGGGCAATCCCCGCCTCTCGACCGGCAGCGATATCTTTATGACGCCCACCTTTGAGTGGGATCGCGTCGAAGGCGCGGCGGGCTATCGCCTGCAGTTGGACGACGACAATCTGTTCGGCAGCCCCTTGATTGATCTCCTAGTCGACGGCACTAGTTATACGCCGCCGGAAACCAGCAGCTATGCGGCCCTTTCCTCGCTGCACCCCTATTTTTGGCGGGTGGCGATGCGGCGTTCCGACAATGTGCTGGGACGCTGGACGGCGGCGATGCCGCTGACCAAAAGCTCGGTGGCGCCGCTGCCGCTGGCACCGGTGACACCGCCCGGCGGCAGCCCGCCGTCGCTGAGCGAGCAGCCGACATTTGTCTGGGAGACTGTCCTCACACCGACCCTGACGCCGCGCCTGGCCGCGCCACTCTATCAGCTCCAGGTGGATGACGACAGCAGCTTCAAGTCGCCGGCCATCGACATTGCCACAACTGCTGCCAGCTTCACACCGCCCAAGGGCAAGAGCCTCAGTGATGGCGTCTGGTACTGGCGCGTTGCCATGTATGAGGCAAGCGGCAAGCCAGGGCCATATTCGCAGCCGCAGTCATTTTTCAAGCAGTATCCGCTGCTGCAGGCAATTGAACCGGCCAACGGCGCCAACACCGGCATGGCGCCGCGCTTTGTCTGGCAGGGGGTCTACGGCGCGGCCTACTACAGTGTAGAGATTGCCGACGAGGGCAGCTTCCAAACGCCTACACGCATCAACACGCCCAACACAAGCTATACGCTCAAAGAAGGGCGCAAGAACGGCAAATACTATTGGCGTGTACAAATGGTGGATCAAGATGGTGTACGCGGCCCCATCCTCGCCACGCCATTTAGCTTGGGCCAATCTTGCTATTTGCCGTTCGTCAACCGCGGCGGCAAATAATCCGGCAATGAGCGGCGGGCGCACCACTGGAAACCGGGCAAAATCAGCGCTCTCCTTGAGAGGGGCTGGTTTTGTCGCGCCTGCGTGGCCATGCGATAATAGGGGTGAGGATGCCGGCGTTTTTGCTGCCGGCCAGGCGGTTTCGCGCGGAGCAACACCCAATCTATGCATGCCCCAATTGATCTGCCGCTAACGACGCCCGCTCTGCTCTTCCCAGCGATTTCGCTCCTGCTGCTGGCCTACACAAGCCGTTTTCTGACATTGGCCGGTCTGGTGCGGAGTTTGCGTGACCGGTATGTGACCACACACGAAGAGCATGTGCGTGGCCAGATCGCCAATTTGCGCTACCGGCTGAATTTAATCCGCAACATGCAGGTGTTTGGCGTCGCCAGCTTCTTTCTGTGTGTGCTGAGCATGATCCTTCTCTATGCCGGCCAGCCGGTAGCAGGGACTTTCGTTTTTGGCGTCGCGCTCATCTTGCTGTTGATTTCGTTGGCGCTGTCTCTGCGAGAGGTGCAGATCTCAATTGACGCCTTGACGCTGGAACTGCAGGACATGGAAGATGGAGAGGCGCGAAAGAGCCAGCAGGCCCAGTAGGTTTCCCATGAGCAGCCGAAGGAGATATACTCCGCTAGGGAGCGGATTGCGTTTTTGATGATTAACGGTTGTAGACATCGTTTTGTATAATGTCGGGCATGACGATCCAACTGACCTTCACACCCGAAATCCAGGAAGAGCTGAACTACGAACGCTATCATCATCTCGTACCGATGGTGCAACGTCGCATGGAAGTGCTGTGGCTCAAGAGTCATGGCTTACCGCATGAGTTGATTGCGCGCCTGGCCGGCGTGTCCGAAAACAGCATGCGGGACTATTTCTGTTTGTATGAAGCCGGTGGTGTGGACAAACTGAAAGAAGTCAATCTGTACCGACCTAGCAGCGACCTGAATGCGCACATCACCTCCTTGGAGGAGCATTTCCGCAATCATCCGCCGGCGACGATCAAGGAGGCACAGCATGAGATCGAGGTGTTGACCGGGATCAAGCGCAGCGAGACGCAGGTGCGCGCATTCCTGAAAAAAACTGCATTTGCGTTGCCGCAAGGTCGGCATGATTCCGGCCAAAGCCGATCCAGAGCAACAAGCCAATTATCTTCACACGGAACTTGAACCTCGGTTAGCCGAGGCGCAAGCCGGGCAACGCGCCGTATTCTTTGTCGATGCCTCACATTTCGTTCTGGCCCCTTTTCTGGGTTTTCTCTGGTCGCTGGTGCGGGTCTTCATCCGGGCACCGTCCGGCCGCCAACGCTTCAATGTACTGGGAGCCTTGAACGCAGTCACGCACGAACTCATTATGGTCAGCAATGACAGCTACATCAACGCGGCCAGTGTTTGTGAACTTCTCCATAAACTGGCCGCCTTGCAGCTCGACGTGCCGATTACGCTGTTCCTGGATAATGCTCGCTACCAAAAATGTGGCCTGGTACAAGCTGCCGCGGCCA
>JBBRBX010000145.1:0-11386 GCA_038205395.1 Caldilineales bacterium
AGTATGAAGTTGTTTAGATTATATAAGTAGTTATATAATCCCAATGAAGCCGCTGCGATTTGTTAGCTCCAGCCTTGACAGTTTGCGTAATTTTCCTGCCGAAGCGAGGCGACAAGCAGGCTTTGAACTCTATGCTATTCAACGAGGAGAGGAGCCGACAGATTGGAAGCCAATGCGTGATGTAGGTCCAGGTGCGCGAGAAATTCGTATTCATGTTTTGGGGGAATGGCGTATTTTATACGTTGCCAAATTCGCCGATGCTGTATATGTTCTGCATGCCTTTCAGAAAAAGACGCAGAAGACGAATCGGCATGATGTTGCGCTTGCGCGCAGCCGGTACCAGCAGATTGCAGGAATGGCCAATGAATGAACCAATCGTCGAATCCGGCGAAAATGTCTTTGCCGCTCTCGGTTTTGATGCAGGAGAAGCGGCAGTTCTGCAACTGCGCGCGCAGTTGATGGTGGATTTGCGCATATGGATCCGGACGAATGGCATTACCCAGACGCAGGCTGCTGCTGTGCTGGGCATTCCTCAGTCGCGCGTGTCGGATTTGGTGCGCGGCAAGTGGGAGAAGTTCAGTCTGGAGATGCTGATTACGCTGGAAGCGCGGGCCGGCCGCCAAGTTACGCTGGCTTTAGCATAGGGTCGCACCCTCGCCCGCACAAGATGTGTGGGCTATATGTAGCGGCGGCTAGGACGCGACCAAACACGTCGCATCTTTTACCCCTCTCAATACAGCAGCAGCCGCAGCCCGGCCAGCAGCGTCAGCACCATGGCCAGCAGCTCAAACAGGCGCTGGTCGATGTATTTGATCAGCAGGCGGCCGGTGACGGCGCCGGCGACGGCGAAGGGCACCAGCAGCAGGCTGATCTGCAGCGACCCGAAGTTGATCAGCCCCAGGCTGTAGCTGAAGGGCACCTTGAAGAGGTTGACGGCAAAGAAGAACCAGGCGGCGGTGCCCATAAAGATCATCTTGGGCAGACGCATGGCCAGCAGATAGATGATCATGATCGGCCCGGCGGCGTTGGCAATCATGGTCGTAATGCCGGCGCTGATGCCCGTCACCCCCGACAGCAGCGGGTGCGGATGATCTTCCTGCGCCAACTCGGCCGCGGCAGGGCTGCGGCTGCGCCAGAACTGCAAGCCTACCAGCAGCACCAGGATCACGCCGATCAGCCGCTGCGTGGTCTGGCTGTCGATGAACCCCATAATCAGAAAGCCCAACACGACGCCGGCTGCCGCCCAAGGAAAAAGCCGCAGCAGATGCGGCCAGCTTACTTCGCGCCGGTACGCAGTGACGGCCACAATGTCGGCGGAGATCAGCACCACCAACACGATGCCGGTTGACTCGCGTGCGGGCAGAGCACTGGCGAAAAGCGCCACCGCCAATACACCCAGCCCCGCAATACCTGTCTTTGATAGGCCCACCAAGTACGCACCTAATCCCGCCAAAGCCCACTGCCATGGTTCGAGCACAATTCACCTGATTTCCGTTGTGGTAAGAGGACTTGCGCGCTGGGGCCGGCAAACTCAACTGCTGCCGGCGTGGCTGTATTCCTGTCCCTGCGTGCAAGTCAATCGTTCTTCAGTGTAACACCTGCCCTCCCTGCGCGCCAAGCAAGAAGGGCAATTTTGTTTGCAAAGTCTTGCGCAATCGGGGCAAGACCGTTCGTTTTGGCTTGCAGATCAGGCCGGCCTGTGCTAAAGTAAAAAGCAACTTTTGAAACACTTTCGTTTCTCCCCAGGACAGGCGCACATTCTATGATTACGCAAGAAGCAGCCGATCTCCAACTCGAGCAAGCGCTCAATGACTTTGACCGGGGCCAACGCAGCGCAGCGCTCGCCGCTCTGCTGGCGCGCCATCCGCAGCCGTCCGCCCCCGCCGAGGTGGCCAACCTGCACTGTCACACCTTTTTTTCGTTTAACGCCTATGGCTATTCACCCACAGCGCTGGCCTGGCTGGCGCGCCGGCAAGGCATCAAGTTGGTGGGCATTGTCGATTTTGATGTGCTGGACGGCGTCGAGGAATTTTTGGATGCCTGCAGCCTGGCAGGCGTGCGCGGCAGCGCAGGCGTTGAATCGCGCGTCTTTGTGCCCGAATTTGCCGACCGCGAGATCAACTCGCCGGGCGAGCCAGGCGTCTACTATCATATGGGCATCGGCTTCACCGGCGGCCCCAGCAACCCGGAAGCGCAGAGCATCCTGGATGAACTGCGCGACCAGTCGGCGCAGCGCAACCGCAGCCTGGTGGCGCGCGTCAATGCCTATCTCTCCCCTGTGACGGTTGACTACGACCGCGATGTGCTGCCGCTGACGCCCGCCGGCAACGCCACCGAGCGCCATATCGTCGTCGCTTATATTCAAGCGGCTGAGCGCATGGTGGATTCCCCGCTGGACTTCTGGGCCGGCCGGCTGGGCCTGGCGCGCGACGCGGTGGAGAAGCTGCTGGCCGACGGCCCGGCGTTCCAGAACGCGCTGCGCAGCAAGCTGATGAAACAGGGCGGCCCCGGCTACGTCCAGCCCGGCCCCGACACCTTTCCGCCGGTGGAGAAACTCAACGCCTTGTCGCTGGCCTGCGGTGCACTGCCCTGCGCTGCCTGGCTGGATGGCTTCTCGGCAGGCGAGCAGGCGATAGAGGAACTGCTCAATCTGCTGGTGGGCAAGGGGATCGTGGCGCTCAACATTGTGCCCGACCGCAACTGGAACCTGGCCGACCCGGCGCTGGCGCAGCGCAAACAGCGCAAGCTGTACGAGGTGGTGGAACTGGCGCAGGCGCTCGACCTGCCGCTGAATATCGGCACCGAGATGAACAGCTTTGGCCAGAAGGTGGTCGACGATTTTGACGCGCCGGCGCTGGCTTCCGTGCGCGAGACTTTTATGGATGGAGCCTATTTTGTCTATGGCCATACCATGTTGGGGCGAGCGCTTGACCGGGGCTACCAGAGCGGCTGGGCGCAAAGCGAACTGCCCACGCGCCGCGCACGCAACGAATTTTATACGCAGGCCGGCAAGCTGCTGCCGCCGGGTGTGGCCGGTCAGCAGCGACTGGCGGCCATCCGTCCCGACATGTCACCCGCACGCGTTTTGATTGAGCTTGCCTAAGAGCGTTGAGCAGGAACCAAACAACTATGAGTGAAGAATTGAATCGCAAACTGGACAACTATCGCACCGCCCAGGCGCCGCTGCCGGAGCAAAACCGGCTTTGGCCGCTCTATGGCGCCGGCTTTGAAAACCTGGGGCGCGCCGGCCAGCCGATCGATGTAAAGCTGCCCCAGCCGGGGCCGGACGAACTGCTGGTGCGCCATGACGCCGTCGGCATCTGTTTCTCCGACATCAAAGTGATCCGCACGGGCGAAAAGCATCCGCGCATTCATCATAAGATGCAGGAAGACCCGGTCGTGCTGGGCCACGAGGTGGCGCTGACGGTGATCGAAGTGGGCGACAATCTGCGCGGCCAATACCAGCCAGGCGACCGCTTTATTGTTCAGGCGGATATCTATATCAACGGCCAGACCAGCGCTTACGGCTATGACCTGCAGGGCGGCTTCTCCCGCTATGCGGTGATCGACTGGCGCGTGCTGGCGGGCGACCACGGCAACTACCTGGTGCCTATTCGCGCCGATGCCGGCTATGCCGAACTGGCGCTGTGCGAGCCGTGGGCCTGCGTGGAGGCCTCCTATACCGTCGAATATCGCACCCGCTGGCAGGACGGCGGCGTGGTCTGGCTGGTTGGCAGCGGTGCGGGCGTTCGCCTGGGTCAGGCCGCCGCCTGGCGACCCGCCAAGGTGGTGCTGGATGTAAGCGATGCCGAGTTCGCTCAACGTGTGCGCACCTGGGCGCAGCAGTCCGAAGTGGAGGTCGTCGAAGGAGATGACGGCAGTACGCGCTATGACGACATCGTGGTGCTGCAGGGTGACGCTGCGCTGTGCGAGCGCGTCTTTGGCCGCCTCGCCAACGGCGGCATGTTCAATCTTGTGCTCGGCCAACCGCTTGACCGGCTGGTTTCGGTCGATATTGGCCGCATGCACTATGACCATCTCTTTGTTGTGGGCACGGCCACCGATGACCTCTCGGCTGCCTATCAGCCGGTGCGCACCCAACTGCGGGCGGGTGGCGTGGCCTGGATGCTGGGCGCCGCCGGCCCAATGGGCCAGATGCACTTCTTGCGTGCCTTGACTTTGCCGAGCAGCCCGGCCAAGATCGTGGCCACCAACCTGCACGCGGCGCGTATGGACTCCGTGCGCAAGCAGTTTGCTCGCCAGGCTGCCGGAGCCGGCGTCGACGTGGTCTATCTTTCGCAGGATCAGTTTGCCGACGAAGAAGCCTTTTTTGCCACCAAAACCACGGAGACCGGCGGGCGCGGCTATGACGACATTGTGATCATGGCTCCCACGGTGGCGGCCATCGAGCAGGCGGCGCAGATGGCGGCGGTCGGCGGCGTCGTCAACGTTTTTGCCGGGCTGGCGCGCGGGACACAGGCGCGCATCGATCTGAATGCGGTGGCCCAGCGCGGCGTGCGCTACACAGGCACCAGCGGCTCGTCGATTGCTGACCTGGCCCACATGCGCGACCTGGTGGAGAGCAAGCAGCTTCCCACCAACCGCTCCGTGGCGGCTGTGGCCGGGCTGGAAGGCGTGGCGGACGGGCTGCGCTCGGTGGCGGAGGGCCGCTTCGCCGGCAAAGTCGTGATCTACCCCAACCTGAGCAAGCCGCTGCCGCTGACGCCGCTGCCGGCTTTGGCGGAGCTGCTGCCCGGCGTGGCCGCCAAGCTGGATGAGGATGGCATGTGGACACCGGCTGCCGAAGAAGAACTGCTGCGCGAGATGCTCTAGGCGCGAGGAACTATGACACGTTTGCAAGATAAAATTGCGATTGTCACCGGCGGCGCCCAGGGGTTGGGCGCCGCCATTTGCCGCCGTCTTGCCGATGAAGGCGCCGACGTGGTGGTGGCTGACCTTAATTTAGCGCAGGCCGAGCAGACGGCGCAGGAATTGGCGCAGGCGACAAGCCGCCGGATTCGTGCGCATGGCGTCAATGTCAGCGATGAGGGCCAGGTGCAGGCGCTGTTTGACGGCGTCGTGGCCGAATTCGGGCGCGTCGATATCGTCGTCGCCAATGCCGGCATCGTGCGCTCCGGCCCGGTGGATGAGATGAGCCTGGCCGACTGGCGGCTGGTGTTGGAGGTCAACCTGACCGGCTATTTCCTCACCAGCAAATACGCGGCACGTGTGATGAAGGCCCAGCGCAGCGGTGTGATCGTCCAGATTAACTCCAAGTCGGGTAAGAAGGGCAGCTATAAAAACGGCGCCTATGCCGCTTCCAAGTTTGGCGGCATAGGTCTGACACAGAGTGTGGCCTTGGAACTGGCCGAGTACGGCGTGCGCGTCAATTCCATCTGCCCCGGCAACCTGCTCGATTCGCCGCTGTGGACCAACGAGTTGTACGCGCAGTATGCCAGGCGGCTGGGGATCAGCGAGGCCGAAGTACGCCAGCGCTATGTAGATCAGGTGCCGCTCAAGCGCGGCTGCACCTATACGGATGTGACCAATGTTGTCGTCTTTCTGGCCTCCGACCAGTCAAGCTATATGACAGGGCAGGCAATCAACGTCACCGGCGGCCAGGAGATGCGCTAAACCGTCTATGGCGCACACCTTTGTCGGCTTTGGCTTCGGCCCGATTCAGGCTGGGTTGTTTTTGACCGAAGCCTGGCTTTCGCATAACTTCGACCGCCTGGTGGTGGCGGAGGTGCTGCCGGATGTGGTGGCGGCTGTACGCGCCGCGGGTGGATTTGCCGTCAACATCGCCCACACTGATTCCGTTGCAGTGCTGCGGGTGCGGCCAGTCGAAATTTACCAGCCGCAGGTAGAGAGCGAGCGGGCGGAGTTGGTTGCCGCCGTCGCTGCGGCGGAAGAACTGGCCACGGCACTGCCGAGTGTCGATTTCTATGACCGCAATGGTGCGCCGGGCAGTGTGGCCGCCATTATGGCGGCGGGCTTGCGGCGCAAAGCCGCCGCGGGCGGGCCGCCGGCAGTGGTCTATGCCGCCGAGAACAACACGCAGGCCGCCCACCTTTTGCGCGCGGCTGTGCTGGCGCATGTGCCGCTCGACGAACAGGCGGCTGTGCTGGCGACCGTGCAGTTTCTCGACACCATTATCGGCAAAATGAGCGGCGCCCCGGCTGAATTGAACGATTTGGCGCCTGTTGCTCCAGGCTTGGCGCGCGCCTTTTTGGTCGAAGCATTCAACCGTATTCTGATCGAGCAGATTCTGCGGCCCGGCCCAGCCTGGACGAATTTTCGGCGCGGCATCGAGGTGTTTGTCGAGAAAGCGGATCTGGAACCGTTTGCGCAAGCCAAGCTTTACGGGCATAATGCGGGCCATGCGCTGGCAGCATATCTAGGCCACCAGTTGGGCCTCACCCGCATCGATCAGTTGGCCGAACGGCCCGATGTGCTGAACTTTGTACGTGCGGCCATGCTGGAGGAATCCGGCGCACCTCTTTGCCGGCGCTACGCAGCAGTGGATTCTATGTTTACTCACGCTGGTTTTCGCTCTTTTGCCGATGACCTGGTGGCGCGCATGGTCAACCCCTATATGCGCGACAGCATTGCGCGTGTAGGGCGCGACCCGGCGCGCAAACTGGCTTGGGACGACCGGCTGACCGGCGCCATGCGGCTGGCCATCACCGGCGGTGTACGCCCCTATCGCTATGCCACCGGCGCCGCCGCTGCGCTTATGTGGCTGAACGTGCCGGCGGCGGAATGGCCGGCATACCTGCACGACTTGTGGGCGGTGGACAGCCCGGACGGGGCGCTGGCCGAACAGATCAGCGCTGAAATTGCCGGCGCCGGCGACCGTTTGCGCGCCTGGCGCGCCGCCGGATTCCCGCCATTAGAGATAGGCGAAACAGGGGAGGTTCAATATGAGTGAAGACGGCCGGCAGGTAACGGCTGGTGTGGCACGTGAGGATGGCGACAGCTCCGTCCTCTCCAGCGATGAGCGGCGTGACCGCATCATTGAGGTGCTGCGCCAACAAGACGAGGTGACGGTGGTGGAGTTGAGCCACCGGCTGGGCGTCTCCGAGGTGACCACGCGCAAAGACTTGCAGCAGTTGGAGGAGCAGGGCTATCTCACGCGCGTGCGCGGCGGCGCCGTTGTTTCCGGTCGCGGACAGCTCGAACTGCGCTTTGCCGCGCGCCAGCAGTTGAATCTGGAAGACAAGCGCCGCATCGCGCTGCGCTGTGTGGAACTGATCAAGCCGGGCAGCACAATTTTTTTGGATGGCAGCACCACGGCCTACCAGATGACACGCCTGCTGCGCGATATGCAGAACTTGACGGTCGTCACGACGGGTCTTTATGCGGCGCTCGAGCTAAGCTTTGCGCCGGATGTGACAACCATTGTCGTCGGCGGCATCCTGCGCCGGCGCACCAGCAGCCTGGTGGATACGCTCAGCCCTAAGCTGCTGCGCCGTCTGCATGTGGACGTGGCTTTTCTTAGCTGCCGCGGCTTTACTGCTGAACAGGGCATGATGGAGTCTGATCTGCGCGAAGCACAGACCAAGCGCGCCATGGCAGAAACGGCGGCGCAGAAAGTAGCCATGGTCGACCATTCCAAGTTTGGCCAGATCTACGTGGCCACTTCGCTGCTGTCGGAAGAGATGGATCTGTTGGTGGCGGATACGAATCTGCCGCCGGAGCACAAAGAGGCCCTCCAAGTGGCCGAAATCCAGTTTGAATTGGTATAAGAAAGGGCTGGGCCATGGCGGCGGCGAACAGCAAAAGCGTCAATTATCTTGCCACTGATCTGGGCGCATCCAATGGGCGCGTCCTAGTGGGCCGTTGGGACGGGGAACGGTTTGCCCTAGACGAACTGCATCGCTTTGCCAACGGTCCGGTAACGATTTTGGGCCGCATGTATTGGGATGTGCTGTCGCAGTGGACGGAGATCAAAAACGGCCTGGCGCGCTATGCCGCCCAAAACAACACGCCGCCGGCAGGCATCGGCATCGACACGTGGGGCGTGGACTACGGCTTGCTCGACCGCGCCGGCCGTCTGCTCGGCAACCCTGTGCACTATCGTGACGCGCGCACCAACAACGTCTTTGACCATGCTTTTCCCATTGTCGCGCGCGCCGACATCTTCGCCGAGACCGGATTGCAGTTTATCCAACTGAATACCCTCTTTCAATTGGTCGCGATGCGGCTGGAAGACGACCCGCAGCTTGACTTTGCTGACTGTATGCTGCTGATGCCTGACCTCTTTCATTACTGGCTGACCGGTGAAAAAATCGCCGAGTATACGATTGCCTCCACGACGCAGATGCTGCGCGCACGCGACCGCCAGTGGGCCTTTGACCTGTTAGGGAAATTCAAAATCCCGGCTGGGATGCTGCCCAACATTGTGCCGCCCGGCACAATTGTCGGCCCGCTGCTGTCGCACGTAGCGGCGGAAACAGGGCTGGCTGCCGGCGTGCCGGTGATTGCCGTGGGCAGCCATGATACGGCCAGCGCCGTCGCCGGTATTCCGGGATTGGATGCGCACAGCGTCTATCTCAGTTCGGGCACCTGGAGCTTGATGGGTGTGGAGATCGCACAGCCCATCATCAACGAGAAGGCGCTGGAACTCAACTTCACCAATGAGGGCGGCGTCAACAACAGCATCCGGCTGCTCAAGAATATCACCGGCCTGTGGCTGCTGCAGGAATCGCGCCGGCAGCTTGAACGGGAGGGGCGCGTGATCACCTGGCAGCAGATGTTGGCGGAAGCGGAAACGGCGCAGTCGTTCAAGTGTATCGTCAATCCGGATGCCCCCGACTTTTTTGAGCCATCCAACATGATCGACACCATCCGCGCCTTCTGCCGGCGCAGCGGGCAGCCGGAGCCGGAAAGTGTGGGCGAAGTGGTGCGCTGCTGCTTGGAAAGCCTGGCGCTGCGTTACCGCTGGGTGGTCAACGCCCTGGAAGAACTGCTGACCAGTGCGGATGGCGTGGCCGGCCCACGCTTGACCTCGGTGCGCATCGTCGGCGGCGGCAGCCAGAACCGTTTACTCAACCAGTTCACCGCCGACGCCTGTGGGCGGCTGGTCGTCACCGGCCCGGTGGAGGCGGCTGCGTTGGGCAACGTTATGCTGCAGGCAGTCGCAAGCGGGCAGATCAAAAACATCGCAGAAGGGCGCGCTGCCATCGCCCAATCCATCCAGCAGGAGTATTTTGAGCCGCATCCAACTGCCGGCTGGGATGCGGCCTATGCGCGGTTCCTGCAAATTGCCTAGAGCGGAAGTCAGTTTTGGAGTCAGTTCGAGGAGAAGGGCCGCCATGCAACCGCTTCGCTCACTTTTTGTTTTGCTGATGGGATTGATCGGGGGCGCCGGCGCCGCGGCCTGGCTGCTGCAGAAAGAGCCTGACAATGGAGTGGCCGCGCCGCCCGTGCAAAAGGCCAGCCAGTTGGATGTGCAGATCGGCGCCGCTAAGCCTTCCGCCGCACTGTCTGCTGCCAGGCAGGCGAACCTGGCGGAGTTGGAACAGTGGAAGACGCGCGCCCAGACGGTGCAGACCCAGCTCAAAGACGTTGAAGCGTCGCTCACCGCTCTGCGCAGCGAAATGACTACTGTGCAGGGGTGGCAGGCCAAGACTCCTGCTCTCGTGCGCTTGGGGCAGTCGCTGGCGCGCTTGCCCGCCAACAAGGCTGCCGCCGCCGACGCCGCCATTGCCGCAGGCTGCTTTCCCGCCGTCAGCAGCGATTGCCAGGACTTAGCCACAATCGACGGCATCGGTCTCGTGTATGAGCAGCGACTGTATGACGCCGGCGTCGGCTCGTTTTGGGAAGTGGCCCATATCAGCGATGACGGGTTTAAGCGGATGCTGCGGCTGAGTGATTGGCAGCACAACACCATCGACCTCGATGACATCCGCGCGCAGGCCCGACAGCTTGCGCTCGACACGGCCACCGTCGGCCATTTGTGGGAGGGTGAGACTCCCGACGATTTTGAGCGCATCAACGGCATCGGCAAGGTGTATGAGCAGCGGCTCTACGCCGCCGGCATCCGCACCTATCGGGCGCTGGCCGCCGCCAAGGTGGATGATCTGGCCACCATTATTGGCCGCCAGATTGTGCAGCCGGATTTACACGCCTGGATCAGCCAGGCGCAGGCGCTGCTGGCCGCCAAACGCGCCGGCGGCCAGCCCAGTTAGCCTTTTGCCTAAGCTGTGACCCGCCGCAGGCGCAGCTCGCGATAGAGCGAGACAGCCAGCGTCACCACGGTGAGGGGAACGACAAACCAAAGCATGAACAACTGGAATTGCGGCAGGGTGTCATGTTGGCTGGCCGTGAGGGCCAGATAGATGGTGTAGGCGACATAGTAGACGACAAAGAGCGCACCTTCCCAGCGGGCAATCAGGTTGCCGGTCAGGAAAATCGGCAGACAGGCTACGGCCACTGCCAGCATAAACGGGATGTCGATCTCGATCATTCCCAGCGTCACGGGCAGCCCACCGCTGGGGGAGACGATTCCACTCAGCCCCAAGACCACCAGAATATTGAACAGGTTGCTGCCGACTACGTTGCCGACGGCAATGTCGCGTTCGCCGCGCAAGGCCGCCACCAGCGATGTCGCCACCTCCGGCAGTGATGTGCCGGCGGCGACAATGGTGAGGCCGATAATTACCTCGCTGACGCCCCACGTGCGCGCCACCTGGATGGCTCCCTCCACAAACCAGCGCGCGCCCTGCACCAGCAGCAGCAGCCCCACAATTGCCATCAAGCTGTTGAGCAGCAGCCGCTGCGGGCTGCGCGGCTCCGGCTTGCCATATTCCTGGGCGTACTCCGCTTCGACGGCGGCGCTCTCCTGGCCCTTGCGGCTCTGCACGATCTGCAGCAGCGTGTAGACCACGATGCCCGCCAGCAGCAGCAGGCTTTCCCAGCGCTCAATAAAGCCGTTCAGCGTCATCAGCCAGAGCGCCAGCGAGACACCAATCATGATAGGCACGTCCCAGCGCACAAGCTGCTGCGCTACAACCAGCGGGGTAATCATTGCGGACAGCCCCAGGATCAAGAGAACGTTGAAGATATTGCTGCCTACGACATTGCCGACGGCAATTGCCGTCTGTCCAGCCAGCACGGACTGCACGCTGACTGCCATTTCGGGGGAGCTGGTGCCAAAGGCGACGACGGTCAGGCCGATAATGAGCGGAGGAATGCCGAAGGCTGCGGCCAGACGGCTGGCCCCGCGCACCAATGCCTCCGCCCCCACAATCAGCAGGACCAATCCACCTACTAAGAGCAAAACGGTTGTTAAGGTCATACAGAACAAAAATCCTTTGCGTGTTGCGCACCTGCTGCCCAGCAGGCGCGTTGGATGTCATTTGCAATACAGTGTCCTTTTACC
>JBBRBX010000146.1:0-10923 GCA_038205395.1 Caldilineales bacterium
CCTATAAACCGCTACATGTCACCCCTTTGCCGGCTGTCCAGACACGACCTCACCGATCATTCCGCAGTTCTTTCACCCAGCCCATAACTCCCCATTGCCATCTCCTCTGTCCTGTTCACTCAATTTGAGAATTGCTGAACGCCACTATGCCGCCTACCTGCAGCTCTTCCGCACCGGCGATAAACACTTGCGCGGGCCGGAGGCGGCAACCTGGTTTGCCCGCTTGGAACCTGAGCAGGACAATTTGCGCGCCGCCTTGCAGTGGGCGCTCGATGCAGAGCGCTATGCCGATGTGGCGTGGTTGCAGATTGCTTGCAATTGGTTTTGGCACCAACGTGGTCGGTGGCAAGAAATTGGCCGCTGGTTGGCGCAACTGCTGCCCCATCGCCACGAGCTCCCAGTCGATTTACACTTGTATACGCTGATCAGCGTCTATTCGGTTGGCAATGCAGTGACAGAGTTCCAACCGCTCGACCGCTGGAAAGATGAAATGCTGCAATGGCTGGAGATTTGCCCCAACCAGCATCTGCATTCTTCTGCCTGGCACTTTGTTGCGTGTTACGCTGTCGACTATTCTGAGGCCGCCAGCGCGTTCGAACGGTCTATCGCCGCGGCACGCCTAGCCCGGGAGGGGCCAGCGTTGGGTCCTGAATTCTGTCTCTTGGCCGACTGCGACTTTATACTTGGGAATCCCCTCTGGGCATTTGCCATGACATTGATTGAACGGGGACGGTTTGCCCAGGCGCTGCCCCTGTTGATGGAGAGCCGGGAAATCTTCCGGCGCCGGGCGAGCCAGTACGAAATGGCTGACAGCTCCGGCACGCTGGGTCTCCTGGCGTTGATGCAAGGCGATCTGGCGGGAGCGCACGCCCACCTCCAGGAAGCAGTGACCGTTGCCGCAACTTTCGAGTACCAGGAGATGCTGCGCCTCTTTCAGCCACTCTTGGGGCTTGTCGCGCTGTATGAGGGAAATGTACAGGAGGCCTATCGGTTATTGAACGAAAGTCTGCGCCTCTGCGTCGAACAGAACGATAGACCTTTGCAGGGGCGCATTCATACGCACTTGGCCGACGCCGCTTTGTGGGAAGGGAAGTTAGGGCAGGCCGAGCAGTCGTTGGGGGAAAGCCTGGCCAACGATGCCGCAGCACGCTCGCCTTCATTTTACGATCTGGAGCGGCTCTGGATCGCTGCCCGCCTGGCCGCGGCGCAGGGGCACTACAAGCGTGCCGCCATGCTCTTTGGGGTGATCGAACAGACGCACAGCCATATTGATTCTGTGATTGCTGGTCCAATGCGTGCTCAGGTAGATGCCGCGATGGCAACGGTGCGGGAAGCACTTGATGCAGCGGTCTTCGCTGAATCGTTCAATACCGGCCATCAGCTTTCGCTTGGCGAGGCATTTGCCACCATACTGGCGCCCTGACGGCTCACTAACTTGACAGACACAGCCATCGCTTGCTGATCTAGTAGTCTGTCAGTCATGGAACTTTGGGTACAGGTATTTCAGTTTGATGCGTACATCGGCAGTGGTAAAGTGCCAGTCAACTTTGACGGTTTTGTGGTTGCGTTGCTGCTCCCAGGCAGCGACTTCAGCCTTGAGTGTGGATTGGTCTGGGATGCGGCGATTGAGCATTTGGCGACCAAGGACGCTGAGTTCGATTTCGGCCATGTTAAGCCAGCGCAAATCACTGGTCGCTGTGGGTCATAGGGGCGAGCGTAGACATCCAGTACATCCTCCATGCGACAGACAAATTCCGCATTGGCCTTGGGTGGAATACACCATTGTTCTTTCAGCCAAGGCTTAAGTTCGTTTTTTTGAGCGTCCCGCGCACCGTCTCATGCGAAACACGCTCCACCACCTGCAACGCCACCAATCGTTCCTGGAGCAAGCGCAGTGTCCAGCGTTCCCGCCCTTCCGGTGGTTCGCTGCACGCCACTGCCACCAGATGCGCCTCTGCCTTCCCATCCAACCGCTGCGCATACACCCGCTCCGGCTTCTTGCCCTGGATGGCTGCTTCCAGCCCTTGCTCGACATACGTCCTGCGCACTTTGCTGATCGTCACTTCCGTGACATCCAACGCCCCCCGAATCTGTGCGTATGACCAATTCGCACCACCTTCACTCGCATCTGATTTCAGCAAAATCCGCGCACGCGTCAAGGCGCGCGTCCGTTCTTTCCCTGCTGCCAACAACCTCTACAGCCTTTCACGTTCCGCTTCTGATGACTTGACAACGTACTTTTGGTTCATTGTGCTCTCCTTTTGGTCTCAGACTCCCATTTTAACCAATGTACGAGCACAAACACAAGCTTCATGTTCACTGTTGACCCACTAGTCCGCCCTCTGCGTTAAATCTCCCCTGTGTGATACAATTTGCGCCTATGGAACCAGCAGACGAACCGGCAGAAGTGACACCGGAATCCCTCCCCCACGATCTGGCCTTGCTCACGGCGGGCTGCGCGGCGTTGGGACTGGCGCTGGATGCGCACCAACTGGCGCAGTTTCAGCAGTATTACGAAGAATTGGTCGCGGGCAATGAACGGCTGAATTTGACCACGATTATCGAATATGCGGATGTGCAGGTGAAGCATTTTCTCGACTCGCTGGTGAGCTTGCCGCTGGTGGCCGCCGAACTGGGGCTGACGCTGCCGCTGGTCAAGCCGCTGCGGCTGGTCGATGTCGGCAGCGGCGCGGGGCTGCCCGGTATCCCGCTCAAGATTGCGGCGCCCCTGCTCCAGGTGACGCTGATGGATGGGACGCAGAAGAAAGTCCACTTTTTGCAGGAAGTGGTGGCGAAGCTGGGGCTGACGTCGACGCGCGTGGTGCATGGGCGGGCCGAAGAGTTGGGGCGCACGCGCGAGCATCGCGACCAGTATGACCTGGTCACTGCGCGCGCGGTGGCCCCGCTCAATGTGCTGGCGGAATATCTGCTGCCGTTGGTGCGGCCTGGGGGGCTGGCGGTCATTTACAAAGGGCCGGGGGCGCCGCAGGAGTTTGTGGATGCGCGGCAGGCGATCAAGCTGCTGGCGGCGGATGCCGTGCGGCTGGCGCCGGTGGCGGTGCCGTTTTTGGACGAGAAGCGTTTTATCCTGCTGGTGAAGAAGCTAAAGCCGACGCCCGCCCTCTACCCGCGCGGGCAGGGGCTGGCGCGCAAGCGGCCCCTCTAGGGGCTGTTATGAACTTTGGAGTCATTGTATAGTTGTGACCCCATTGTCAAGGACCACGGGATGACGAAATAAGGTGGAACGAAAAGCAACAACAACATGGTACTTTAGGCGAAATGGGCCTAAAGAAACGATTTACTACACCGACGAGCCGCTGCAGATGGGCAGACGCGTTGACGACTTTCTCCCACGGCCTGAAGACTTAGTCTTTCGGCCTAAAGGTGTCGAAGTGACTATTACTCTCAGTGAAGAAAGCATTGCCTACTTCAAAAGTGAAGCAGAGCGCCTGCAGACGCCCTATCAGCGGATGATCCGCAACCTCATTGATGAGTACGTGCGCCAGATGCGCCAGGGCCGCCCTAACCTGGGGGTTTAACCTCCGCAGCTTTTACTCTTCAATACAGCCTTTGTCGAGGTAGAAGGTCATGTGCTGGAAGGAGATGACCGGGTCGATATACTCCACCCGCACATGGGGCGCGACATTGAGGGTGATGGGCGCGTAGCAGAGGATGCTCTGGATGCCGGCCTGGATCAACTGGTCGGCCACTTCCTGCGCGGCGGCGGCGGGCACGGCCAGGATGGCGATGCGGCAGCGGTATTTGTGCACAACGACTGGGATGGCCGTGGTCGGCTCCACCCGGCACTCCCCGACATGCACGCCGATTTTGTCGTTGCTGCTGTCAAAGACGCCGACGATGCGGAAGCCACGATTTTCAAAGCCGTTATAGCTGGCCAGGGCGTGGCCCAGGTAGCCCGCGCCCACCAGCACCACCGGCCAGACACAGTCCACCTTGAGGATTTTTTCCAACTGCTTGCAGAGAAAGTCGATATTGTAGCCGGTGCCCTGCTTGCCGAACTCGCCGAAATGGCTGAGGTCTTTGCGAATCTGCGCCGAGCTGATGCCCAGCAGGTCGCCCAGCTCCTGGCTGGAGGTGACTTCCGTCTCCTGGATATTGAGCAGGCGCAAGGTGCGCAGATAGACGGGCAGCCGTCCAATCACAATATCCGGTATATCGTCGGCAATCGTAGAAATACTCTGGTCGGATTGGTTGGACATGGACAATTCTGGGATCAATTCTGGGATCAATTCGGTCGCGTCTAAAGCCAGCGTCTTCGTACATTTTATCACAAAGTATTCAGCAGCACTAGTGGCGATATGGCCAAAAAATGCGCTTTTGCCGAATCGGCTGGAGACGGTGCGAGTGGGAAGGGGGGAGAGAGCAGCGGGAGAAGCTGGGTTTCTCTGCGAAACCCAGCTTTTTCCGCTTGTGCTGCCGACGGCCTTATTTTTGTCAGCTTTCGGCTGCTTGACAACTGCCGGCGCTTGCCCGACAATGCGGCTACTCTTCCGCCAGGGGTGAGCTTTCGTCCGCCGCAAATTTCTGGTTGGGCTGGGGCAGGCAGTAGCCCTGGCCGCGCACCGTCACCACATAGTGCGGACGATCGGGGTCCGGCTCAATTTTGCTGCGCAGCCGGCGCATGTGCACCCAAAGCGATTCTACACTGCCCTTGCGGATGGGGTCCCACGCTTTGGCCAATAGGTAGCTAGGCGACAGCACTCGGCCGCGATGGTTGTACAGTATGTTGAGGATGCGGTTTTCGGTCGGCGTCAGCGTGATCTGATCTTCGTTGATGATGGCATACTGCTTGGCAAAGTTGATGCGCAGCCGTTCGTCGATGATCATTTCCGGCTCAAAGGTCTGGTCCTGGCCGGAGCGCAGCAGAATGCGCCGGATGCGCGCCAACAGTTCCGAAAGGGCAAAGGGCTTGGTTACATAATCTTCGGCATACAAGGTCAGCCCTTCCACCTTGGTTTCGACATCGGAGAGCGCCGACAAGAAGATGATGGGGATGTCGCCCATGCGGCGCAGTTCGGCGGCTACGGCAAACCCATCCATGTCCGGCATCATGATGTCGAGCAAGACGAGATTGGGCAGCCCTTCGCGGCGGATGGTTTCCAGCGCTTCACGGCCGCCTTCGGCTGTGTAGACTGTGTACCCTTCCCGCTGCAGGCGGAGGTTGAGAATGAGCCGGGTGTCGGCGGCATCATCGACAACCAAAATGCGTTGTCCTTCATTTAGCGATGGATAGTTATTTTCGTTCATGATGCGGAACCTTTATCCAAACTTTAGGCGTGCCCAATCTGCCACTCATGCAACGGCACTAGGATGGTAGAGAGCCGCAAGCGTATTGCTTGCCGCTCTTTGGTGGACCGTAAGGTCCCATAAGATGATACCAGAAAACATGCGAAAAGGGAACTAGGCAAAACAGCAAAATCGGTAAATTCAGGTAAATTCAGGTAAATTCAGGTAAATTCATTGGTAAATTGCAAGGATTGCTCTAGACAATTGTTCGAAAAGGTGAAGAATCCATCCATATGAAGCTAACACGCAAACCAACACTCCAGCGCCTGGTCATTGTCGTCATTTTTCTGACCAGCATCAGCGGCGCTTTTGTGGCCGGCACGGTGACGGGCGTCTCCGTGCGCCCTGCCAGCGCCGAGGCGGAGCCTTCCCAATTCTCCGTCTTTTGGGAGGTCTGGGATCTGGTAAACCAATATTTTGTGGATCAGGACAAGATCGACCCCACGCTGATGACCTACGGCGCGATTCAGGGCATGCTGGCGACGCTGGGCGATGAGAACCATACGGTCTTCTTTTCGCCGGAAGAAGCCAAACAGCAGGCGGACTCGATGGAAGGCTCGTTCGAGGGGATCGGCGCCTATGTCGAGGCGCGCGATGGCTTTGTACATATCATTGCGCCCATCCACGGCTCCCCCGCCGAAGAGGCGGGCATCCTGGCGGGCGACATGGTTCTCAAAGTCGACGGCGAAGATGTCAGCGGCCAGCCGGAATGGGAAGTGATCTCCAAAATCCGCGGCCCGGCCGGCACGGATGTGAAGCTGACGGTGCTGCATGTGGATGCGCAGGAGCCGGTCGATATTCTGGTGACGCGCGGCACGATTGATGTGGAGAGCGTGACGTGGCAGCGTATCCCGGAGACTGATTTTGCCTATGTCAAGATTTCCCAGTTTGCCGACGACACCAGCAAGGAGCTGGCGCGAGTGCTGAAGGAAGTCAACGCCGCGGCCAAGGATGCGCCGGTTGCGGGGATTCTGCTTGACCTGCGCAACAACCCCGGCGGCTATCTGGCCGAGGCGCTGCAGGTCAACAGCGAGTTCCTGCCGCGCGGGGAGATCATCCTGCACGAGCGCGACGCGCAGGGCAAGATCAAGAGCTGGAAATCGGTGGGTGAAGGGCTGGCGCGCGAAATCCCCATGCTGGTGCTGGTCAACGAGGGCACGGCGAGCGCCGGCGAAATCACCGCCGGGGCCTTGCAGGAGAATGGGCGGGCCAGGCTGCTCGGCCAGCCGACGCTGGGCACGGGCACTGTGCTGCAGCCGTTTACGCTCAGCGACGGCTCGGTGGTGCGGCTGGGCGTCACCAACTGGCTGACCCCCAAGCAGAATTTGATCAAAGGCAAGGGGATCACCCCGGACATCAGCCTGGCGCAGGAGCCGGGGGTGACGATGGTGGACAGCTACGGCTTGGAGAACAGCACGCTCAATGCGGTGCTGGAGAAGGGCGACAAGCAGTTCAATCTCGGCCTGCTCAATCTGCGTCTGCTGGTGCAGTAGGGGTGCGGATGCCTGTCCGCTGATGCCTGTCCGCTGATGCGGGCACAGATTGCGCCGATTCGGGTGGCACGGATTTCCGCCGTCCTGGATGGGCGGCACGTCGCGGCGAGAGGTTTGACGAGCAGAATCTGCAGCCGGCCAAGCAGTGTCACGCTGCAAGCGTGGACCTACGGGAGCGATTGCGGAGAGCGCTAGGCGTGTGCCGAAGCATGTAGGTCCCGCTTGCAGCGTGACGGGAAGCTCTCGCAGCCGTCCAAGCAGTGTCACGCTGCAAGCGTGGACCTACGGGAGCGATTGCGGAGAGCGCTAGGCGTGTGCCCGTCTATTCGTTTTGGTACAGACCGTGCTTTTTGATGTAGGCTTCCACGACGCGCGGCACCATGTGGCGGATGGGCTGGCCGTTGCGCACGCGCTGCTGGATGACGTGGCTGGCGATCTCCAGTTCGGGCATGTCCAGAATGGTGACGCGGCTGCGGATGCCGGGCAACGCCGCCTCCAGCGTCGTCCAGTCCAGCTCGACATCATGGCGGCTGAGCGCCACCAGGCGTGCGTTGTCCACCAGCCAGCGCGCTTCGTGCCAGGTCGGCAGGTCGTGCAGGCTGTCCATCCCCATCAAGAAGTAGATGTCGCTGTCGGGGCCGGTCTGCTTGCGCAGCAGCCGCACCATGTCCGAGGTGTAGTGGGGGCCGGGGCGGTCGGCGTCAATGCGGCTGATCAGCGCGTACTCGATGTCGGCGGTGGCCAGCTCCGCCATGCAGAGGCGGTCGGCCACGGGGGCCATATGCCGCCCCAGCTTGTGCGGCGGGTTGCCGGCGGGCGCCAGGTAGACGCAGTCCAGCCGCAGTTGAAACCAGGCTTCTTCCGCCAGGATGAGATGGCCGATATGGATGGGGTCAAAGGTGCCGCCGAAGACGCCGATCCTGGGATTGCCGGTATACATGCTTACTCGCCGAAGGCGTTGTTGTAACCCCAGATCAACTCAATATTGCCGATCTGGACGATGTCGCCATCTTGGATGCCTGCTTCCCGCAGCGCGTCTGTGACGCCCAGCGCGTTCAGGATGCGCTGGAAGCGGAGCGCGGCCTCGTAATAGTCCCAGTTGGTCATGCGGGCGGTGCGTTCGATCTCCGGCCCGCCCACGCGCCAGAGATTCGGCTCGCTCTGTTCGATGGTGAAGGCCTTGCGGTCGGGCTGCGGCGTGATTTCCACCAGCGTTTCCAGCAGCTCGGGGGCCACCGGTTCCAGCGTGCCCAGCAGTTCCTGGATGCGGTAGAGCAGCTGCTGGACGTTTTCCCCCGTGGCGGCGCTGATGGCCATCACCGGCAGTTCCAGCTTCTGCATGTGTGCTTCGACCGCAGGCCACAGCGCGCGCGCTTCGGGCAGATCCATCTTGTTGAGCGCCACAATTTGCGGCTTGTCGGCCAGGGCGGGGTTGAAGAGGCTCAGCTCCTGGTTGATGGCGTCGAAATCGCCCAAGGGGTCGGGGCTGGCGCCGTTGAGCAGATGGATCAGCACCCGGCAGCGTTCGACATGGCGCAGAAATTCCAGCCCCAGCCCGACGCCTTCGTGGGCGCCTTCCAGCAGGCCGGGAATATCGACCAGGGCGATCTGGCGGTGGTCCACTTCGGCCACGCCCAGGTTGGGGGCCACGGTGGTGAAGGGGTAGTCGGCGATCTTGGGGCGGGCGGCACTGACGACGCTGAGCAGCGTCGACTTGCCGGCATTGGGCACGCCGATGATGCCGACATCCGCCACCAGCTTCAGCTCCAGCTCCACCCAGCGTTCTACGCCCGGCTCGCCGCGTTCGGCGATGCGTGGGGCGGTCGTGCGTGCGGTTTTGAAGGCGTTATTGCCGCGCCCGCCGCGCCCGCCTTTGGCGATGACGGCTTCCTGCCCCGGCTGGGTCAGATCGGCCAGGATCTCGCCGCTTTCCGCTTCCCGCACCAGGGTGCCCGGCGGCACGGGCAGGCGCAGGTCGGGGCCGCCGGCGCCGTACTTGTTGGCGCTGCCGCCATGCACGCCGCGCTCTGCGCGCTGGTGGATGTTGTTCTGCAAGTGGAAGAGCGTATTCAGCCCTGGCTCCACATAGAGGATGACGCTGCCGCCGCGCCCGCCGTTGCCCCCCGAAGGGCCGCCGCGCGGGACAAATTTTTCGCGCCGGAAAGCGACGACGCCGTCGCCCCCCGTGCCTGCTTTTACATAGATGCGTGCTCGGTCAAAAAACATCCTACCATTGTAGCCGCTGCGCTAGGGTTTCGACAAAGGCGGGTCAGCCTTTGACGCCTGACAAGGTGATGCCTTCGATGAAATAGCGCTGCGCCAGAAAGAAGACGATGATCACCGGCAGCGAGGTGACGAGGGAGGCCGCCATCAGGTAGGACCAGTTGGTGGTGAAGGTGGAGCGGAAAAACTGCAGGCCGAGGGTGACGGTGTAGAGGTCGGGCTTCTGCAGATAGATGAGCGGGGCCAGAAAGTCGTTCCAGGTGGCTTGAAAGGTGAAGATGGCGACGGTAGCCAGGGCGGGCAGCGAGAGCGGCAGAATGATGCGCCACAGGATTTGCAGCGTGTTGGCGCCGTCGATGCGGGCGGCGTCTTCAAAGTCGGGCGGGAGGGTGAGAAAGAACTGGCGCAGCAGAAAGATGTAGAAGGCGCTGCCCAGAAAGGCGGGTACGGTCAGCGGCAGAAAGGTGTTGATCCAGCCCAATTGTTTGAAGACCACATAGAGCGGGATCATCGTCACCGGGTAGGGGAGCATCATCGTGGCTAATACGACGACAAACAGAAAATCGCGCCCCGGCGCGCGCAGGCGGGCAAAGGCATAGGCGATGAGGGTGCAGGAAAGCAGATGGCCGATGATGGTGACGACGCTGAGGATGGCGGTGTTGAGAATGTAGCGGTTGAAGGGCAGCGTCGTCAGCGCCTCACGGTAATTCTCCCAGCGCGGCGGGTCGGGAATCCAGGGCGGCGGCGTCTCGAAGATCTGGTAGTTGGGCTTGAGCGAGGAGGAGATCATCCACAAGAAGGGGATTAAAAAGAGCAGGGCGACGCCCCAGACCAGCAGCGTCAGCAGCCAGCCGCGCAGGCGCGGCGTGCGGCGCATCTGCGGTTCGCGCACTGGTTCGCGCACAAGTTCGTGCATCAGCGTCTTTCCCCTTCATAGTAGACCCACCAGCGCCCGCTGCGCACCACGAGGATGGTGAGCAGCAGGATGATGAGAAAGAGCACCCAAGCCAGCGCCGAAGCATAGCCCATCTGAAATTCTTGGAAGGCTTTGCGGTAGAGATAGAGCACAAAAAAGAGCGTCGAATCCAGCGGGCCGCCGTTGGTGGCGACAAAGGCGCTGGTAAAGGTCTGGAAGGTGGCGATGATGCTCAGCACCAGGTTGAAGAAGATGGTGGGCGTGAGCATGGGCAGGGTCACATGCCGGAAACGCTGCCAGCCGCCTGCGCCATCCATGGCGGCCGCTTCGTAGAGCGGCAGGGGGATGCCCTTGAGGCCGGCTAAGTAGATCAGCGCCGTGCGCCCCAATCCCCACAAGCTCATCAGCCACAGCGCGGTCAGCGCCGTCCTGGGGTCCACCAGCCAGCGCGGCCCCTGGATGCCGATCTGCGCCAGCGTGCCGTTGATCAGCCCCGCTTCGGGGTGAAACAGCCACATCCACACCACGACAAAGGCGACGCCGGAGATGATGGTGGGCAGGTAGTAGATGGTGCGCACGCTGCGGATGCCGCGCACGCCCTGCTGGTTCATTAACAGCGCCAGCAGCAGCCCGCCCACCAGTTCGCTCGGCACATAGAGCAGCGTAAAGCGCAGCGTGACGCTGAGCGACTGCCAGAAGAGGGGGTCCGCCTGCATCCGCTGGTAGTTGTGCAGCCCCGTAAAGACCGGGGCCGTGAGCAGGTCCCAGCGGGTGAAGCTCAGCCCCAGGGAGGCCATGACCGGGCCGAAGATAAAGACGAAAAAGCCCAGCAGCCAGGGGGAGATGCACCAATAGAAGAGAATCGCTTCTCTGCGCGCCGGGCGGTGCGGGCGCGATTTCTGCAGCATGGAAGAGGCCGATCACAAATGCGCCGGTGGCGGCGGCTTTGCAAATCCCCCGCCACCCGCGCAGAAAACAAACTAG
>JBBRBX010000147.1:0-10827 GCA_038205395.1 Caldilineales bacterium
TTTTTTTTTTTGATCTTCATCACAACACACATTAAACCAGGCCGCTTTTAATTAAAAATTAACAATTGGGGTGTGGGGGGGCAGTCCCGCCCCCCCCATCCCCCTATGACTCAACATCCAGTTGACAGTTTGACTAGCTGCGCCGGCGCGCTCTTATCCCCAACAGCCTAGTCGTTAACCTCGGCTGCTGCGCCGGACTCAGTCTCTTGGGCGTCAGGGACTTCGCTGCCGCCGTTCTCGTCAGCTTCGCCGGCGCTATTGACCTCGATGCCGGCGCTGCTCTCACCGGCATCCATCTGCTCCGTGGCAAGCACGGCGCCGCTGCCGGCGTCTACTTTGATCTCAACCCCGCTGTCCAACTGTACGGCGTAGACCAGCGAGCCGTTCTCATCCTCCAGTGCACTGGCCGTGACCTTGCTGCCTGGATTGGCGGCCAGCGCTGCTGCGGCCGCATCAGACTCACTGATGGTGGCCTGGCCTGGCAGAGGCGCAGACTCATCCACCTGAATGCTGCCAGTGTAGCTTGGCTCCTGGACGGTGTCGCCGTCCCCAGCCTCATCCACCCCAGCCTCATCCACCGTAGCTTGCTGCGGCGGTGGCGGCGTCTGCGCAGTGGCGATGAAAGCCGTGGTGCCCAGCCCGCCCAACAGCAAAGCGGCTGCGGCGGCGCCGGCAAAGAGACGATTCTTGAACTGCTGCATGTGTGTATCCTCCGGTATAACAAAAATATGGTGATCCTGAGCCGACCTCGTTTGTGCACCGGCCTGTCCCTAGCCTAAGGCCCAGCAGTTAGCTGAGCGTTAGTTCGCTATGAGAAATTTCTAATCGACATGGGTCTGGCCCAAAGAAGCGCTGTTTCATCCAGAATTTACCTGGGCGCTGTTTACTAGTTACAGCGCTGTGCAATCCGGCAGACGATACAAGACGATGCAAGACGATGTCAATACTGGTTTGAGAGGACAACACCAACTATGCTTACCCACAAGATCGGCGCCCAATCCAGAGTACTGCCCTGGCGTGCGCTGTGGCCCGCAGCCGCGCTGGCAGCCGCGCTGGCAGTCACACCCCTGCTTGGCGGGTGCGGAGCCGCATCCGTTACATCCGCCACACCAGGGCCGGACGCGCCTGGCGCAGCAGCTCCCACCGCCACCGAAATAAGCGCGGCCGGCGACGTGCGGGATAATGCCGTCTTTGTCACCTACACCAGTTCAGCCAGTGATTCAGCCGGCAATTCAGTTAGTAGCGCGGGAGCCGGCTACAGCATTCAATATGTCGAAGGCTGGACTGTCACACCAGGCGCCAACGGCGCAGTGGCCATCACCGACATCGACAGTGCGGAACAGGTGGAGTTCCAGGCTCTGCCGGCTGGCGATCTACAGCAGTATGTCAGCAGCAGCGCTGAAATCCAACTGCAGAGCCAGACCCAGGACTACAAGCGCAGCGGACTGGAGTCGCTCACGGTCAACGGCCAGCCGGCAGTCAAGCTCTCCTACACCTGGACGTCGGCCCCTGACCCCGTCACCAACAAAAGCCGCAGCGTGACGACAGAGCGCTACTACATTCCCGGCCCCAACAGCAAGCTTGCCGTCCTGACCCTCACGACACCCGTAGGAGTGGATAACGTGGACGCCTTCAACCAGATGCTGGAGAGTTTCGCATGGACACAGTGACCTCAACGCCAACCAACCAGAGCACTTGGACGGCGACCGGATCGGCGGCCCCTACATCGCACCAGCCGCCGGATCAGGCGCCAACCTATGTGGCTGAGGCACGCGATGTGTTCAAAATCTATCGTATGCGCGGTGTGGAGACGGTCGCCCTGCGCGGCGTAGATCTGCAGATTCGGCCAGGTGAGATGGTGGCGCTGCTTGGCCCTTCGGGCAGCGGCAAAAGCACGCTGCTGCATCTGCTCGGCGGCCTCGACACGCCCAGCGCCGGGCAGGTGTATTTAGGCCGGCAAGAACTGGCCGTCTTGACTGAGCGGGAACGCGCCGTACTGCGCCGCCGCACGCTGGGTTTCGTCTTCCAGGAGCACAACTTGATCCCCTTCCTGACCGCGCTGGAAAATGTAACCCTGCCGCTGCAGTTGGCCAAAGCGGCTGACTCTGCGGCACGTGCGCAGGAATTGTTAGCCCAGGTGGGGCTGGCTGCGCGCATGCATCACCGGCTGGAGGCGCTTTCCGGTGGTGAACAGCAGCGGGTGGGCATTGCCTGTGCGCTGGCCAACCGCCCGGCGCTGCTGCTGGCCGACGAACCCACCGGCGAACTGGACAACGATACGGCCCACACCATTATGTCCTTGTTCACGGCGCTCAGCCGCAGCGAAGGTGTAGCCATGCTGATGGTGACCCATGATCTGGAGATGGCCTCTTACGCCCAAAGGGTGGTGGTCATGCGTGACGGCGCTGTTGTCGACAGCACACAGCAGAAGGAAGAGCCACAGGAGAGAACTCATGACTGAACCGTTGCTCATCGCCACGCACCTGTCCAAGAGCTATACCCAGGGACAACGCCAGATCGCAGCGCTGCATGACGCCACTCTAGCCGTGCAGCCCGGTGAGTTTGTGGCGCTGGTGGGCCGCTCCGGCAGTGGGAAATCCACTCTGCTGGCGCTGCTGGGCGGCTTGGATCGGCCCGATACAGGCGCCGTAACGGTGGCGGGCACGGACGTGGCTGCGCTCAGCCGGCGCAGCGCGGCCATCTTCCGCCGCCGCCACGTGGGCTTTCTCTTTCAGACGGTGGATCTGCTGCCCACTTTGACCGCGCTGGAGAATATCATGCTGCCCTGTGCACTCAACAGCGCTAGGGGGGCAGCTAGCGAGGCAGCCTGTCGCGAACAGGCGCTGGCGCTGTTGCGCATGCTGGGTGTTGAACAACTGGCCGGCTCGCTGCCCGACCAGCTTTCCGGCGGCGAGCGCCAGCGTGTGGGCATTGCCCGCGCCTTGGTCAACCAGCCTGACCTGATCCTGGCCGACGAACCCACCGGCAGCCTGGATCACGCGGCTGGTCAGCAGGTGGTCAGCGCCTTGCGACAGGCGGCTCGTGACCAACAGACAGCCGTGCTCCTCGCCACGCACGATGAGGAAGTGGCCGCACTGGCCGACCGCGTGCTTACTATCAGTGATGGACGCTTGGAGCAGCAGCCGGTTGACCGCCGGCTGCCGGCCAATCTCTTGACATCAATTTAGGAGGAATCAATCATGCAGTACATTTGGACTTACGCCAGGGCGGCGGTGCTGCGCAACGGCTACCGCACCCTCGGTATGCTGCTGGGCACGCTGCTGGCTATTGGGCTGCTCAGCGCTGTGCTCTTCTATGTAGACGCTTCATCCGCCCATATGACCCAGGCCGCCATTGCCGGCACACCTGTTGATATGCAGGTGATACTCCAGCCGGGTGCAAGCGCCGGCGCATCCCTGTCTTCCCTCCAGCAGCAGTTGTCCACCCAGCTGGGAGTCAAGGCGGCGGCCCCCTTCAGCCTGGCCGGCTTCACCAGCAGCCGGCTGACGGGCGGCAAGCGGGCGACCGCCACCACACCAGGCGCGCTGATCGCCGTTGAACCAAGCTACTTCAGCACCTTTGCCTATCCCCAGATCGTCCAGGGACGCTTCGACCCTGGCGGTGTGCTGATCAGCAAAGACATGGCGACCAATCTGGGCGCCCAGCCGGGCGACGCCATCCTGCTCACCTTTCCTGCCCCTGCGCCCCCGTTCACGACTACTGTAACCGGCATCGCCGATCTATCCGGGGCTGACCTGCTCTTTGCGCCCACCGATCCCCAGCACCGCGGCATGGCCTTTAACCCGCCCGCCAATGTAGCCATCTTGGATCTGCACACCTTCAACACCCAACTGCGCGACGCGCTGCTGGCCGCGCCCACCCAGCCATTTCTGCAGCAGGCAACCTTTGGGGCCGCAGCCGCGGCCACCGCCAACGGCAACAGCGGTGGCGCCGTCGTCAGCGTGGTGGACACCAATGAGCCGCCGGTCAGCGAACAACTGCATGTGCGTATCAACCGGGGCGCGCTGGCGGGAGACCCCGTACAGGCTCAGCAGCAAACCGAGCAACTGCGCCGCCAGTTGGAACGGCTGGCGCCGGGGCAGGTTCGCATTCTCAACAACTTAGATGAGACCATCGGCAAGGTCAAGGAAGACGTGCTGTGGGCGAAAATCCTGTTGATTTTCCTGGCGGGGCCAGGCATCCTGCTGGCAGCCTACCTCTCTCGCTACGCCACGGCCAACCTGATTGCGGCACAGCGCCGCGAACTGGCGCTGCTGCGCGCCAGAGGCGCCACCCCGCGCCAGGTAGTCGCCATCATCACCGCCATCAGCGGCATTGTCGCCCTTATCGGGATCGTACTGGGCATCCTGCTGGGGCTGGCAACCAATATGCTGGCGACCGGCCAGACGGTGCTGGCCGCGGGCAATGCCTTGCTGCTGGCCAGGTCAGCGGGGCTGGCGCTGGTTGCCGGCATCGTCTTTGCACTGGTTGCCATGCTCCTACCCACCCGCGCACTGTATCTAACCGGCGTGCAAGCCGGGCGCAGCCAGATCGTGCTGGAGTCCGAACGCCCGCTCTGGCAGCGCTTTTACCTGGATGTGGCCTGTCTCGCAGCCGGGCTGATTGTCCTCTACATTACTCAGCAGAACCGCTTTACACCGGTGGTGGGCGGTGAAGGCAATGCCACCCTCTCCTTATCACTCTTCACCTTTCTGGCCCCGGCGTTGATCTGGCTGGGCGCTGCGCTGCTCCTGCTGCGTTTCAGCGCCGGCCTGTTTAAAACCAGCGGCGGTTGGATATCCCGCCTATTGGGCGGTCTATTCGGTCCAGCCGGCACATTTGCCGCCCAGGGTATGGCGCGCCGCTATGCACCTTTGCAGCAGATAGCGCTGATCCTAATCCTGACCGTAGCTTTCGGCGTCAGCCTGAGCGGCTTTGCCGCCACCTATCGCCAGCAGCAGCGGGTGGATGCCGAACTGACCTTGGGCGCGGACGTGCGGGTGACGCCAGATCGATCCACCCCGCAGACGGCGGCCTTCGCCAGCAGCCTGCGCAACACACCGGGCGTCGTGGCAGCCACCCCATTTGACCTAAACGTAGCCTATGTAGGCAGTGAACTACAGGACATCTTTGGCGTCAACGTCTTCAGTCTGCGCCAGACCGCCACCCTGGCCGACAGTTTCTTTGTGGACGAGTCTGCCGACAGCGTGCTCAGCCGCCTGGCTGCCACAGCAGACGGGATCGTGGTCTCCGAGGAGACGGCGCACGACTACAGCATTGCAGCTGGCGACCACATCAACATCCGCCTGCAGCAGGCCAACAACGGCCAGTTTGTCACCGTCCCTTTCCAGGTGGTGGGTGTGGCGCGCGAGTTCCCTACCGCCCCCAAAGATTCGTTCTTGGTCGTTAACCAGGACTTTCTGCACCAGCAGATCGGCAGTGACAGCGTGGCCACCTTCCTGGTGCGAGCCGCAGGCGACCCGGCGCAGTTGGCAGCCACGCTGACCTCCAGCCTGGCCGCTCAATTGCCTGCGGCCAAACTGCAGGTCGAGTCGATTGACGACGTGACCGCCCAGCTTACCAGCACGCTGACGACGGTCAGCCTGGAAGGATTGACCCGTATCGAATGGGTGTATGCGCTGCTGATCGCTGCCTTGGCCCTCACCATCTTTCTGACTGGTCTGCTGGCCGAGCGCCGCACCGAATACGCCACGCTGAGTGCGTTGGGCGCCACGCCGATCCAAGTCAATATCTTTATACTTTGCGAAGCGGCAGTGGCAGGCGTCACCGGCATCATTGCCGGCACGGTGGTAGGGCTGGCGCTGAGTCAGGTGCTGGTCACTATCCTCACCGCTATCTTCGACCCGCCGCCTTCTTCCATGCTTGTGCCGTTTACGTCGATTGGGCTGCTGCTGGCCTTGGTCAGCGTCGGGCTGATTGTCAGTGCACTGGGGATTGTCTTCTTGCTGGGCCGTCTGCGCCCGGCCCAGGTACTGCACACAGCGTAGGGCTGGACTATCTTCTTGCTTGTGTGGGTTGTTGGTTGGGCGCAGGCCTGGGATAATTGTAGCCAGGCAGTGGGGCAGGGTTATCCCTTGCACCTGCGCCCACTATTCGCTCTCCTGGTGGAGGGAAGGAAGCTCATGCGTGTTCTAGTGGTGGAAGACGAGCCACGTATGGCAAATTTGATCCGGCAAGGATTGGAGGAAGACGGCTATGCCGTGGATGTGGTCGACAATGGCGCTGACGTGCTGGATTGGGTGCAGAGCGTCGATTACGATGTAATGCTGCTGGACATTATGCTGCCCGGCCTCGATGGGGTAAGCGTCTGTCGCCGATTGCGCCAACAAGGCTGTCTGCTGCCCATCCTGATGCTGACGGCGCGCGACACCCTGAACGACAAGGTCGCCGGCCTGGACAGCGGCGCTGATGACTACCTGGCCAAGCCCTTCGCTATTGAAGAAGTCACGGCCCGGCTGCGCGCCTTGACCCGCCGTGATGTCCCCAGCCGCGGCGTGATTCTACAGGTCGGTGATCTTACCTTGGACACCGCCGGCAAATGCGCCCGCCGCGGCGAGCACAATATTGAATTGACGGCGAAGGAGTACACCCTGCTGGAAACGCTCATGCGCCACCCCGGTCAGGTCTTGAGCCGTGACCACATTATTGACAAGGTCTGGAACCTGACATTCAACAGCGACTCCAAGCTGATCGACGTGTATATTCATACCTTACGCAAAAAAATTGACGCCGGCCACTCTCACCAGCTTATCCAGACCGTGCGCGGCCTGGGCTACCGGATCAGCGCCAATGCGACGATCAGCGACTAGCCTGCGCACCCGGCTCGTCCTGTGGACAGTGGCGCTGGAAACCGTGCTGCTGCTCAGCCTGGCTGCGCTGCTGGTGCTGGTTTTGCAGCAGCTGCAAAACCAGCAACTGGCCGGCGCGCTCACGCTCGCCGCCTCCCAGTTGAATGCAGTGACAGACGTCGTGGGAACCCGGTACGAGATCGCAGCCGCCGACCGCGTGCCACTGGCGGCCCAAGGGCTGCTGGCCTGGGTTTTCACCCCCGACGGCATCGTCGCTCAGACAGTGGGCGATGCACAGCATCTGCCGCCACCCACCGATCTGGCTGACTTTGGCCAATTTCAGGACACCACCCTGGCCAATGGAGTCGATGTGCGCCTGCTGGTGACACCTCTGTATGAAGGCAGCCGCACACTGGGTGTGCTGGCGCTGGCGCTGCCCCTGCGCAGCAGCCGGCTTTTTATACGCCAGATTCTGTGGAGCCTGGCCGTCGCCATTCCTGTGGTGGTGCTGCTCTCCATGCTGGGCGGCTTTTTTCTGGCGGGGCGCGCGCTGGCGCCGGTCAGCGATATTACTACGATGGCCCGCACCCTCAGCGCCGCCGGCCTGAGCCAACGCCTGCGCCTGGACCTGCCCAACGACGAGATTGGCCGGCTGGCCCGCACCTTTGACGAGATGTTGATGCGCCTGGAAGAAGCGTTTCGCCGCGAGCAGCAGCTCACGGCTGACGTTGCCCACGAACTGCGCACACCGCTCAGCCTGCTCAAAACCCAGCTCAGCCTGGCCCGCTCCAGACCCAGAGACACGGACACGCTGCTGGCAATGATGGCCAGCATGGAGGCGGACGTAGACCGGCTGACCCGTATCGTCGAACAGACACTGCTGCTCACCCAGATCGAACAACAAGGCATCCCCACCAGCGGCGCGGTCGATCTCGCTGCCGTGCTGACTGCGGTGGTCGGGCGGCTGCAAGCAGCCGCCGGCGCGATCACGCTGTCGTTGGAAGTGCCGGCGCAGGCCGCGCAGACCAGCGGGCAGATCCAAGGCGATGCTTCCTTGTTGGAGCAGGTGTTCACCAATCTGGTGCAGAACGCTGTCGCTTACACACCGGCAGGTGGCTCTGTACAGGTAAAGATGCGCAGGCAGGGGCAGACAGCCGTAGTGACAGTGGCCGATACAGGCCCTGGCATCGGACCCGAGCACCTGCCACACCTCTTTGACCGCTACTACCGTGTGGACAGCGCCCGCACCCGCAGCAGCGGCGGATTTGGGCTTGGGCTGGCCATCGTGCAGACCATTGTGCAGGCCCACGGCGGAAGCGTGACCGTGAACAGCAGTATGGGCACAGGAACCACCTTCACCATTATCTTGCCGCTGAATGCGGCGGTAGTTTCTAACCAGCAACAGGGTACAGTTTAGCACCTCTGCATAACTGCCCACCACAGCGCCACTTTTGTTTTGTCTCTGTTTTGTCGCAATTTTGTCAACAAGTTGACCAACTGTACGATCACCTACCGTAGATTAGACGGAATAGCGCGAACCTGTGCTATGCTTACCTACTAACCGATAGGTAGATAGGCAATACGACAACAGCGCACAGGCCCAAACAGGGGCGGCGAAGGCAGCTAGCAGGCCATGGAACTCGAAGTCAAGGATTCAACCCAGCGCATTCTGGATGCAGCCGAAGCCTGCTTTGTCGAGCGCGGCTACAGCGCCATGACCCTGCGCGATATCGCCGACGAACTGGGCATCAAACAGGCATCGCTCTACTATCACTTCCCCGCCGGCAAAGAGCAGTTGTTTGTCGCCATGGCTGAACGGCTTTTTACCCGCCATCACGCCGGCTTGGAAGCGGCGCTTGCGGGCGCGGAGGGTGATCTGCGCGCCCAGCTCGACGCCGTCGCCGGCTGGTTTGTCTCGCAGCCGCCAATTAAAATCATGGGCATATTCCATGCCGACATTCCCGTGCTCAGCCGCGAGCATGTGCAGCAGTTGGAAGCTATGGCGCGCGATGCCATGTACCTCCCCCTGCGCGCCGCCTTTGGCGCGGCGCAAGCACGCGGCGAAATCCGGCCCAGCAACTGCGATCTGCTGACCGGCAGCTTCTTGTGGCTGATGGACGGGCTGCACTACGGGCAGACGCGCGCTGGTGCACCGCCGCTCGCCGCCATGGCGAATGAATTGATTGGCGTGTTGATGGATGGCCTGCGCCCACGCCGGCATTGTAATGAATAGAACTCGTTTTGAGGAGGCACTGAATTTTAATGCGCAGCAATCGACTGCTTACTATTTTTCTCATCGTTTTTGTCGATCTATTGGGCTTCAGCCTGATTCTGCCTTTGCTGCCCTATTATGCCGAGCAGTATGGCGCCACTGATATTGTTGTCGGTTTGCTGACGGCTTCCTATGCCGCAGCGCAATTTTTGGGCGCGCCGCTGCTGGGCCGCTTATCCGACCAACATGGCCGCAGACCGATTTTGTTGGTGAGCATCGCCGGCACGATCATAGGCTTTATCCTGCTGGCCGTTGCCGAACCGCTGGGCAATGCGCTCGGCGGGGCATTGGGTGGCGCACTGGTGTTCTCCAATACGCTGGTGCTGACAATACTTTTTATCAGCCGCATCTTGGATGGGTTGACCGGCGGCAATATCTCAGTGGCGCAGGCCTACATAGCCGACATTTCCATACCCGAAAACCGCAACAAAGCGTTAGGAGTGATTGGCGCGGCGTTTGGCTTAGGCTTTATTATTGGGCCGGCCATTGGGGGCCTGCTCAGCGTGCGCTTTGGTTATGCCGCACCCGCCTGGCTGGCGGCAGGGTTAGCCACCCTCAACTGGCTGGCCGTCTTCTTCTGGCTGCCTGAATCCGTAACGCCGGAGCGCAGAGCGGAGATGACGCGCCGCCCACGGCCCAAATTCAATATTGCCGCTCTCGTTGAGGCAATGCGCCGGCCACGCGTCGGCCCCCTGTTTCATATTCGCTTCTTCTTTGGACTGGCTTTTGCTATGTTCCAGACCATTTTTGCTTTATATGCGGCCGGCGACCCGCTCAACCTGCCTATCCTGGAAACTTCGCTGGTGCTGGCCTATGTCGGGCTGCTGTCTGTGCTTGTTCAGGGGCTGGCGATTGGGCGCCTTTCCAAACGCTTCAGCGACCGCCAGCTTACCTTATGGTCTGCCGGCGCCATGGCCGCCGGCTTTGTGCTGTGGGGGCTGACGCCCAATCTGTGGACGCTGCTTATCGTGCTGATCCCGATCTCGGTTGGCGGCGGCATCCTTAACACGGTCATCAACAGCTCGCTCAGCAAGTCGGTCTATCCCGAAGAAATCGGCGGCACGCTGGGAATTTCCGCCTCCATTGAAAGTCTGACGCGCGTCATTGCCCCCGTTGCCGGCGGTGCGCTGCTGCAGGTGGCGCGGCCTTGGGGACCGGCGCTGCTCACTGCGCTGTTGATGGCGTATGTAGCCTGGTTTGTCTGGCGCCGTCTCTACGTCAAACCGGACCCGCCGCTAGAGCCACGCGCATCCGGCAGCGGTTGGCCGGCCGCAGCCGGATGATCGCCGGATGATCACCCATTCGGCTGCTGGCGTTATACTTTGCAGTGTAGATATTTTGTCGTGTAGATATGCAGTGCACCTATAAAGGCTGGTTGTAAAACAACCGGCTAAAAAACAAACCGTTCCCAGACAAGCAGCCGGCAGGCTGCTCAGCATTGGCTAAATGAGGCAAACAAAATGCTACAACCCAAATTGACCGCACCCATCACCCTGCTCCTGCTGCTCGGCCTGATCGCCGGCTGCCAGGGAATGCCCAATTTGCAGCAGGTGCAGCAGTCGGCAACCGCGACTGCGCAGGCTGCCAGCGGCACCCCTGCGGCACCGGCGGCAGCGCAAAGCGATGCACCCCAAGGCGACGCAGCCGCGCAGGAAGGCGCAGCCGTGGCGCAGGTCGTAGCTCCTGCCACCGGCAGCCGTGTTGTGGCGGATGCCAAAGTTGTCCCCATGCAAAGTGCGGAGTTGA
>JBBRBX010000148.1:0-10804 GCA_038205395.1 Caldilineales bacterium
ACCTAAATGTGATTTGTCTATTAGCTCTGAACGAGACTCTGATTTCTCTGTTTCTCTAGCGAGGGGTGCGGGGAGCGCAGCGTCCCCGCATCCACCCACCGGCTCCGCCGGTGAGATTTTTTTTGACTGATATAGTTCGTGGCGTGATGACCGCTAGGATGAGAGTTTGGCGCATAGGTGACACAACTTCAGTGCATAGACATAGCAGGCATAGCAACAGCCATCATTTTCTCCTTATTGGCCATCAATCGACTCGCTGTGGGCATATCCAGTCGAACTGGAAACGCTATTCTAGCCAGCTTTTGCATCCTCCGCAATAAACGATGCAGAGAATTGGGAACCTACGCGCCTTGTCCAGCGTCTCATAGCTAGCAATCCGTGCCATCCAACGGAAAAGTGACGGGCGTTCAGGCGCCTGTTTGCTGGCAAGGAGGGTGACAAAATGGAAGCAGTCGTTGGTCTGTTTGTAATCGTGATGCTCGTGGCGCTTTTGTCCGGCGCCGGCCGCAGAGACAGCGGCAGGGGCGAGCGACCGGCACGGTATGTCGAAGTTGCTCCCCCGCCCCGATCGACAGCCGTCGCCTCAGAAGGCGGATCGGGGAGCCTGGTTCCTGCTTTGGTGCTGCTGCTGACGATTGTGGCTCTGTTCTTTGGCATGCGCTGACGCTGGTGAAGATTCAGTTGCAGCACCCAATAAAAGTGGGGGCGTCCGGCTAGCCGGACGCCCCCACTTTTATTGGGAGAAAGCCTGATGCCCCAAAGCGCGTCAGGTAACAGAGAGAGGTCCTGCCATCACGTAGAGCGCCTGCTGGTGCATTTGCAGTGTAACCGGCCCTTCCCCCAAGCGCACGCCGTCCACCAGGATTGGCAGGGGTGGATCGCTGTGCAGTGTCAACCGCTGTGCGCGCAGGCGTTGGACGCGCGAGTCAGTTGCTCCCTCGCGCGCAACGGTGAAACCCTCGACCAGCAGGTCCAACTTGCTAAGTCCGTCATATAGAAATATATCCAGCAAGCCATCGCGATAGTCGATGTCATCTGCGACACGAAAATTGGCCCCTACGTAGGGCATGTTTAAGCCCATCACGGCGTACGCCTTCAGTGCAATGGTTTGATTTTGTTGGCCGTTCTCAACCGTGAGTTCCAGATCAGCGGGGGCGGAGACAACAAAATTGGTGAGCAGATCACCGAGTGCACCCAGATTGCCCTTTTGCGCGGCATCCGCATCTTCAAATACTTTGCTCAGCAGTCCGGCAGTAAAAATTTCAAGAAACCAGCGCTGCTGATCGCCGCAGCGTGCGTCCACGATGTCGATCGCCAGGCGTTGCCCGCTGCGCAGCAGAGCAACCGCCTGATCCATTTCAACCGGAATTTGCAGGCCGGCGGCCACGTTGTTGCGGGTGCCCGCAGGCAGGATGCCCAGCGTCACCTGGCTGTCCACCAACTGGTTGGCCACACTTTCCAGTGTGCCGTCGCCGCCGCAGGCGATAATCATTTCCGCCCCTTCCTGCACACCACGTTTGGTGGCCTGGGTCAGTTCTTCATCATCTTGCGCTTTATAGACGGAAGCGGCAATATTGGCATCTTTGAGCAGTGCGCGCACCTGCTCAAGCAGATCGTCTTGGCTGTGGGCGGCGCGTGCGCCTGGGTTATAGATGAGTGCTGCCGGCAGCAGCGGCTGTTTTTTGGCCATACCAGTCTCCTTTATGGCAGGAAAATTCCTCTTTGGCGCCAGTATGGATCGATTTGCGTGAAAAAGTAAGGGATTCGACAGAAGATAAGACTCATTTGTATCGAGTTTGCCTATCGCAGTACATGCGACGGCATTCTTTTTTCTTGTAGGGTGGAGCAAATTTGTGGGAAAGCACTCAAGCGCAAGGGCAAAGAGTCGTCAATCTGCCCCAGCCGGTGCAACTGCCGGCGCGGCGGCGGCTTTGCGTTTGCGCCCTGCTTCCGCCAGGAAGCGCTGCATGACGATAAAGAAGAGCGTCAGCAGGCCAACCACGATTTTGGTCCACCAGCAGCGCATAGACAGGGTTGAGAGGGGTGGCGATCACGTCTGCAACTTCGATATGGATCGGATTCATATTGCTGTGGTCGCTTTCAAAAAGGGTTTCGGCTGATTAATTATAATCGATTGACGGCATTTTTGTCTACCCATCTGGTTCCCTCTTTCTACGTGGTTGCTTTGGGTGTATTGGGGGTATGGCATCTATGCCTTTGTACAGGCGCGGTACCGGCGCATTTTTGCAGAGTAATGGCACGGCAATCATCATCCCTGCGCCGATCCTGAGCAGCCTCTGTGTGCGATACTATCTGAATCTGGATTTAGCTGATCCCAAGCTTTTTTGGGTCGCACGCGAGCATTAGGGAGGCGTCATGGCAATCGGTAAGGCAAGCAAGTCAGCGTTCGGCTGGATTTTTGTTGCGGTTTTGGCTATGCTGGGGATGGCTACACCTGCAGGGGCAGCGGATCAACAGCCAGTGACCCCGCCGTGGCAGGTAGTGTTTAAGTGGCAGCGCTGTCCCTCCTGGTATTGTGAAACGGGCTGGTACGCATCGCCGGCAGTGGCCGACTTGGATCAGGATGGCCAGGTGGAGGTATTGTGGGGCGGGTACACGCTGCTGGCCGTGGATGGCAGCAGCGGGGCTATACGCTGGAGCCGGCCCCAGAACAGCAGCTCCCGGCTGTGGCCGGGCATTGTCGTTTCCGATCTCGATGGCAACGGGACGCAGGAGGTGGTGACGGCTAGCGGCAACGGCAAACTGTCTGTGTATGGCCCCGGTCTTACACCGGTTGACGGCTGGCCGCAGGAGCCAACCGGCGACGGCAGGGAACTGCGCAGCCTGGCTGTAGCTGACCTCGACGGCAATGGCGATCAAGAGATCGTTGTCTGTTCAACGCGAGCTGACAATCAATGGTTTGTCTATGAACACAGCGGCAGCCTGCATTCCGGCTGGCCAAAAATGAGTGATAGCGACACAAATGGCTACGCCGCCGGCTGCTACAACGAGAATGTGGGCGTGGCAGATGTCGATGGCGATGGCAGGGGCGAGATCATCGGCCCCAACGACACGCATTATGTGGCCGCATTTCATGACGACGGTTCGCCGCTGCGCGCCAACCCGATTTACGGGATGCCGGGCGGCCAGCCCAAGCCATGGGCACGCGTCGGGCTGCATGTAGACCACCCTGTTGATCTGCGCGGCTATGCCGACTGTGGCATCGAGCACCGGCCCAACATGGCCAATAGTGCACCCACCATCGCCGATCTGGATGGCGACGGCAAGCGCGAAATCGTGATTGTGGGCAATGTATACAACTGCGGAACCGACCCCTACAGCGATCTCTATGAGATGCCGTTTGTACTGAACGCCGACCGCACGCGTTGGGCCGCCGGCCCTTATGATTGGAACGTGGTTCCAACGCCCGATGCGCAGGCGGGGCCGCTGAGTGAAGATTACAACGTGATTGAGAACAGTGTGCCCAACCCGGTGACGGCGGATTTAGATGGCGACGGCGTGATGGAAATCTTGTATCCTTCTTATGACGGGCGGTTGCACGCGTACTGGGCGGATAAGTCCGAACATGGCGATTGGCCGTTTGAGGTGTACAACGCCAGCGAAGGAGTATTGCGCTTTGCCACAGAGCCAGTGGTGGTTGACTTGGAAAATGACGGCAAGGCCGAGGTGATCTTTGGCTCGTGGACGCAGAATGACAGCGATAAGACAGGTAAACTGTACGTGGCTAGTTGGGACGGTAAACTTTTGCAGTCACTCGACATTCCTTATGACGCTAATGACGGCCGCGGCGGCTCCCTGGCCGCACCGACGTTGGCCAACATTGATGGTGATCCTGACCTGGAACTGGTAATCGGTACGATTAACCAGGGGCTGGTGGCGTATGATATCCAGAATTCGGCCGGCGCCCGTATCTTGTGGGGCAGCGGGCGCGGGGGCTACCAGCGCACAGGCCTGGCCCCGACCATCGGGGGAATAGCAGGGAGTGAACGATTGCATCTGCCTTACTTGCGGAGATAGTGATGTACATTTAGAAATTGGCTTGACCTCAAGGGCCGTCTCGTTTACACTATACACATAGAATAGTGGTTTTATGTGTATGAAGGTGAGGTCTGATGCGGACGAATGTAGTACTTGACGATGAGTTGGTAGCTAAGGCCATGCAGATGTCGCAATTGCCTACCAAACGGGCGGTGATTGAAGCTGGCTTACGCGCATTGATCCGCTTACAGGCGCAGGAGGAACTGCGCTCGTTGCGTGGCCAACTGCACTGGGAAGGTGATCTTGCAGCAATGCGCAGCGACGCCGTAGACAGCCAAGAGGCTACTTAGTTTATGTGGTTGGTGGATTCTTCCGTTTGGGTAAATTATTTTAATGGTAAGGTGACAGTAGAGACCGAACTTCTTGATGCTCGCCTGGGGCAGCAGGAAATCGTGCTGGGCGATTTAATTCTCTGCGAAGTGCTTCAGGGCTTTACCCGCCAGTATGATTTTCGTACTGCACGTAACGCCTTGCTCAATTTACCAGTGTTAGAGATGGGAGGTGTGGCCATTGCACTACAGGCTGCGGACAACTATCGTTATCTGCGGCAGCGCGGTGTGACGGTTCGTAAGACTGTTGACTGCCTGATCGCCACTTTTGCTATCACCCATAACCTGACTCTTCTGCACAGCGACCGGGACTTTGAACCGTTTGCACTGTTTCTGGGGCTAGTAACAGCGACCTAGCGACACTTTCTATTTAAGAAATACTTTTGCCGGCGTCACAGTCATTACATCTTCTATCTTCTTACAACGACTCCAACGGTAAGTGAGAGAACCAAAAAGTACTATGGGTGAATCGATTGATTTGCAGACTTCTCTTGATTTGTCCGCTCGCGCCGCAGCCCTGCGCGATCTGATCCGTTATCACCAGCACCGTTACTATGCACTGGACGATCCGGAGATCTCCGACCAAGGGTTTGATACGTTGTTCCAGGAACTCCAGCAGTTGGAGACGGAGCATCCGGAACTGGCGAGTGATGACAGCCCGACGCTGCGTGTGGGCGGCTATGTGGCGGAAAAGTTTGAAAAGAGCCGCCACCCGCTCCCTGTGCTCAGCCTGGCCAATGCGTTTGGGCCGGAGGAACTCTCGGCCTGGCGAGACCGGCTGCACCGGCTGCTGTCGCCTGAGGAGCGGGCTGTGCTGCGCTATGTGGTGGAACCCAAATTCGACGGACTGACGGTGGTGCTGCATTACACAAACGGGCGCTTTGTGTTGGGAGCAACACGTGGGGACGGCCTTTATGGCGAAAATGTGACGGCCAACTTGCGCACGGTGCGGGTGCTGCCGCTGCAAATTCCGCTGGATCCCCAGGCTGGCCCGCCTCCCGACCGGCTGGTGATGCGCGGCGAAGTGTATGTGGAGAAGGCCGACTTTACCCGCTTTAACGAAGCGCAATTGGCACAAGGCGAAAAGTCCTATGCCAATCCGCGCAACTTTGCCGCCGGCAGCCTGCGCCAGCTCGACACCGCTGTCTCCGCCGGTCGACCGCTCAAGCTGTGGATCTATCAGGCGCTGATTGTAGAAGGGGGAGAGATTCCAGCCAGCCACAGTGCAGGGCTGGATCTGATGCGGCGGTTGGGGCTGCCGGTCTGTCCCGATGTAGCAATGTTTGAAGATGCCGATTTTGCACAGTTGGCCGCCTACGTGGCTGCCTTTGGCGAGCGCCGCCATCTGCTGCCTTATGAGGTGGATGGTTGTGTGATTAAAGTGGATTCACTGGCCATGCAGGAGCGGCTAGGCTTTACCGGCAAGGATCCGCGCTGGGCGCTCGCCTACAAATACGCCGGCGTCGAAGCAGTCACCAAACTGCTTGACATTGTCGTGAATGTCGGGCGCACGGGCGCCGTTACGCCCAATGCTGTACTTGAGCCGGTCAATGTGACTGGGGTTGTGGTTAGAGCGGCAACATTACATAATGAAGATTATATCCGTGACCTTGACATTTGCATCGGCGACCAGGTGGTGATCAAGCGTGCAGGGGAAGTGATTCCCAAGGTGCTGCGTCCTCTGGCTGAACTGCGCACGGGCGAAGAGCAGGTGTGGACAATGCCCGCCAACTGTCCTGACTGTGGTCAGCCGCTGGTGCGGCCGCCGGGCGAGGCTGCCACCTACTGTATCAACAACGCCTGCCCGCGCCAGCTTGTGCGTTCGGTCGAGTACTTTGTCGGGCGAGGAGCGATGGATGTCGATGGTTTTGGCATTAAGCAGGCAGAGTTGTTTGTGGAAAAAAGTTATATTCACGATCTGGCCGACATCTATCATCTGCCGTGGGATGAGATTCGCACATTGGAAGGCTATGGTGACAAGCGCTTAGAAAATTTGCAGGCTGGGGTCGAAGCGAGCAAGCAGCGCCCCGTGCAGCGGCTGCTGACGGCGCTGGGTATCCGCTTTGTCGGTTCGGTTGTGGCCGAGACAGTAATGAGCCACTACAACAGCCTGATTGAACTAATGGATGCACCGCAGGCAGATCTCAATGCGATTGAAGGCATCGGCCCGCGCATTGCCGAGAGTGTGCATGAGTGGTTTCAACTGCCACCCAATCGGGCGCTGATCCGCAAGTTTGCCGAGGCCGGCGTACAAGTGGCGGAAGATCGCCCGACGCCGCTGCCCGCCTCAGCTTTGCCTCTGGCCGGCAAAACGTTCGTCGTCACCGGCACATTGCCGAGCCTGAGCCGGGAAGAGGCGCAGGCGTATATCAAAGCACACGGCGGCAAGGTGGCGGGCAGCGTGAGCAGCAAGACCAGCTTTGTCGTCGCCGGTGAGGCGGCGGGCAGCAAGCTGGCCAAAGCCGAGGCGCTGGGCATCTCGGTTGTGAGCGAAGAAGAACTGCGTGCAATGGTGGATGGAGAAAAGAGTTAGTTTCCTTCTACCATTATCGTTGTCACCTGCACAATAGGTTGACCATCTGCGCTGAAGATTGGGTCCAAACTGGCGGCGTCATAAACCATCAGGTGCAGCCCATAATCGCCGGGCACGGCGTCGGGTGGCACGAACATGCGGATCGTGTTAAGCACCTCCAAGCCGTCGTCCACTTGGGCGACCAGGGTGCCGTCCTGCGCGATCAGGCGCAGAGAGAGGCGGCGTGTGCCGTCGATTGGCCCCTGCCACGCCAGCTCCACCGGCAGCACCGAACCGGGCGGCGCCTGTGGCAGCGTGCGTAAGGTCGTGAGGGTCATCGGTGGCCACGCGAGTCCGGCGGGAATATCCACCGGTGAGGCAACTTCTTGGTACAGCTTGGCGACAATCGCGCGCATGTCATAGACTTTGGCCATGTCCATGCCGCTGATGGTGGCGGTGAAGACAGGGGTCTGGCGAGCGAAAAAGTCTATTGCCTCCTTGGTGGGAATGTTGCGCTGCACCTGATTGATATAGGTCACGACGTAGTCCACATCCAGCCACGGCATACGTGAGCCGGAAATCACACCAACCGATTCTCCCGCAAAGTAATACGATAGCGGTCCTCCGGCGTACCAAGCAACGGCGCGCTTCTTTTCGGCATCCGGCTGCCGGCTGAGCCAGCGGCCCGCTTCGTCGAGTCCTTCGCCCCAACCCACAAACAGTACGTCGGGTGCGGTGCGGCTGCCTCTGGCGAGCGGATTGAAATAGGTGAGGTAGTAGGGGTAGTTGGGAAGGTTGAGCAGCGCGTGCAGCGGGAGCAGGCCAAGAACTGTGACGGCCAGCACGGCAAGGAGTGGTTTGCGGGAAGCCTTGGCTGCATCTGAGAAGATGCGTCCCGCTCTCATGGCTAAGGCTGCCCAGCCAAGACCGGCTATTGTGTCCAATATGAGGAACGTCGGCAGCAAGTAACGGTCAAACTTTTTGGCAGGCAGTGTCATAAACAGGGTGAAGAACAAAGCGAAGGCCAGCAGTCCCCACAGCGCGCGTCGTCTGGCGGGTGCGTCCAGCGGTGGCCAGGCGGCTGACGGTCGGTCTTTATGCCGGCTTTGCGCCAGCAATACGATGACTGCCGTCACAACCCCTAGCAACACGGCTGGTGTGGTGCGGAAGAAGATGGCAACCGGGTAAAAGAGCGGGCCAGGGTCTTGCGTCACTTGCCCCATAAAGTAATTAGGGTTGACATGTCCCCCAATATAGGCGGACATTTCCCGATACATCTTGCCGAAGATGCCGATAGGGTCCAGCCACAGCGCCGGCCACAGCAGAAAGAAAACGAGGCCGGCAATTGCTCCCCACAGCACATAGCCGCCCAACAAGGAGCGCAGCAGCAGCCTGTCCGTCATCAAGCGGCGCTGTCGCCACCATTCAGCCAGCACCAGGAGGCCGCCAATGGGGACAAGAAACAGCACCGGTGTTTTGGTCAGCCATCCCAAGCCCATCAGCATTCCAGAGAGCAGCAGGTTGCGGCGGTGCAGCCCGCCGTAAAGCCAGCTCAAAAAAAAGACAAACGCGGCATACATAAAGAAGGAATGCAGCCCGTCCGGCTGCACTTGGCGCGAGTAGGCAATCGCCATCGGCGACCAGGCCACAAACAGCACGGCGACGGCTGCGCTGAGTGTACCGAACAGCCGGCGTAATGGAAAAAAGGTCAGGGCCAACACCAACGCTACAACTAGCACCGTCCAGATGCGCCCCCATTTCAGCACTGTCAGCGGGTCTACCTGGGTGTTGGCGCGCAACCAGTGTTCCCAATCTTCGACATCAGGATTGAAATAACCGGGTGCTGTGGCGGCATACTCAGGCAGCACCGTTATCAAGCCCAACGCCCCAAGCCATGTAGTCGTCACGGCCGGATGCTCGCGCTGGTAGGTATGAATCCAATCGCCATGACCCAACGCATAAGCAAAATTGGCCGAGCGGGTGATCCACTTGTGCTCATCTGCTGTCACAAATTGATCCAAAGCAGCGGTGCGTGGGAGCAAGGCAGCCAGCAAAAGGGCCAGAAAAAGAAAAATCGGCAGAGCAGCGCGAGTTTTATTCATGGCGTATATAGTAGCGCGCAGGACCTTCTTCGATTTCTTTGTTGTAATGGGCGTGGATTTCATCCATCACTTCAGGGCTGTAGGAGTCGGTAAAGCGCTCGAAGAGCACAAAGCGTGGCGCATAGTCGCGCAGCACCTTGGCCAGCGTTTCCTGGCGGATGATGTTGGCTTCCAGCGTTTTGCGGCTGAGGACGGCGATCGGCGGTGGGACCGGCAGCCCCGCTTGAAATGCATAAAAGGGGTGATCGGTGAATATCCAATCGTTTTTGCCGGCGCCGGCGGCGTCGGCCTGCAAACGCTCGGCAACCTGCGGAATGTAGTTGGGGCGGTAGATCGTCATCTGCCACGCCAGCCGTTCGGGCAGCGGATTGGGATAGAACCAGAAGCTGAGCAACACGCTGACGATGGCGACTACCCCTAAGATACCCGCCAAAATGGTGTTCCAACTATGCGGCTGCTGCCATGCGCGCCGCAGCGCCCAGGCCAGCCCGGCGATGCCATAGGCAGCCAGCCAGGTGAGCGGCACACTGAGGAGCAGCGTGTGGTGATACCACAGCGGGCGCTGGATAGCGAAAGCGGCTGCCGCCACCGTTAGCCAGGCCAGCGGAACCAGCACCGCCGGCGTACGGCAGCAGGCGGCGTAGGCCAACCCCGCTGCAGCTAGGATTAAATAGGCGACGTGCTGTTCAAGAAAGTGAGGAAAAAAGCTGCTGGACTCCTGCACGAAGTTTTCCACGTTGCCGGCAAGCGCGCTCAGGTGTGTGCCAAAGAGCAGATCGAAGCGGAGTGCGCCTAAGGCAAAGCCAATCAGCAAATAGAGAGCCGCCAAGAGTGCGCTCCATGCCACGGTCAAGCGCAGCCGTCGCTGCCAATTGAATCGCAGGCTGGATAGGGCAGCATGGCTCGTTGCCGGCGCAAGGTAGACAGCCACGGCTGCTGCCGGCACGATCAGTGCGGCCAGGAGTTTGGTCTGGAGCGCGAGCGCCATCAGCAGCGCGGCGAGGGCCAGGCGCGGCCAGGCGGCGCGGCCAGTCACAAGCAGTGCCAGCGACAGCATAGCCAGCGCCGTAGAGGGCAGGCCTACCATCACCGCACCGGAAAGGCGCAGGTAAAACTCGCTGAGCACGAGGAGGAGGGAGGCTAAGAGCGCTATGACTGTCGCTTTTGCGGGCGAGATCGCCTGTGCTCCGAGGGGTGAATCTGCCGGGAGAGTGGCTTGCACGGCCAGGTAGAAGGCCCACAGCAGGAGCGCCGACAGCAGCATGATCAGTACGCGTGCGGCGGCTGTGCTGGGGCCTGTACTTTGAAACAGTCCGGCAAGGGCCACCGTCAGCAGCGGCGGCTGATCGCTCCAGATTTCGGCAAACAGGTGATAGCCGCGGCCGACCAGCAGGGCTTTCATGAGGTTGATGCCCTCGTCATAATCCCAGTCGTGCGGGTCGAGATGGGGCGCGCGCCAAAAGAGCAGCAGCAGATAAGTGGCCGGCACGACGATGCCGCTGCGCCAAAACAGCGTCCAAAGGCGGCGTGGGACAAGATTTGTGGACGGTGCGGTCAAAAAAGAAGTCCTTTGCAGCTAGCCGACCTGGCGCGCCAATCTTTGCTGCAGCACGGCCAGCGGCTGTGCGCCGACGATTTGATCCACTACCTGGCCGTTTTTGAAGATATAGAGTGTGGGGATGCTCATGATCTGGTAGCGGCGCTGCGTCATGGGATTTTCGTCTACATTGAGCTTGGCCACGACGGCGCGCCCTGCATACTCTTTTGCAAGCTGCTCAACCGATGGGGCCACCATGCGGCAG
>JBBRBX010000149.1:0-10798 GCA_038205395.1 Caldilineales bacterium
CAAAAAGCACTACATGACGTAAAATTGAGCTTTGTTCACTCATCTCCTGCCTCCTCAATTTCTACCCAGCCGCCGCCGGCTGAAGATTGTTCCGCCGCCGCCATGACCCGCTGGATATGCAGCCCGGCAGCCAAATCGGGGTGGGCAGGCCGCCCCTCGGCCACCGCCTGCAGGAACTGATATTGGGCCTCGGCGTGCGTGCGCACAAAATCCGGCGCCATGGACCAGTCGGGCGCTTTCTGGCCGGGATAGCGCTGCACGGCTTCCACCTTGCGAAAGCCGCGCATCCCGCCCAACGGTTTGTCGGCGTCACGCACATCATACACCTCCAGCCAGCTGGGGTCTACCGCGTTGAAGCGCAGTGCGCCTTGCTCACCAAAGATTTCAAACTGCAGGTCATTGGTCAACCCGGTGCCCATGCGTGAGACTTCGACCAGCCCCAGCACGCCCTGCGCCGTGCGCAAGTGCAGCAGTGCAATGTCGTCTACATCCACCCGCTCGCTTGTGGCTGCGCCCGCCGCCGCCGGGCGTTGACGGATCAGCGTTTCCATTGTCGCCTGTACGCTGCGAAAATCACCCAGCAGGCTGTAGAGCAAATCTAAAATATGCGAACCGATGTCAAAGAGGGCGCCGCCGCCCGCAATTGCCTTGCGCTGCCGCCATGTCAGCGGTTTCTGCGGGTCGATATAGCTCGACCGGTAGTAACGCCCGCGAAAGGAGAAGATACGGCCCAGAAACCCTGCCTCCACAAGCTGCCGGGCGCGCAGCACGGCAGGAAAGAAACGAAAGTTAAAGGTCATCTGCGTAATTACGCCGGCCTGCTGTACGGCCGTCACCATCGCTTCTGCCTCCGCCACATTCATGGCCAGCGGCTTCTCGCAGTAGATATGTTTGCCGGCCGCGGCCGCGGCCAGCACAATCTCTGCGTGAAGATGGTTAGGCACGCACACATCAACCGCTTCCACCTCCGGGCGCGCCAGCAGTTCGCGATAATCGGCAGTCCAGAAGCCGCAGCCGATTTCAGCGGCAGCCGCCTGGGCCGTTTCCGCCCGCGATGTGGCCACCCCTGCCAGCCGCACCGCATCCGCCGGCAGCCCATAATGGAAGGGCAGCGAGCGGTAGCCCATCGCGTGCACGCGTCCGATGCCGCCATAACCAATCATGCCGATCGTTACTGGTCTCATTCTCACCCCTTTAGCTTGCCATCTGCTGTGCGATAGTGTGCGCTGGCCTCGTCCATCACTTTGCGCAGCTTGCTCACGGCGGCGCTGATGTCGCCTGTGCCCGGCTTGAGCTTGCCGTTCGGCCCCTTCAGCAGCGGCGATGAAAATTCGCCCACCGTCATACCGGCGGCGATAAACTCGCTGACGTTGCCGGCGTTGAGACCCCCATCCTCCATCAACTCGATGCGCCCCTCCATGCCCGCCTCGGCAATCATGTCGTGCAGCTTGCGCATAGTGACGGCCATGATCGGATCCATCGTGTGCGGGCTTTTGCCTGCCATCGGCTTGACCCAGAAGGGGGCGCGACTTTCATATTCAATAATATCCACATAGGGATGGATAAACTGTTCAAACGCTGTTGTGGGCACGCCCTGCCATGCCCACACGCCCACTTTGAGGTCGAGCTTCTCCTTGATATAGGTGATCTGCTGGAAGATCATCTCGCCGGTGGTTTCGATGGGCAGGCTGATCAGGCTGACGCCTAGTTCCTTGAGTTGGTCAAACACATCAAAAGTGGGGCGGTACATCTGCAACTGCGCCTCGACCTCTAAGCTTGTGCCGGCGCAGGTGGCCTCGATGATGTCAAAGCCGCCGCGCGGCATACCGAAGTCCATATACTTGCCGTCGCGCACTTCGATGTGCAGCCAGTCCACGCCGGCGGCTTCCAGTTCCTGCACCTGCGCACCCAGCACCGCATAATCGGCCCAAAACAGGCCAGCGGCGATCTTGCACTGGTGCGCTACTTTGCCGATTGTATTTGTCCCTGTGTCGCTCATTGTTTGTCTCCACTTTGCCGTTGATTATGCTTTGCCATTGATTGTGCTGTTTTTGATTTTGTCGTTTACGCCTGCATTTCCATCAACACCTTCATTGCCTGCTGCGTCCTCATCAGCGCCATACCTTCTTCCAGCTTAGCCAGCGGCAGATGATGCGTGACGAGAACCGACGGCTGGACGCGTCGGCTTTCCAGCAGCTGGATTGTCTGCGCAAACGGGTGAAGCCCGACAAAGGTGCCGTGTACGGTCAGATCATAGCGGGTGATAGTGTATTGGTTGACGGGCGGGCTGTCATGCGGGCGCAGGCCAAAGAGCACGATCTGCCCACCGCGCCGGGTCAACTGCACAGCCTGGCCCAACTGGTTGCCGACGGCATCGACCACCAGATCGGCGCCGATCTGCGTGCGGCGCTTGATCTCCGCAGCGGCGTCGCCCTGGGTTACGTTAATGGCCTGCATCCCCAACTCCTGCGCAAACTCGAGCCGGTAGGGGGCCATATCCAGCATGGTAATGCTGCCCGCCCCCAATGCGCGGTAGACGAGCGCGAAAAGAAGCCCCATCGGGCCGGCCCCGATGACAGCCACATGGTCGCCCGGCTGGATCGGAGCACGCTTGACCGAGCCGACCACGCAGGCCAGCGGCTCAAAAAGGGCAGCGTCATCGCGCGCGACGGAGGGGTCAATCTTCCACAGCGCACGCGCCGGCGCGACCAGATAGGGCGCAAATGCGCCATCAATCGTGGTGCCGATCGTCTGGTAATTCGTGCACTGGTTGTCCAGCCCGCGCCGGCAGTAGGCGCACTGGCCGCAGGTCAGCCGGTTGGCGATCACGACGCAGTCGCCCGGCGCCAGGCCGTGCACGCCGGAGCCGATCTGCTCGACGATGCCCACGCCTTCGTGGCCGATAATAATGCCGGGCGGCGCTTTGTGGGCGGGTGGTGTGGCCAGGATGTTGAGATCAGTGCCGCAGATGCCGCAGGCTTCGATGCGCACCAGCACATCGTCAGGGGCTTGAAGTAGGGGGATCGGGCGCACTAAATATTCCAGCCGCCCTTCGCCTTGAAAAATCGGTACAGTCATCGTGTTATTTATCATCAGTTGTGGTTTTCTCCAGTGCCAGCACGGCCGCGGCCGTGCGTTCGTCAGTCACCAACACCCGCACCGCACCCGACCGCAGCGCACCCAGGATGGCCGCCGTTTTGTCAATGCCGGCGGCCACGGCGATCGTGGTGGGGATGCGTTTGAAATCGTCCAGGCTGACGCCGATAATGCGTTCGTCATAGTGGTTGTCATGCAGTTTGCCGGCCAGCGTCAGGATATGGCCACCCATATCGCCGACTGCCCCTGCCGCCGCCAGCTTTGCCAGCTCCTCGCTGTTCAAAAAGCCGCCTTTGACAAAGCCGGACGTTGCCGGGTTGAGGCTGCCGATCCCCAACAGGGCAACGTCGGCACTGCGCGCCAGCGCCAGGGTGCGGCGGATATCACGCTGGTTGCGCAGCACCTCGGCGTCGGCGGCGCTGTCGGCCATGGCGGGGGCGGACAGATCGAGCACCTCGCCCCCCAGCTTTTGCGCCAGCCGCCGTGCCAGGGCGCCGCTGTCCAGCTCGCGCAGGGCAAAGAGCATTGACCCCATGGCCGGAGCCACCTGTACATGCGCGCGGAAGCCGGGGCGGATGGCGGCAATCGTCTCATAGGTGGAGCGGCCCAGGCAGACCGTCAGCGTAGCGCCGTCCTGCAGCGTCTGTTCCAGATAGCGCGCCGCCAGTTGGCCCAACGGGTGCAGGCCGCTGCTCTGGTCGTTGGCGAGCGTCTGCAGCACCAGGGCGTCGGCCAGGCCAAAGCGCGCGCACAGCGCCCGCTCCAGCCGTGTGCTGCGCTTGATCGGCCAGTCGATCACAATCTGCACCACCTGCTCCTCCTTGGCCTGTTTGAGCAGCCGGTAGATTTTGACGCGCGAAAGCCCCAGCCGTGCAGCAATCGCATTCTGCGTCAGCTCCTCCTCATAATAGAGAGAAGCCACCTTAGCAAGCAGTTCGTGTTGGTCGGCGGACGGTGTCATAAATGGTCAGATTGTGCAATTGCACGGTTGATGTGCGGATGCACGAATTGTAGCAGAAGACCGGCTGGGCGTCAAGGAGTGAAATTTAAAAACGGGCAAAAACAGTCTTGTAATGCCCGCTTCATCTTGCTAAGCTGCAACGGCTCATTCGTTTTCAAATTAAAAGCATTTGTGCACGCATACGCATAAAGTGCTGCGGCCATGTTATCGTCTTGTGGGCGCAGTTCAGCTCATTTTTGTCGTTCCATTTCAGCAGGATGTAAGGCAGACGTCATTATGGGTGTGAAAATCGGTATTTCCGGTGCTGGCCAATTTGCACCGTCGTTTATCCCTTTGTTTCAGGCATATCCCGGCGTAGATGAAGTCGTACTTGCCGATGTCGTTCCCGCACGCTGTGCGGAATTTGCCCGTCGCTTTCATATCCGGCGCACGGTGGCTTCGCACGACGAACTCTGCCGCACGGATGTAGATGCTATCGCTATCTTCACCCAGCGTTGGCTTCATGCTGCGCAGGCCGTTCAGGCGCTACGCGCCGGCAAGCATGTCTACTCGGCTGTGCCTGCCGCCATCACCCTTGAAGAAATGGCTGAACTGGTGGCGACGGTGCAGGAGACAGGCTTGGTCTATATGGTAGGTGAGACCAGCTATTATTATCCTGTCTCTATTTTTTGTCGTGACCGCTTTGCCGCAGGGGATTTTGGCCATTTTGTTTACGGCGAGGCGGAGTATATCCATGATATGGATGTGGGCTTCTATGACGCCTATCGCTACAGCGGTGGCGATGAGTGGAAGCGCACTGCCAGCTTTCCGCCGATGCTTTATCCTACCCATTCAGTTAGTATGATTTTAGGCACAACCGGTGCGCGAATGACGGATGTAGCTTGTTTCGGCTATGCTGATCGGGAACAAGACGGTGTTTTCGAACAGAATATCAGCTTGTGGGGTAACGCGTTCAGCAACCAGTGCGCCCTTTTTCGCACGTCGGATGGCGGTATGGCGCGCATCAACGAATTGCGGCGCGTCGGTTATCATGCCAGCCCTGAAGTGCGTATGAGCGTCTTTGGCACGCGGGCCAGCTTCGAAACCCAAACCGATCCACGCAGTTCTCGCAAGCCGCCAGGCAATGCTTCCGTCTGGTACAAGAAGTCAACCAACCAGACTGAAGATATGACGGAACAGTTGACATGTGGCTCATCTAGGTCTGCCAAAGCGGCTGAGGAGCACGTTGCCGCGGCGCTGCACAGCGGTTTTTATACAGGCGTGTCCACTGTACATCCAGTAGATCGTTTGCCTGACACCTTCCGAGGATTGCCAAACGGCCACGAAGGCTCACATCAGTTTCTTGTGCTGGATTTTATGCAGGCTGTGTTGGAAGCAAAGCTGCCGCCCAACAACGTCTGGTTTGCTGCGCGTTGCTGCGTGCCCGGCATCGTTGCCCACGAGTCGGCAAAACGCGGCGGCGAACTGCTCAAAATTCCTGATTTTGGCGATCCACCGGCGGCGCCTGCCCGCTCCGCAGTTGTGGATGCCGCCTAAACGACAAGATGTGGATGACACTTCTATGGTTGTAACTGCCAAACCAGCGCCAAATGTACAACGGAGCAGCCGGTTGCGTGCGTGGAAGCGCAGCGACACTTGGGCGGCTTGGCTGTTTATCGCACCCAGTCTGCTCGGTTTGATTATTTTCTATGTGGTTCCGTTTGGGCGCGGCTTGTTGATCAGCTTTAGTGACTGGAATTTGCTCACGCCTGCCGAACCAGTTGGCCTGGCTAATTACAGCAAATTGCTGGCCGATGCCACCTTTTGGCGCTCTTTATGGATCACCCTTAGCTATGTGGTAATTAACGTCACTGTTCAAATCGGGCTTTCGATAGGGTTGGCCGCCTTTATTGCGCGTTTTACCCAAAGCGTATGGGTGCGCGGCCTGCTCATCCTCCCTTACCTGCTTTCCAATGTTGTCGTGGCGTTGTTGTGGCTGTGGATGCTCGATCCGCTGCTGGGGGTGATCAATGAGGCGTTGATGGCCATCGGCATTGGCCGCCAGGCTTTTTTGGGTTCTCCCCAGCAGGCGATTGCCACCATTGCCGCGATCAACATCTGGCGGCATCTTGGCTATTCAACGCTGCTGATTTTTGCTGGGATGCAGGTCATTTCCAAAGAGTTGTATGAAGCGGGCGCCATCGATGGGGCTGGTGAGTGGCATATGTTCTGGAAAATCACCCTGCCCTTGCTGCGCCCGGTTCTGGTGTTTGTCTTGGTGACAGGTATTATCGGTTCCTTCCAAATATTTGACACGATTGCCGTGACAACCCAAGGTGGCCCAGCCAATGCGACGCGTGTGATCGTCTGGTACATCTACGAGTATGCCTTTGTCCGCTTTGAAATGGGCTATGCAACGACACTTGCCATGGCCCTCTTCCTAATCTTGCTGGTAGTTACTGCTATTCAGATGCGCCTGCTGCGTGCCGGCGAATCCGATCTTTAGCGGCTATGTCTTTCGTGCAGAGGGAGCGCATCAAGTGAGACCGGCTGGAAAAGTTCTTTGGAGCAGGTTAGTAGGCTGGGCTTTGATCCTCCTGCTGGCGCTTATTATGCTGTTTCCCTTTTGGTGGGCGCTGCGTACGGCGCTGTCGGAACCGCGTTCAATCTTTCGCGATACGACGTCGCTGCTCCCAGCCGAGTTTACGCTAAACAACTTTGCACGCGTGGTAGGGCTAGTGGACTCGGCGCAGGCGGTAGCGATGGGCGGCTCCGGCACCTCGATCAATTTTCTGCTTGCCATGCGCAACTCATTGATCGTCGCCGTTTTGAGCGTTACCGGACAAATCTTTTTTAGCGCACTGGCAGCCTATGCGTTTGCACGCATTGTGTTTCCGGGACGTGAGAAACTTTTCGCACTTTTTATCGCGGCGCTCATGATTCCCGGCATTGTCACGTTAATCCCTAACTTTCTGTTGATCCGAGAGTTGGGCTGGATGAATACGTTCCCTGGTATTGTTGCGCCCAAGCTGTTGATGGCGCCATTCGCCGTTTTTTTCTTTCGCCAAACGTTTCTCTCGATCAACCGCGATATTGAAGATGCTGCCAAAATCGATGGCGCTAACCATTTGCGCATTTTTCTGCGCGTGATCCTGCCGATGAGCGTCGCAGCCGTGACAACGCTGGCCATTCTCTCCTTTATTGGGGAGTGGAACGACTATCTCTGGCCGTTTCTGGTTGGTCGTAATGAGGACGTGCGTGTATTGACTGTTGCGCTCGGTGTCTTTCGCAGCCAGACGCCCCAGGGCGCCCCCGATTGGGGTGGGCTTATGGCCGGCGCCATTGTCGCAATGATTCCCACCTTGTTGCTTTTTCTGATCGCCGGCCGTAAAGCGGTCGACGCAATTCAGTTCAGCGGCATTAAGTAATCCGTGATTCCATCAGCAGTTGGTTTGTATATTGGAGGAAAAGTGAAGATGCGTTACGAACGTGCACGAACATCGGGGTTTATTGCAGTACTGTTGATCTTAAGTATGGTTCTCTCTGCCTGCGCAGCCGCTGCACCAGCCGCACCTGCTGCGGATGCTGGTGGGGCGGCGGCGGCTCCGGCATCCGGTGGCGAGGCCGTTACGCTGAAGTACGTATTGTGGGACACGCTGCAACTGCCTGCCTATCAGGAATGCGCCAATCAGTTTGAAGCGCTCAACCCAGACATCAAGATTAACATCGAACAATCCGGTTGGGGGGATTACTGGACTTCTCTGCAAACCAGCATGGTGGCCGGCGATGCACCTGATGTCTATACCAACTACATTGGTCAGGTGCCGGAGTATGCCGACAAAGGCCAGATCATGGATATTCAGCCGCTGGTCGAGCGCGATGCGGTGCCGCTCGATGTCTATTTGCCCAAGCTGGCTGATCTTTGGGTGCGGGAAGGCAAGCGTTATGGCCTGCCCAAGGATTGGGACACCATTGCCGTCATCTACAACAAGACAATGTTTGAGGCTGCCGGCATTGACCCCGCAATCATGGAAAGCTGGACTTGGAACCCAATCGACGGCGGCACGTTTGAAGAAACGATTGCCAAGCTGACGCTGGATGCCAACGGCAACAACGGTCTCAGCCCCGATTTTGATAAGAATAACGTAGTGCAGTACGGCTTTATCCCCCAAGGAACGGGCGGCGCTATCGGCAACAATGCTTGGAGCCATTGGGCCGCCAGCAACGGCTTTAAGTTCCAGGATGCGCTGTGGAGCAACCAATTTTACTATGATTCCCCGGCTTTGGCTGAAACCATCGAATGGTACCGCAGCCTCTGGCTGGAAAAAGGCTATTCTCCGGGTTTGGCCGATGTGACCAGCTTGGGGCCGCAGGCGCTGATGCAAGCAGGCAAGGGCGCAATGACTACCGATGGTTCCTGGCAGATTAACAACTATGTCACTGGGGATGTCGATCTTGGCTTTGGTTTATTGCCCACTGGTCCCGAAGGCCGCCGCAGCGTCACCAATTCGTTGGCGGATTCGATCTGGACCGGTACGAAGCACCCTGAAGAAGCCTGGAAGTGGGTGAAATTTCTCGGCTCTGCCGAGTGCCAGGACATCGTCGGCAAGAGCGGCGCAGTCTTCCCCGCAATTCAGAGCGGTGTGGATGAAGTGCTCAAACTGCGCGAATCGCAAGGCGTTGACGTCAGCCCATTTTTCGAAGAGGCATCAGAGCCGGGCGTCACTTTTTACAACCCTGTAGCCGACAACTTCTCCACGGTCAGTACGATTATGGACGAAGTAATGGATCGCATTATGCTTGGTGAAGTGGACGACGTCGCCGCTGCGCTCAAAACAGCGAACGATGAGATCAATGCCGCGCTTCAGTAGCTGAGCCATTGCGGCTTGCGGTGCAATCAGCAAGTTGTATCTTTGTCATCTCGCCACCCAATCCACTGGGTGGCGGGATGCTTTATTTCCTCTGCGTCTGCCGCAGGGTATCGGGATGAAAATGGCTGCTCGACATGGTAAAATAGCAGTATGAATGTTGTATGGAGGAAAGCGAGGCAAACGTCATGACCTGTTCTGATCCGAATTACGAGTCTATTCTGCGTACTGTCCATACCTGGCCCGCCGCCAAGCGTTTCCTGCTGATCCAAGATTTGCTCAAGACCATCGCTCCTGCCGAACAGCCCAATACGCCAGCCGCTACCCTCAGCCAGGCATTAGGTTTGCTTGCCACTAATCAGCCGGTCCCCAGCAACGAGGAAACCGCACGCTGGCTAGCCGAATATAGAGCGGAAAAGTACGGCTGATGCGTGTTTAGTATAAAACATTCTGATACCCATCGGTGGATATAGCGCTACCCTTATGTCCAAAAATTGGCTAAAATCATCATAAGACTTTACAATCGGCAGTGGGGTTTATCAAAAGCAGAAGGAGATAAAAAGTGGATCGGTCCCAGTTCTCAGCCGGCAAAAGTGGCAGACTGATCAAGGCCGGTCCTGCTAACGTTGCTTACTGGGCGTTTGTGCCCAATCCACTGCCGCCAACGCTTCATTTAAATCTGACCTTGATCCAGGCACTATCGGCTGCAGACCGAGCGCTAGGTGAGTTGGGCCGGGCTGGGACGTAACATGCCTAATCCACATTTGTTTATACAGCCTTTCATCCGCCGTGAGGCGGTGCTGTCTTCACGTATCGAAGGGACGCAGGCAGATGTAACTGATTTGTATGCGTATGAAGCGGGCCAACTATTGCTGCCTGGTATTCGCGCCCAAGCCTCAGAAAGTGACGTTCGTGAGGTGCTAAATTATGTATATGCGTTAGAATATGGTTTAGAGCGTATCAAGGAGTTCCCGCTAAGCCTGCGGTTGTTGCGTGAGCTACATGAGCGCCTGATGACTGGTGTGCGAGGCGAGTACATGACGCCTGGCGAATTTCGCCGTACGCAAAATTGGATTGGCGGGCTTGGCGTGAGTCTGCGGGATGCAACATTTGTGCCGCCGCCGGCAGATGAGATGAAGCAAGCGCTTGCCGACCTGGAAAGCTACTTTCATAAAGAAGACAGTTACCCGCCATTGCTACGCCTTGGTATGATTCATTATCAATTCGAAGCTATTCATCCGTTTCTTGACGGCAACGGACGGATTGGCCGGTTGCTCACTACCTTATTGCTCGTGCATTGGAATTTGCTGCCATTGCCGTTGCTCTATTTGAGCGCCTATTTTGAGCGCAACCGGCAGCAATACTACGATGGCCTCATGGCAGTGAGTACAAAAGGCGATTGGAACACGTGGCTGTGTTTCTTTTTGAACGGTGTGACCGATCAGGCTCAAGATGCAGTGGCGCGCGCAAGAGAACTGCGTGATTTGGAACTAGCGTGGCAGACCAAACTGCGACAGCAAAATGCCACCCCATTAATGTTCTCTGTGGTTGCCTTGCTATTAGAACGGCCAATTATTGCAGCGCAAGATATTTCAAAAAGTTTTGAAGTGTCACATCAGACTGCGATGCGTACCCTCCAACGTCTTGTGGCGATGGGGATCGTACACAGGATGGAGGAGCGTTCGCGCAACCAGCGTTTTTTCGCCGAAAGCATTGTCGGAATCATTCAGCGATAACGATTTAACTGATTACAATCCTAGCTACCGTACACTTTTTGAAAGTAAGGCAAGAGTCTGATGGTGAGAGGCTTGGCGTTGGTAAAGAAACGTTCAATCATGTCATAACCGATGCGAAAGATGCTCAGGTCGCGGCGGTCAGAACGGTCAACCAAATA
>JBBRBX010000150.1:0-10664 GCA_038205395.1 Caldilineales bacterium
ATCGTCCAGGATGCGCAGGCCGTTGCTGAGCGTGCGGTGGAAGCGCTCCTCTTCCTCGGTGATGGTGTGCAGGATATAGTCGCGCTTGGCCGGCAAATCGGTGTAATGGCTGCCCATCTCGTCGATCACGGCGTCCGCCACGTGCGCCAGGAACGGCGCATCAAAGCCGATCGTCTTGCCGAAGCGGGCTGCCCGGCGCAGAATCATGCGCAGCACATACTGGCGCCCCTCATTGCCGGGCAGCACGCCGTCGCCAATCAAAAAAGTGCAGGCGCGGGCATGGTCGGCAATGGCGCGATAGCGGTAGAGATTCTGCCGGCGCTCTTCGTCGCTCTGCTCCGCCAACTGCTGGATGCGCGCCATAATGGGCGCAAAGGCGTCGGTGTCGTAGTTGTTGTCCTTGCCCTGCAGGATGCTCGCCAGCCGTTCCAGCCCGCCGCCGGTGTCGACGCTGGGCGCCGGCAGCGGAACCAGTTCGCCGCTGGGCTTGGCGTCATACTGCATAAAGACCAGGTTCCAGATCTCCAGGTATTCGTCGTCCTCGTTGACGCCCTCTTTGACCTGCTTGTCCAGATCGCCCCAGTAGTAGTGAATTTCCGAGCAAGGGCCGCAGGGGCCGGTGTCGCCCATCGCCCACCAGTTGTCCTTCTTGCCGAAGCGCAGCACGCGCGCCGGGTCGGCGCCCGTCTCGATCCAGAGCCGTTCCGCCTCGTCGTCGTCCAGATAGACCGTAAACCAGAGCCGCTCGACCGACAGCCCTAACTGGTTGACCAGCAGATCCCAGGCAAAGGCGATGGCCTCTTTTTTGAAGTAATCGCCAAAGGAGAAATTGCCCAACATTTCGAAAAAAGTGTGGTGGCGCGGGCTGGGGCCGACATTTTCCAGGTCATTGTGCTTGCCGCTGACGCGCATGCACTTCTGGCTGGTGGTGGCGCGGTTGTAATCGCGCTGCTCCACGCCCAGAAAGGCATCCTTAAACTGGTTCATGCCGGCGTTGATCAACAGCAGCGTCGGGTCGTTATGCGGCACCAGGCTGCTGCTGGCCACAATGGCATGGCCCTGTGCGTGGAAATAGTCCAGCCAGAATTGGCGAAGTTCGTTGGTCGAAAGGCGTTTCATAGGCAAGCCCGCTCACAGAAATCCGGTGACGAAAAATACGGCGACGAAAAGGCAACAAAAAAGCGTACAAGCGACAGATACATCTTGTCGATTGTAGGGCAAGAAGGGGCGGCGTGTCAAAGATTGGAGGAAAGGGAAGGATGCAAGAACAGCCCGCGTGCAGTGCGCACGCTCACCGGCTGCAGCAAAGGAAATGAGGGGCGTGCATTTCAACAAACATCGCATCTACGACCAGTCGCTTTGACGGCTTTCCCGCACCCAACGAGTGCTGTCCTGCATATCTTGGCGATCCCGCCACATGCCGACAAAGGGTTCACTGTCTAGTGGGCCGGCTTGCCCCGGCGGTTCACCCTGCTTGCTCGCATACCGCATGCGCAGAAAAGCAATTCACGATTCATAAAGCGGCCTCCTGCAATGCATCCAATAGCTGCCCTGCCCCTGCACGCCATTGTACACTAGGATGCAAAATGACGACAGGCCTTGCACGCCCACCCTGCGGGCTGCGCCACTCTCCACCAACTGTCCAGGGAGCACGCCCTCGTGCGGCTCTGCGCACGGCCCCGGCGCGACAATCCGCACGTGGCGTGGGGGTTGGACGGTGGCGGCGGCAGGCTCATGGCGAAGCCGGGGTAAACGCCATCTCCAATCCCAACGCGCGCAGGACACTGCGCAGCGTGGCGATCGTAGGGTTGCCTTCGCTGGAGAGCGTGCGATACAGCGTTTGGCGGTTGAGTTGAGCGGCCTCCGCCACGGCATTGAGGCCACCGTGCGCGTCCGCCACACTGCGCAGCGCCAGCAGAAATTCCTCCGTCGAGCCTTCCGTGAGCGCCAGGGTCAGATACTCGGCAGCCAGTTCGGGGTCGCGCAGTTCATCCTGCAGGAACGCTTCATAAGGCTTGACACCCGCACCGCCCACGCCTGCAATTTCTGGTTTCATCGCTGGTTGAACTCCTGCCAGTAAGATTTTGCCGCCGCTTCGGTTCCAACACTATTGTCGCTTAAAAGCGAACACCTGTCAAGATGAAAGGACAGAAGGCGATTTTGCCTGTACGCCGCCACCCTCAATTGTGTAGGGAGCACGCCTTCGTGCGGCTCTGTGCACGGCCGGCGCGACAATTTGCACGGGGTGTGTGGGCTGGACGGATGTGGGTATCCCCTCACGCCGCAGGGTATTGCGGAATCCACGTGCTATAATGACAGGGACGACAGGGCAGCATCGACGGCGCCGGCCTACTGTATGAGGTGTATGATGAAGATGATCTCACCGCCCAGGCATATTGTCTGGAGCACCGACCGGATTGACCTGGACGATCCGTTCCAGCGCAAATGGTATATTCGCCAGGTGATTGAACATGGCAGGAGCGAAGACATTGCCGCGTTGAATTTGGATGAGGTCGCGGCGCTGCTGGAAGAACTGAATTTGCCGCCGCATCTGTACAGCCTGTGGCAGCGCTTTTTGGCGGCCAGGTATGCTCCACGGTAAGGGGCTGCTGACGCCAGTTAGTGCGATCCAATGTCCAGGGAGCACGCCCTCGTGCGGCTATACGCACAGCCGGCGCGACAATCTGCACGGGGTGTGCGGGCTGGACAGGTATGGGCCTCCCCTCACGCCGCGTCCTGCTCATACGTCTCGCCAAACACAAAGTCCGACAGCCAGCGCTTGAAGCCGTCGTTGTCCATGAACTGCTTGAACAACTCCGTGTCGTCCTTGAGGATCGAGGTCATCACCCGCCCCAGCGCCTTGTCGTGCTCGATGCGCGCGTTCTGCTTGTCGTTGTTCTTGCGCGCGTTCCGGTAGGCGCTGTCGGCGGCCACGCGCGCCGGAATCTCCTGCGTAATCAGCCGCTCCACGCGGTCGCCATCCGACCAGTCGATGCTGCCCCACAGGTCGTTGAAGGTCTGCAAGATGTGCGACAGCCGATCCAGCGCCGCCTCCGGCTTGTGGCCGCCGCCCTCGCTGGGCACGGGGCCAATCTCAGCGTCGACGTCTGGCAGGGCAATCTGCATGGCGGCCTTTTTCTCCACCCGGTAGCTGTCCATGTCGATGGCTTCCAGGATGCCCAGCGCTAAGTCTTCCTCCTGGGGCGCAGGCAGCTTGGGCACGAGAAAGTTGAGGAAGATCGACCGCTTCTCCCACTCGGCGTAGCCATAAGGCAGCAGCGAGGCCAGAAAGCCATAGGTGCGCACAAACGCCTTGGCCTTGCCCTTGAAGTCAACCTGGCCCGCCTCGTCGAGATCCTCCTTGTAGACGGCCACACACACATCCAGGATCGGGTCGAGCTGGTCGCGCCCGGCCCCGCCCAGATAAAGCGCCACCAGCCGCTCCACCTGCTCATCGTCATACACCCCGCTGTCGTCCAGCGCCGCCTGCAGGTCGTGCAGCTTGTTGGGGTCGGTCTCCTCCGCCAGGATCGTGGTGCGGTAGTAGTCGGCAAAGGCGTCGCGGATCGCATCGGTGTCGTTCATAAAGTCGAGCACAAAGGCGTCATACTTCTGCGGGTGCGCCCGGTTGAGCCGTGAGAGCGTCTGCACCGCCTTGATGTCGCTGAGCAGCTTGTCCACATACATGGTGTGCAGCAGCGGCTCATCATAACCGGTCTGGAACTTGTCGGCGCAGATCAAAAAGCGGTAGGGGTCGGCCTGAATTTTGTCGGCGATCTGGTTGGAGGGAAAGCCGTTGAGCATGGCCTCGGTCACGTTGACGCCGTCATACTCATACTCGCCCGAAAAGGCCACAATCGCCTGGTAAGGACTCCTGCGCTCGACCAGATACGCGCGTATGGCGTGATAGTACTGGATGGCGCGCTGGATGCCGCTGGTGACGACCATCGCCCGCGCCTGGCCGCCGATCTTGTGCAGGGCGATCACCTGCTCGTGGAAGTGGTCCACCATGATCTCGGCCTTGAGGCGGATGGCGTGGTCATTGCTTTCCACATACTGGCGCAGCTTCTTCTGCGCCCGCTTGCTGTCGAACTCCGGGTCGTCTTCGACTGTCTTGACCAGCCGGTAGTAGCTGGCGACCGGCGTGTAGTATTTGAGCACGTCGAGGATAAAGCCTTCCTCGATCGCCTGCTTCATGCTGTAGTTGTGAAAGGGGCGGTGCTTGGCCGTGCCGTCCGGCTGCGGGACAGCCTCGCCGAACAGTTCCAGCGTCTTGTTTTTGGGGGTGGCCGTAAAGGCAAAGTAGGCAGCGTTGGGCAGCAGCTTGCGCGCCTGCATGATGCGGTTGATCACATCCTCCGTCGTCTCGTCTTCATCCGCGTTCTCGCCGCTGGGGTGGGCGCCCGACAGCGCCATGCTGACGGCCGCCGACGTGTGCCCGCCCTGGCTGGAGTGCGCTTCGTCGATGATGATGGCGAAGCGTTTTCCGCTCGCCTCGCTGCCGATGGTGTCGAGGATAAAGGGGAACTTCTGCACGGTCGTGATGATGATCTTTTTGCCTTCGGTAATCAAGCGGCGCAGATCGCCGGAGTGATCGGCGTGGCCCACGGTGGCGCCTACCTGGACAAAATTTTTGATTGTGTCGCGAATTTGCTGGTCAAGCAGGCGGCGGTCAGTGATGACAAAGATGGAGTCAAAGAGCGGCCCGCTCTCCTGCTGCCTGTCCTGCTCCGGTCTGGGCTGCTTCAGCCCGATCAACTGGTGCGCCAGCCAGGCAATCGAGTTGGACTTGCCGCTGCCCGCTGAGTGCTGGATCAGATAGCGCCCGCCCACGCCGTTGATACGCAAATCCGCCAGCAGCTTGCGCACGACATCCAGCTGGTGATAGCGCGGCCAGATCTGCACCTGCTTCTTCTTTCCCGTCTTCTCATCCTTCGGCGCGACGATCTGGGCATAATTCTCCAGGATGTCGGTCAGCCCGCGGCGGGTGAGCACCTGTTTCCACAGATAGTCGGTCTTGAGGCCGTGCGGGTTGGGCGGGTTGCCGGCGCCGTCACGCCAACCAAGGTTGAAGGGCAGGAACCACGACTGTTTGCCCTTCAGCTCCGTGCAGAAGCGCACCTCCTGGTCATCCACAGCGAAGTGCACGGCGCAGCGCCCGAACTCGAACAGCCGCTCGCGCGGGTCGCGGTCGAGCTTGTACTGCTGCACCGCATCCTCGACCGTCTGCTTGGTGAGGTTGTTCTTGAGTTCGCAGGTGGCGATGGGCAGGCCGTTGAGAAAGAGCGCCAGATCGAGGGCAAGCTGCGTCTCGTCGCGGCTGTAGCGCAGCTGGCGCGTGACAGAGAAGCGGTTCTGGTTGTAGCGCCGCGCGGCGGTTTCATTGCCGGGCGAAGGCGTGCCGTAGAAAAGTTCCACCTGGTGCGCCAGATGCTTGACCCCGTGGCGCAGCAGGCTGATGGTGCCGCGCCGGCTGATCTCGCCCTGCAGGCGAGCCAGAAACTTGCGCCGGGTGGGGCTGTCGTGGTCTATGTCCAGGGCCGCCGCCGTCTGCGGCTGGGTGGCGTGCAGAAAGGCGGCCAGCTGCACCAGGTCGACGCAGAACTCACGGTCATAGTCGTGCCAGTCGCCCAGAATCCAGCCGCCGGGGCCGTAGAGAGCGGACGGATCGTGCGCAGGCCTGCCCGCGCTGGGCGGCGCCTCAGCGGGCGCGCTGGTCAGCGCGGCGCAGATCAGCGATTCCAGGCCATGTTCGGAGGTGTCGGTGGTCACAGATCAGTCTCCTTCGGGTTCATCCAACGGAGCGTCCGCATCCGTCTCATCCGCATCCATTTCAGCCGGCGCCTCTTCGACGTCAAGCGCGTCGGGCGCGTCCGCTTCCGCCGGCAAGCCCGCCGCCGCCCCGCGCACATCCAGCTTGCCGGTGACGACGTCGGCGATCAGGCGCGTGCGGTATTCGCGGAGGAGAGCGATTTCTTGGTTGGCTTTGGCCTGTGCTACTTCCATGGGTAGAGTCTCGGCTTTAACATGATCAATAATTGCGTATTGTTCATCAAGTGGAGGAACGAATACCAACATAGATGCGATATCGTCCATGTTGAAATGGTCAACTGTCGAACCTTGAGATGCTAACTTGATGCGATGTGAAGGTGGCCCAGTATAGATCATGTATACCAGGAATTGTGGTTCGTACATCTCCCTTCGCAGCTTCATCAACACAGTTCTCTGGCCGAGGCACAAGCTATGCTCCGATGGTACGATACAGGCTTCTCCTACTGGCGCCTCTCGTGTAAATATTACGTCACCAGGTTCTGGAATGCTGCGCCGTGTCCACTCAGAGTAAGCTTCGGCACTTGTGCAGTAGGTTCCAGTTAAAACAAGCTGCCCTCGCCGAACTCCCGCTGTCCTCACGACACGATATTGACTTGCGTCAACGGCTGGTGCTGTTTTGTGCTCGCAGTCAACAAGGCGTCGCAACAGACGTTTAAGAACTATTACTTCCCAATGCACCGGCACCTCCCCCAGCCACTCCACCCCGGAGGGTTTGCGAGGCACGCTGGGGTCGAGGCCGCAGGTGACGGCCTGCTGGATGATGGCCTGCTTTTGCTCGGCCAGCAGCTTGACCAGCTTCTGCTTGGCCCGGATGTAGCGCCGGATGCGGCGGTCCATGTGGTCGAGATAACGCACGATGGCGCGCTGTTCGGGGAGGGGTGGGACGGGCAACGCTGACCGACTTAGTTTTTCATAGTCGATGTTTTGACCCTGACGGATACCCGTTACATAGAGAGACAAATTGTCCACATAGGGTTTCGATTTGAAAAGCCAAGCCAGATATCCATGTATGACCTCTTGCTTTGGATAAAGAATTGTATAAGCAGGGCTAATAATTCCTTGATCACGAGCAAATTCGATACCGCCTTGAAAAGAGCGTAGGCTGATGACAAAATCACCAACCTTTACAAGCTTGAGGAGATGGAGATCTTTTAAGGCGAGCATCGTCCGATTCTCATATTCTTCCTTGCGCACGACGCCTTTTGTCTGAGTAGCAGCCAATAGTGGCTCCTCTGGATGGCCTTTATCGCTCCGTTCCCACAAAAGTGTTTTTGTGCGATGCAGTTGCCAGCTTGCCGGCACCGCACCCAGCCACGGCACGCCGGAATCTTGCATTACCGGATAGGGTTTGAGATTGCGCTTAGGTGTTGTCATTATTTTCGTTATCGTCTTTCGCTCCCCAACGACCGCCGCCGATTGGTGGATGTTCCCAAATGGAATTGGATGATTGGCGCCGATCCGCCCGCCACCCCCGCCGGTGAATCAATTCACCGGCTATCCCATGCGAAACCGGTTAAAACCGGTTGGCGTGCGCCGAGACGTTCGCCACACCAACCCACCTCGGTGGGTTTCGCATCCCGTTAGCCACCGATTTCAATCGGTGGCGGTCGCCGTACACGAAAGTCGCCAATAACCGAACTAAATTCTTAACCTTCATCAATCGGTGGCGGGCCTTCACGCAGCTTGGTTTGTTGTGCATCGATGGCTGCACCCAAAGGGTGCGGACCCACATCTTCTTCTTCCGTGCGCTCCAGCCAGGCGTTTGTTTGTTGGGCGGCATGGTGCTCTTTCTGCCGCTGAACATAGTCGACGGCAATAGGACAGTGCCGTTCGCCGATGGTCAATACGCCATATCCTTCTTGCCAGGCAAAATGCGGCACGAGGGAAGGTACCGCTTGCACCTGATCATTCAGGTAGTGTGCACTGGTTCCTTTCAAGCGCTGGACGACGCCGGCAACGGAGAGTTTCGGCGGGATTGCGACAACCAAATGGATATGGTCCGTCCACCCGTTGACGGCAAGCACAGACACCTCCAGCGCTGCCGCCTGCTGTACAAGATAGGGAAACAATTGCGCTTCCATCGCCGGCGTGATCCAAGCTTGGCGGCGATGGGTTGCCCAGATCAAATGATAATAGGTCCGCCAAAACGACATAAGAGCCTCTTCTCGCTGAACGCTCTCGCATGATGAAGTGTACGCCGGTCCGCCCGCCACCACAACCCACCTCGGTGGGTTTCGCATCCGGGTAGCCGGTGAATTGATTCACCGGCGGTCGCCGCGCGCCGAACGCCTCTCATCGCGACGATCGTCTCCCGGCCCGCCCACCACCTACGCCTCACCCTCCCAAAATCTCCCCCAACAGCCCCTCCGTCTCCTGCTCCAGCGCCAGGATGTCCGCCCGAATCTCTTCCAACGTGCGCAGGGGCTGCGGTTTGTAAAAGTAGCGCGTAAAGCTGATCTCGTACCCCACCTTGACGCTCTCCGGGTCGTACCAGGCGTCGGGCGCATAGGGCAGCACTTCCCGCTGCAAAAAGGCCTCGACGCCGCCCGGCTCCAGCAGCGGAATCTGCTCGCTGTCGCGCAAGTCGGGGTCGGCTTCGTATTCGACCACCCGGCCGTCTGCGGCCCAGCGGCCGTGCAGCGGCGCAGCCTGCGCCTTGCCCGGCTTGTGCACCTTTTTGATCATCGGCCGTGCGCCCTCGTCGCGCACCGCCAGCGCGCCCTGCAGCAGCTTGAGCCGCCGCGCCGGCAGCTTGAGATGGTGGCGGGCAGCGTCTGCCTCCATATGCGCCACAAAGACGTTGTAGTCGAGATGCGGGCCGGGGCCAAGCTGGGCGGCCAGCCGCTCGGCCAGGTGCACCAGCGGCAGTTCGTCCGCTTCGGCGCACAGCCCCCGCAGCGCCGCCAGCCGGCGCTCGGACAGATCCACTGCCAGCCGCAGCGGGCGCTCGACCGTCACCTTCCAGTAGCCGAAGGCCGCATTGGGCAGAATCTTGGACTGCTCGCTCTCCGCAAAGCCCAAAAAGACAGCGCAGATGTGCGCAATGTCCTCCGCCGCCAGCTCGCAGTTCTTCTTGCCCAGATTCTTGCGCAGCGGCCTGTACCACTGCGTGGCGTCGATCAACTGCACGCAGCCGCGGCGCGCCGGCGGCTTGCGGTTGCTGATCACCCAGATGTAGGTGGCGATGCCGGTGTTGTAGAACATGTTGAGCGGCAGCGCCACAATCGCCTCCAGCCAGTCGTTTTCGATGATCCAGCGCCGGATGTTGCTCTCGCCCTGCCCGGCGTCGCCTGTAAAGAGCGAGGAACCGTTGTGCACCTCGGCAATACGGCTGCCCAGCGGCGTCTTGTCCTTCATCTTGGAGAGCAGGTTGGCTAGAAAGAGCAGTTGGCCGTCGCTCGAGCGCGTGACCAGCGAATAGTCCGGGTCGCCGGCGTGCTCGATCACAAAGCGCTGATCCTTGATCCCCTCTTTGCCGCCCATGCGTTCGAGGTCACTCTTCCAGCTTTTGCCGTAAGGGGGATTGCTGAGCATAAAGTCAAAGGTGCGCGTGCGAAAGGCGTCGTTGGACAACGTCGAATACTCCGGCCCGCCCACCAGGTTGTCGGCGGCGTCGCCCTCGCCCGTGAGCAGCAGATCGGCCTTGGCGATGGCGTAGGTCTCGGCGTTGATCTCCTGGCCGTACAGATGGGTCGCCACCTGCTTGCCCTGCGCCGCAGCTAACTGCTGCAGCGTCTCCTCTGCCACCGTCAGCATCCCGCCCGTGCCGCAGGCGCCGTCGTACAGCAGATAGGTGCCCGATTCGATCTGCTCGGCGATGGGCAGAAAGATGAGGCTGGCCATCAGCTTGACGGCGTCGCGCGGCGTCCAGTGTTCGCCCGCCTCTTCGTTGTTCTCCTCGTTGAAGCGGCGCACCAGCTCTTCAAAGACCGTGCCCATGCCGTGGTTGTCGAGGCCCGGCTGCTTGAGCGAGCCGTCGCCGTGGTAGACGGGCGCGGGGCTGAGATTGACTTCAGGCGCCAGAAACTTTTCGATGAGCGTGCCTAGCGCGTCGGCCTTGGAGAGACGCGGGATCTGGTTGCGAAATTCAAACTTGTCCAGGATATCCTGCACGTTGGGTGAAAAGCCGTCGAGATAGGCCGCGAAGTCGGCCTTGAGCTGCTGGCTTGCGGCGCGCGCCTTGAGGTCGCGCAGCGTAAACGGCGATGTATTGTAAAAGGCCTGGCCCGCCGCCTGGCGCAGCGCCTGGTTCTGGTTGACCACGCCGGCCGCGTCGAGCGTGGCCTTCATCGCCAGCACCGCCGGCTTGGTCGGCTCCAGCACCGCATCCAGCCGGCGCAGCACCGTCATGGGCAAGATCACATCGCGATACTTGCCGCGCACATACAGGTCGCGCAGCACGTCGTCGGCAATGCCCCAGATAAAATTAGCGATCCAAGAAACGTGATTCTGATCCAAAGCGGCCTCGCGGATGGGTGGGCGCCGGCTGCGGCGTATAGAGTGGGCAGACGCGCGGGGCAGGCAGTTGAGCCTGATTCGCCGCCCCTGAATTTTACCACCCGCGGCAGATAAGGTCAATCGTAAGGAGCGCCGGAGGCGGCCATAACCGTCGCCGGTAATTGCGAAATCCACGTGCTATAATGGCAGAGACGGCAAGCGACCGCCACCGATTCAAATCGGTGGCTAGCGGGATGCGAAACCCACCGAGGTGGGTTGGCGTGCGGCGAAACGTCGCCTGTGGCAACCGGTTTTAACCGGTTTCGCATGGGATAGCCGGTGAATTGATTCACCGGCGGGGGTGGTCGACACGTGACGCCGCCAATTGCCGAACT
>JBBRBX010000151.1:0-10419 GCA_038205395.1 Caldilineales bacterium
CTGGCAGGGCCACATCCGCAGCAAAGCCGCACGCGAGACGCTGGCGAACCGGTTCCGCGACCCCGCCGATGGCTTCAAGCTGGTGATTGTGCGCGATATGTGGTTGACCGGCTTTGACGCCCCGGCGCTGCACACCATGTATGTGGACAAGCCGATGCACGGGCACGGGCTGATGCAGGCCATCGCCCGCGTCAACCGCGTCTTTCGCGACAAGCCGGGCGGGCTGGTGGTCGATTATCTGGGGATTGCCGATGCGCTGCGCCATGCGCTGGCGACCTACACCCAAAGCGGCGGCACTGGCCAGACCGCCATCGACCAGGAGCAGGCCGTGGCCGTGCTGTTGGAGAAGTACACCATCTGCGCCAACCTGTTTTACGGCTTTGACTACAGCCGGTGGCGCAGCGGCACGCCGGCGCAACGGCTGAGCTTGCTGCCGGCTGCGCAAGAACATATCCTGGCTCAAGAGGATGGCAAGGCACGGCTGCTGGCCGCCGTCAGCGGCCTGTCGCAAGCCTTTGCCCTGGCCGTGCCGCATCCGCAAACCGCCCGGCTGCGCGACGCCGTGAGCTTCTTTCAGGCGGTGCGTGCGGTGCTGGCCAAGAATGCACCGGGGGAAGGGCGGCCGGCTGACGAGATGGAACATGCCATCCGCCAACTGGTCTCCAGCGCCATCCTCTCCGATGAGGTGGTGGATATTTTCCAGGCTGCGGGTCTGCAAAAGCCCAACATCGCCATTCTCTCCGATGAATTTCTGGCCGAAGTCCAGGCGATGCCGCAGAAGAATCTGGCGGTCGAGCTGCTGCGCAAGCTGCTGGCGGGGGAAATCCGCACGCGCGGCCGCACCAATGTGGTGCAGGCGCGTTCGTTTGCGGCGTTGTTGGAGCAGGCGATCCGCCGCTATCAAAACCGCGCCGTCGAAACCGCGCAGGTGATCGAAGAGTTGATCGCCCTGGCCCAGGAGATGAAGGCGGCTGCCCGGCGCGGGGAAGCGTTGGGGTTGAGCAGTGAGGAACTGGCCTTTTACGATGCGCTGGAGGTCAACGACAGCGCCGTGCAGCTGCTGGGCGACCCGGTGCTGCAGGCGATCGCGCGCGAGCTGGCGGCGTCGGTGCGCAAGAACGCCACCATCGACTGGACGCTGCGCGAGAATGTGCGCGCCGCGCTGCGGGTGCTGGTCAAGCGCATCCTGCGCAAGCACGGCTATCCCCCCGACAAGCGAGAAAAGGCCACGCAGACCGTGCTGGAGCAGGCCGAGGCGCTGTCGGCGCTGTGGGCGGCGTGGTAAGTTTTCCTTTGCCCCCGGCCGCCTGTGCGGCCGCGGAACGGGTGCAGGCAAGCGTTAGGGAGGAGGCTCGGAAGCGTCACGCTGCAAGCGTGACCTACGGGAGAGCGAAAGTGACGGCATTGTAGGTCACGCTTGCAGCGTGACAATTTTGCCTGCACCGCGCGGAACATTTTCCTTATTGGCGGCGTTGAAATAGTGGCACGCAAGCGGCAATCCAGCCGGCGGCAAGCGTGTGCAGACCGCTCGCATGGCGTATCGGTTTGTGTACTGTGCCGAATGAAAAAGGAGCGTCGCGGATGAGAAACCCTCGTTGGTTGTTGGGGCTGCTGCTGCTGGCGCTGGCCGGCTGCAGCCCGTTGGTTGTGAACGGGCAGGAAGCTGCCGTCCGGCAGCAGGCGTCTGCCGGGCCGGGCGACGGATGGGTCGAGTACACGCATCCGGCGTGGGGGATCAGCTTCCGCTATCCCGCCGCCTGGACATTGAGCATCCCGGACTTCGACAAATTTGCCACTCCACCCGCCGAAGGCGTGCCGGAAGGCTACACGTACAACCCGAATATTGAATACATGCGCACGCTGGGGCATCCTATCTCTCTCTACGTGCCCGGCAAGGATGGCGCGCCGGTCAGTGAAGCAGTGATTGCGCTGGACGTGTTCACCCTCTCGCCAGGCACAGATTTGAAAGACTGGATGGAGCTGCGCAACCATCTCGGCGCAACGGAGAATCCGCTGGCGGATGAGACTACCGTCACCGCCGTGGACACGGCGGGTCTACCCTTTGCCGATGTCGGCGATCAGGTGGCGTACAGCGTGCTAGAGAACCGCGCGATCCACACCGAGGTCGTCTGGGTCGCCAAAGGCGAACTGGTCTTCTTGTTCATGAACAGCAATACGGACCCTCAGGTCAAGGAACAGTTTTTCCAACTGGTTGCGTCGCTGCAGTTTGACCCGGCGCATCTGGCTGCGATCCGGGCGCGGGCGCAGTTTTCCGGTACGGAGCAGCAGATGCAAGAGAGTATCGCACTGCTCCGCCCGCAGCCAACACCGGCATGTGACAGTGTCTGCTGCGACCAGAAGGCCTACGCAGAGATGTATCCTAATCCAGCCGGCCAGGAGCCTTCTCCGCTGGCTGCACCTGCCGCAGAACTGAGCAGCTACAGCGGTCAAAACGGTTACGGGTCGGCGTATCCGGACTTTACCGTGCGCTATGATCCTGCGCTTTGGACCCTTGTGGCCGGCGTCGCAGGCAGCAGTGACACGCTGGAGAGCAGCGTAGTCGTCTCGTGTACGGTGCTGTTGAATATTGGCCCCATCGGTTCGCCGGACATCGCCCACCGGATGGTTGGCCCCTACTTGTGGAGCGTGGCGGCGACGAACAACCCGCGCGCGCTGCAGTACTCGACACAGACTGCGGATGCGCTTTCTCTCTTCTTTGGGCTGATAAGGCCGGATGTCGATTTTACGGAGCGCAGCGCGCAGTGCATGAGCCTGGCCGAGGCGGTCATCGCCACGGCGGACTTTGTGTCGCGCTGAACAGAAGTCAGTCTTCCTCATGACTACAGGTCAAATGGAAGTGGCCAATTGCACGAAATCTGCCGGAGAACCAAATTTCTGGGCACCCTATAGTTTAGGCCGCATTTGAGGCGAAACGCAATGAGGGGGTGAAGTTTGTCGGACTGACTCTTCGCTTGCGGAGCAGAGCGTTGCGGAACGGCTGCGCACTGGTTTAATTGATTGTCAACGCAGCACGCGCCGGCAAGCAAATTTGCGCTAAGTAAAATCAAAGCAGGGCTGGTAGCACCCTACTTTGCTGAGCGGCAGTGGCGCTAGGAATTGGGCCAATCAGATTGCAAATTATTTTTATCAGCACAAGTCGCAAGATACAGCGGTGACCACGCCGGACGGGCATGTGGCTCTGCATAGCCTAATTGCCGCAGTAGACTTATGTGTGGTCGGAACCTGTATAGGCCCCACGAATGTGTTTTGAGCTTCATACTCCGGCACTCCATAGTCCTGCAACCTTCCGTGCAACTGATCATTCAACTCGTTCATCGCCTGGTCGCTTATCGGACCCTCGATCTGAGGCGGCCGGTCGATGCCGTTCACTGGATCGTAAATTTCGTACCTTGATATTTCCGCTACCTCAGCGATTTGCTGCCCCAGTTCCGAACTGCCAAGCTCACTTCTGAGTGTTTGGCGTAGCTGCGTTTGCAGTTCTTCATTAATCTCTTCCCATCTGACTTCGCTGAAGGGCGTGCCTTCCCAAGTACGCTCGCTTGCATCTTCCTCATTGTCAAAAGTCGAATGATTCATGGCATTCTCCTTGTGCATACGTACCCTTATGCATAACTATCCACACAACTACCTGTGTGCTACACGCTTACGATGACGAGCGTACGCAGCGGAAGCCTACCGTCTCAAAGAAGGCCTCGTGCGGTGCGTTCGCCCGTATGGCGCACTGGGCTTGCGGTACTGCGCTTGCCCACGAACCACCACGAATAGAATGAATGTCGGCGCCGTCGGCCGCCTTCGACTCGCTGAGCACCGAATAGGGATAGGGTGTATACCGACTGCTAATCCATTCCTCGACGTTACCTACAAGATCAGCCACACCAAAAATGCTGGCGCCGAGCGGCAGGTAACTTCCTACGCTTGTTGCGGCGTCACAAGCGCTTGACTCGGTGTTTGCCGCCGCTGGATTCCATTCATTTCCCCAGGGATAGATAAAGCTATCGCCACCACGGCAGGCATACTCCCATTGGGCTTCAGTCGGCAACCTCTTGTCAACCCACTGGCAGTAAGCCTGTGCATCGTCCCAAGTGACATTGGTCACCGGGCGAAAGGCCGAGCCTGGCGGATAGCTTACTCCGGGCCAGCCTTCGGGTGCGGCATGATCTGAAGCAGCAATGAACCGGCTGTACTGGGTGTTGGTGACCTCGTGCTTGTCCATCTCAAATGCTGGCACGGAAACAAGAAACTCTTCCTGCCCTGCAAGAGAATTGTCTCCCATGATGAACTGTCCAGATGGGATATGCACCATCTGCGCATCTAAGTCGATTTCAGCATCAAAGAGGGGCGGGGCCGGACAGTCGGGTGACAGGGGTGCAACTGCTGCCGAGCCGTCAGGTTCACTTGCCGGTGTCCACGGTCCGAGATACACAACTGCAGCAACCGCTATGCCGATAACTGCGGCTGCAATGAGTGCGGCGTTCGTTCGCGAATGAACACGTCCGCTGTCAGCTTCTGCAGCGTGATGCTCATTTATCAGCTTGAGGCTGGACCAGGATCGTGCGTCTTGCGCCAGGCGCTGAAGATCGGCGTTTGTGGGATTTTGCGCACGTGCAGCCTCAATCAGGTCTAGGACGCGATCGCCTTGTTCCGCCCACGAAATCAATCCAGAGACTGTTTGATTGAGGTTGCCGTCAGAGACTATCGCATCAAGACCGGTATCAAAACTGGTTCTGACGAGATATTCAAGGGAACTGCGATTGAATCCACCAATCAATGCAGCGTGCAGCCGCTTGAACTCGTTGCCGAGAAGTTTCATGACGGTGCCCCAATAACCTGCAAGGCCGAGAACGAGCATGGTACGGTCATTTTCCAGGAGATCGCAATGTATAACAACATCTGAGAGATTGTCAATTGCCGTTTATTATCGGCCATTTGGCGGGCTGCAGTGCACCACCTTATCTTACATTGGCTCCACATCACTTGATCGGGGGGACCACTCGTTCACGGCTGACTTGCGCTCCCCACCCCCGCCACCTGCCGGTAGACGGCCAGCGTCTGGGCGGCGGTGGTGGCCCAGGTGAAGCGGGCGGCTTGCGCCAGCCCGGCCTGCGCCAGGCGGGCGCGCTGCACGGGGTCGGCCAGCAGCTCTTGCAGCGTCGCGGCGATGGCCGCCCCATCGGTGGGGTCAAAGGTGCGGGCGGCGTCACCGGCGACCTCCGGCAGGCTGGAGCGGTCGCTGCAGGCCACCGGCGCGCCGCAGGCCATCGCCTCCAGCACGGGCAGGCCAAAGCCTTCGTACAGGCTGGGCAGCACAAACAGCGTGGCGGCGGCATACAGCGCCGGCAGATCAGCGTCAGCCACCGGCCCCAGCCGGCGCACCCGCTCGCCGGCGCCCAACTGGCCAATCGCCTGCTCGGCCTGCGGGTAGCGTTCATCCCACGGCCCGGCCAGCACCAGTGTGGCGCTGCTCCCCGCCTGCAGCAGCCGGCCAAACGCCTCGATCAAGCGCACCAGATTTTTGTGCGGCTTGTTAATGCCTACAAAGAGCATCATTTCTTCCGGCAGATCGTAGCGAGCGCGCACCCGCGCCACCGCCGCCGCCGGCTGCGGCTGGAAGCGGGCGTCGGCGGCCAGCGGCGTGGTGACGACCTTCTGCGGCGGCTGCTGGAACCGCAGCAGCAGGTCGCGCCGCGCCGCCTCGGAAATGGCCAGCACCTGGGTGGAGGTGGAGAGCGCCATGCTCATCGTCAGCCTGAAGAGCATACGCGCACGGCGGGTGACGGTTTCGGGATGCTGCAGCGGGATCAGGTCGTAAAAGGTCAGCACGGTGGGCAGGCGCAGGCTGTACGGCATCACAAGATAGGTGCTGTGATAGATCTGCACGTCGCTGGCCCGGCGCAGGAGGCGCGGGATGGCCCACTGCTGCGCCAGGCTGAAGGGCGAGATGGGCGTGGCGAGCAGGCTGACCTGCGGCCCCGCCAGCCCGGCCAGGCGCGCCGCTGCCTCCGGGCCGTGCAGGAGCAGCAGCCGCTCGTCGTGGTCCAACTGCGCCGCCAGCGCCGGGGCCAGGCTGGCGACATAGCGGCCAATGCCCGGAAAGTGCGGCGTGACCGTACGCGCGTCGAGCACATACGTTTTCATGCCAGCGCCTCGGCGTAAAAGTCGAGCGTGCGGTCGAGCATGGCGGCGACGCTGAACTCGGCGTGGGCGCGACGGCGGCCCGCCTCGCCCATCTGCGCCGCCGCCGCCGGGTTGTCCAGTAGCTGCTGCACGGCCGCGGCCAGCGCCGGCGCATCGTTGGGCGGCACAACCAGCCCGGTGACGCCGTGCTGGTTGACATACGAGGTGCCCGTACCCAGCTCAGTGCAGATCAGCGGGCGGCCGCAGGCCATTGCCTCCAACTGCACAATCCCCAGCGTCTCAGCGCGGTTGGTGGAAGGCAGCACAAAGATGTCGGCGGCATGATAGAGCGCCGTCAGCGCCGCATCCGGCTGTTCGCCCAGAAAGTGGACGCGGTCGAGCAGCCCGGCAGCCTGCGCCTGCTGCCGCCATTCCGCCTGCATTGGGCCGATGCCCACAATCAGCGCCGTGGCCTGCGGCAGTTGGCGCATGGCCTCGACCAGCACATTGACGCCCTTGTAGTGGCGCAGCCGCCCCACAAACAGCAGCAGCGGGCGGTTGTCATAGCGGGCGCGCCAGGTCGCCGCCTCGCTTGCAACCGCCGGCGTGGCGGCAAAGCGGCTCAGCTCCAGCCCATAGTGGATGATCCGGCACTTGTCCGCATTGCGGCGCAGAAAGGGCGAATCCTGCAGATAGACGGGGTTGGAGACGGAGATCAGCCGCGCCTGGCGCAGCACCTGCCACAGAAAGGGGCGGTAGAGCGCGCCCAGCAGCCGCTGGCGCACGATGTCGCTGTGGTAGGTGACGACAAAGCGGCGTGCGCGCCCGCCCAGCAGCTGCGCGATCTCGCCCGGCGGGTAGGGCATATGGGCGTGGGCGATATCCACCCCTTGCTCCAGCTTGGGCAGCCGCGTAAAAAAGGGCAGGCTGACGGGCGCGGACGAGACATTCACCTGGCGCGCCGTCTTGACCACCGGCACGCCGCCGATGGTTTCTTCGATCGTGCGGTTGGCCGTGTTGGTGACCAGCACGCGCGTCTCGACGCCGCGCGCGCGCATTCCTTCCGCCAAGACGCGGATATGGTTTTCAATCCCGCCCAGGATGGGGTAGTAGTCTTTGTAGAGATAGAGTACGCGCATTTGCTGCTTCCTAGCTGGGTGCATGGCAAGTGTTGTCAGTGAGGCTTGGAAGCGTCACGCTGCAAGCGTGACCTACGGGAGATCGCAAGTGTTCAGCATGTAGGTCACGCTTGCAGCGTGACACAAGCACGCCGCGTGACACACAACGCTTGCTTGCTCTCCACCACCGGCTGTCAACGGCTGTCAAATTGGATCATTCATTATCCGGCATCAGCCGGCCATTTGCGTATAGTCATTCAGTGCTGCGTTTTGCCTGGTTTTGTTGCCACTCTTCTTTTGCCTGCATATAAACTTGCCGAGTCTGCGCTGCAACCGCCGGCCAGCCGCAGGCGCGGGCGTAGGCGGCGGCCTCGGCCAGCAGCGCCGCCTGCCGCGCCGGCGCCGCCAGCAGTTCCTGTACGGTCTGGGCCAGGGCCGCGGCGTCGCCGCTGGCAAACAGCGTGATGCCCGCCTGCCGCTCGGCCACCTCGCGATGGCCGTACACATCCGATGCCACCAGCGGCGCGCAGCCATAGGCCAGCCCGGTGACGAGCGAGTAGGAGGAATCGGCGTGGGTGGCCGGGTAGAGCAGCAGGTCACAGGCGTCCATGTGCGCGGGCACGGCTTCTTCTTCCAGGTAGCCGGTGACGCGCAGCCGTTCGCCCAGCCCGGCCGCGCCCGCCGCGCGCTGCAGTTCGGCGAGCACATGCCGGTCGCGCGGGCGACGCACGCCACCCGCCACCAGCAGCGCTACATCCTGCGGCAGCTTGGCCAGCGCTTCCAGCGCCTGTAGATGGCCCTTGGCGGGAGTGATATAGCCGAAAACGCCCAGGATGCGCTTCTCCTGCCAGCCCCACGCCGCCCGCAGCTCTTCGCCGCCCGCGGCCGGCGCCACCTGCGGCACACCGGCGGGGATGACGTGAATCTTCGCCGCCTCCAGCCCGCGCGCCAGCAGATGTTGCTTGAGCCGGGCGCTGAGGACGATAATCCGTTCGGCGCGGGCAAAGATATGCTTGTTGAGATAGGTGGCGTAGGAACCCCACCAGCGGTTGTAGGCCGCCCACTTGGCGCGGCGCATGCTGTGGCGCAGCCCGCTGCCCGGCACCAGCAGCGGCCCATCAAAGGTGACATGGCGGGTAATGACCAGCGGCTTGCGGATGGGCGCGACAAAGGCGTCATAGTGGTTCTGCCACGGCAGCAGATAGCCAAAGAAAGAGTATTCGTGCTGGATGTGGGCGATGTCGCCGCCGTTCATGGCAGCGCCCCAGCGCGCATAATCGCTACGGGGGTGGCGTTGGCGGTCATAGGCCACCACCTGCACCTGCGTGGCGGGCAGATCGCGCAGCGCCGCCACCAGGTCGGCGGCATAGCTGGCGATGCCGCAGCGCACCTGCCAGGAGCTGAACATGCTGACCGCCAGCGGCTCGCGCACGGGGTTGCGCACCTGGTTGTTCACTGCACCTTGCGCGCTCACGGCGTCACCTGTGCGGGGACTGCTTGTTCGGACGTGCTTTGCAAGGGCGACAGCGCCCGCCGCAGCAGGCTGCAGTGCAGCTGCCGCCCCGCCTGGTCGCGGCGCAGGGCGGCAGCCGCCAGCAGGGTCAGCTCTTTGGCCGCCAGCAGCCCCTGCACCACCCAGCTTGCCGCCCGCCCGTGATGTTTGCGAAAGTAATAGCGCGTGCTGTCCTGGCCGGCGACCGCCGCCAGCGCCGACACCTGGCGGCTGGTGCCCTGCCAATGGTGCATCACCTGCGCTGCGGGCACATAGTAGATGGCATAGCCGGCGTCGCCGATGCGTTTGCACCAATCCACATCTTCATAGTAGGCAAACAGCGCCGGGTCCAGCCCGCCTACCTGTTCGTAGACCGTGCGCCGCACCAGCAGCGCCGCCGCCGACAGCTCGCCCACGCGCGCCACCCGGCTGTAGTCGCGCCCGCTCTGGGCGTAGCGGTCGCGCCGCCACAGCCTGTGCAGCCGGCTCATGTCCAGCAACAGGCTGCCCAGCGTGGGCAGGTCGCGTCCCGACGGCTGCAGCGAGCCGTCCGGGTTGAGCAGCATCGGCCCGCAGGCGCCCGCCTGCGGATGTTCATCCAGAAAGGCCGCCAGCGCTGCCAGCGCGCCCGCGCGCACTTCGGTGTCGGAATTGAGCAGCAGCAGATAGCGCCCGCGCGCCGCCGCCAGCCCGGCGTTGTTGCCGCGCGCAAAGCCGAGGTTGGCCGGCTGCACCAGCACCTGCGCCTGCGGGGCGGCCTGGCGCAGCGCCGCCGCCGTGCCGTCCGTGGACGCGTTGTCGACCACGATCAGTTCGACGGCCAGACGGCAGCCCAGCCCACCTGATGCTTGGGCCGCCGCCTGAGCGGCCAGCACCGATGCCACGCAGGCCAGCGTCAGGGCGCGCGAGTTGTAGGTCACGATGATGACCGAGAGGTCGGGCGGCGAAGCGTTATGGCTGACCGTCATGCGCTCCTTCCGCAACCAGCTTGAGCACGATCTGAAAGCCGTTCAAGCTGCGCCAGAAGCGGGCAATGTGCGGCTTGAAGACGACCTGTTCTGCGACAATCCGATAGCCGCTGCTGGTCGCCAGGTGACGCGCGCTCTTCCAGGTGAACCAGCGCAGATGGGTGCGATCCATCAGATAGCCGTCGGTGTAGTCGAAACGCCCCAGCAGCAGGTTGGCGCGCGCGCTCCAATGCGCGATGTTGGGCACAGAGAGCAGGAGAACGCCGGCAGGGCTGAGCAGCGGGCGCAGGCTGCGCAGCACGCGCCACGGGTCCGTCAGATGTTCCAGTACATCGGCAAAAATGATGGCGTCGAAGGGGGCGAGGGTGCGCACCTCTGCCTGCACCTGTGGATCCTCGATGCTGCCGGTGATCATGTGGTCAAAGTGCGCGGCTGCCGCCTGCGCGGCTTGGGGCACATATTCGACCCCGACCACGCGGCAGCCTTTATTGGCCGCCAGCCATGCGCCCACGACACCATCGCCGGGGCCGACCTCCAACACCCGCGCGCCCGGCGCCACCCAGCCGGCAATGATGGTGCGCGGGTTGTTGCGTTCGTGCGGCTGAAACTGCCCGCCATAGATGTGTGTCGATTCAACCGTCATAGCAAAGTATTGTCCTTGATTGCACCGTTTATTCTACCGGCAGCTGCATGATTTGGCGGTACA
>JBBRBX010000152.1:0-10265 GCA_038205395.1 Caldilineales bacterium
TGACCGGTACGGGTACAGTGACTGCTGCCGAAGTACTCATCGTGCCTGCACCCACTGTTGCGGCTACGACGCCTGAGACGGAGACGGTTGTCGTCACCGACACCATTATCGTGACTGACACCAAGGTTGTGACCGATTCAATGAACATGACCGGCACGACTGGTATGACCGGCACGACCGATACTACTGGCATGACGGACACCACCGGCGTCGTTGTCGCCCCAAGCCTCGGCTCTGAGGCAGCAGTCGAAACCTATGGCGTCGTGCGCGCCAGCGAGTTGATGGACTTCAACGTAGTCAATCTGGCCGACGAAGACCTTGGTGATGTGGATGACGCGGTCGTCACCATGCCCAATGGCTGTATCCAGTACGTGCTGGTTTCCTCCGGCGGCATCTTGGGCCTGGGTGAAGACCAGTTCCTCGTGCCGTGGCGCGCCGTTGCCCTTGACCTGCGCGACGGGCGTCTCGTGCTCAACGTGGATCAGAGCCTCTTTGATACGGCACCGATCTTTGACGCCAACAACATGCCCGACATGAATACGTCCGACTGGGATGCGGATTTGACCGGCTTCTGGGATGGCATCGACATTACGCCGCCGGCTACGGCCGCCCCGGCCGGTGAAGTGCCGGTTACGGCTACGCAGGATTTGACTGACAGTCTCAATACAGGTGTGACGGATACCAACGCGGCCGTTCCCGGTGCGCTGGACACTGGCGCAGTGGGCATGCAGGATCAGGCTGCGATTCTGGTGCAGGCCAACCCATGCGACATGAGCATGACCGGCACGCAGATGATGACCGGCACAACGACGATGACTGACACCACTGCCATGACCGATACGGCAGCGACAGGTGTGGCCAATGTCGCAGGCAATGGGATGACGGGTGCAGTGCGTCTTTCCGAACTGATGGACTTCGGCGTGCGCAACCCGGCTGGCGAGGATTTAGGTTCGCTGGAAGACATCGTGCTCGACTGGCAGCACAGCCGGCTCGCTTACACGGTGCTCTCCTTTGGCGGCTTCCTGGGCATCGGCGACAAATGGTTTGCTATTCCGTTTGACGCCGTCACCATCGACCCCGTCAACCGCAACTTCATCTTTGATGTAACGCAGGAGAGACTCGACCAGGCGCCTGGCTTTGACCCGAATCAACTGCCGGACACTACTAACCCGAACTGGGACACGGACATCCGTGACTTCTGGGGGTTGAACAACGGTCTCTAAGCCGGCAGCGCACAAGTGAGTAGAGAGTGCTGTCCGGATAGATAACGGCAGTTAGCAGCGAAGGGGCTTTCACCCGCTATATAGGGTGAAGGCCCCTTCGTCTTTATCTCCTCTTTGTTTTGTCTTGCTCAATCCTTTTTTACACCTATTTGTCCGCCCCACTCATCAAGACAGCAAAACACACTGGTGGGTGGCGGACAAAAAAAGACACCGGGTCTCTTTGCGAGACCCGGTGTCCTGTCAGCAAAAGGCGGTTTAAGCGTAGATATTGTGTCCGGTGACTTCAGCACTCCAAGCCTGCTGCGTCTCACGCACAGAGGCGCCGCCGGCAGCCGTATCCACCTGATGATCTTCACCCAATTCGCGGGCGACGACTAGCGGGATAACACGGCTGACGCCTGTGATCAAGGGTGTCACCTGGCGCAGATGACGCGCGGCAATTTGCGCTGTGCCCTGATCATTGAGAGCATGGCCGGTGGTATTCAGCATGGTGTAACTGATGGCCGCCAGACTCAATGTGGTGTAGTCGTCACGCAGCATCTTCGACACCGTCTCCGAACGCAGCTTGTCGTATACGCCGGCGACTGCACCTGCGGTGGAAGTAACGACGTTTTTGATCGGCGATGACGCACTGCCGCCCAGACGATCCAGCAACTGCTCCATCTCTTCAATCAAGGTGTCGAAGGTTGACTCGATCCGGCTCAATATCTGGTGTGCATCAGCGTCGGCCTTCACATGCTTATCGTCACGATGGCTGCGCACAGATTCATGAATATGCTTATCGACCGCCAGCATATCTCCAACGTACTGCTGTAACACTTCTTTGTTGTCTTTCATGTTTACCCCTATGGATAAGTATCGTTCACTTGTTGAGCAGAACAGTTCATGCAATACCGGCTCGCATCTGCCCAAAACCGTAGTACGCCCAGCCGGCCACTGCCCTTGATTGTATCTGGAAGATTGCAAAGCAGCGACGGACCACGATACAAAAAGAGAAGACAAATAGAGGTCTATTAGCGCGGCAACTACCACCTACCAACGCTGTACAGGAGCCTTAAAATCGATCAGCTTGCCCGTGTAGTACGGGACAATCGCCTGTTCGGGTTCGCTGACCTCATCCAGCCGCGTGCGGTCGCCGTCGCTGATGGCTACATCCACCGCGCCCAGGTTGTCGCGCAGCTGGTCGAGCGTGCGCGGGCCGATAATCGGGCTGGTGATGCCCGGCTGGCGCATGGCCCAGGCCAGCGCCACCTGGCTGGGCGTACAGTCTTTCTCTTTAGCCAGCGCCTGCACCTCATCCAGCACCTGGAAGGCCAGTTCGCTGAAATGTTTCTTGGTGCGCTCAGCCATCGGCCCCTGCATATCGCGCGCCACACGCGAGTCGCCGGGAAGCTCCTGCCCGCGCTGATATTTGCCGGTCAGGAAGCCGCGCGCCAGCGGCGACCAGGGCAAAATGGCCAGCCCATACGTCTGCGCCAGCGGCACAAGCTCACGTTCGATGCTGCGGTCGAGCAGATGATAGGGCGGCTGCTCAGAGACAAAACGGTTCAGCCCCAACTCCTTGGCCATCCAGATCGATTCCAGCACCTGCCAGGCGGGGAAGGTGCTTGTGCCGATATAGCGCACCTTGCCGGCACGGATCAGATCGTCCAGCGCGCGCAGCGTCTCATCCAGCGGCACCGTCGAATCGGGGCGATGGATCTGGTAGAGGTCGATATAGTCGGTCTGCAGCCGGCGCAGCGACGCTTCGCACTGGGCGATAATGTGGCGGCGGTTGTTGCCGGCGGCCAGCACATCGTCATCGTCCATGCGCCCGTGCACCTTGGTGGCCAGGACAATGCGGTCACGCCGGCCATTGCGCTTGAGTGCAGCCCCCACGATCTCCTCGCTGCGCCCGCGATTGTAGACGTTGGCAGTGTCCAAAAAGTTGACGCCTTCATCCAGGGCGGCGTCGATCATTGTCATCGACTCATCTTCGGGCGTGGGGAACCCAAAATTCATACAGCCGAGACAGAGCACGCTCACCTGCACACCGGTTCGGCCAAAGCTTCGATATTCCATGTAGATAGCTCCTTGTGTGATGAAATTGGCCCACCTATTATAGGCCGGTGCTGAGTCATCCCCAAACCGCCGGCTCACAGCCACGAGCGGCGCTGATTGTATTCATTTTCACAAAGTATGCTAGAATCCAATCAGTACTTGCAACGGTTGTGGCGCCATCCCCGCGTACGATGCGCGCAAGCAGCAATAATGAGGCAGATCATGCATTCCCATTACAAAATTTCTAGAGTTCCGGCCACTGTTGTTCTTGCAGTTTTTCTCGCGACCCTCTGTCTGCTCTTGGCGCCCACCGGCAGCCAGGCCCAAAGCGGCCCGATCGGCCCGGTTGCGCCGGTTACGCCACTTTGGTATGAAACGGGCGGCGCTGGTGCAAGCGGCGACGACGCTATTGTGCATCTCTACTTTTTCTGGTCCAAAACCTGTCCGCACTGCCAGGTGGCGCACCCCTTTGTGGAAGCGCTGCCGCAGCAGTTTCCCTGGCTCAGGCTGCACAGCATGGAATTGAGCGAATCGCAGGATCATGTGCAGCAGTATGTCGGCATGGCGGCGGCAGTGGGCGAGGAGGCGCAATATGTGCCGGCCTTTTTTGTCTGCGGCCAGATGATGGCGGGCTATGATACGCATGAGACATCAGGCGCAGCGCTGGTGGACAACCTGCAGCGCTGCCACGCTACGGCGCTGCAGGCGCTGGCCGTTACGGCGCCTGCAGCCGGTGACACGGGAGCGGGCAGCACAGCGCAAGGCTTGCCCGCCGCTGCCGCAGCAGTGCAGCAGACGGCCCCGTCCACCGCGCCCGCCCTCAGCCTGCCGCTGATCGGTGCGCTCGACGCCCAATCCCTGTCGCTGCCGGCCTTCACGCTGGTGGTGGCCGGGTTGGATGCTTTCAACCCCTGCGCCTTTTTCGTGCTGATGTTTCTGCTCAGCCTGATGGTTCATGCGGGCAGCCGCAAGCGCATGGCGCTGATCGGCGGCGTTTTTGTCCTCTTTTCCGGCCTGCTCTACTTTGTCTTTATGGCGGCCTGGCTCAACATTTTTCTGGTGGTGGGTGAGCTGGCGCTGATCACGACTATCGCCGGGCTGGTGGCCATCGTGATTGCGCTGATCAACATCAAGGATTTCTTTTGGTTCAAGCAGGGCGTGTCGCTGAGCATCCCCGACAGCGCCAAGCCGGGTCTCTATCAACGCTCGCGCAATCTGCTCAAGGCGACCAGCCTGCCCGCCATGCTGGCCGGCACAGCCGTGCTGGCCATTGCTGCCAACAGCTATGAACTGCTGTGCACTTCCGGCTTCCCGATGGTCTACACGCGCACGCTGACGCTGCAAAATTTTCCCACTGCCACTTTTTATCTGTACCTGGCACTCTACAACCTGATCTATGTGACGCCGCTGCTCGTCATCGTCGCCCTGTTCACCGTGCGTTTCGGCGCGCGCAAGCTGGGCGAAGATGAAGGCCGGGCGCTCAAGCTTCTCTCCGGTCTGATGATGCTGCTGCTGGGCATTGTGCTGGTCATTGCCCCCACGCTGCTCAACGATGTCACCACGGCGCTGGCGCTGCTGGCCGTGACGCTGGTCGTCACCGGGCTGCTGATCTGGGTAGATCGCCATTGGCTGCATCCTTCTCCCGCGCATTTGCGTAGATCATAGCAACATACAGTTGCAGAATACGGATCGCGCGCAAAGCAGGGGAGCAAAAGGGGCGCAGCAGATGAACAAATCCATCGCCATTATCGGGGCCGGTATTGCCGGCCTGGCCGCCGGCTGCTACGCGCAGATGAACGGCTATCAGAGCCATATTTTTGAACTGCACGATTTACCCGGCGGTCTTTGCACCGCTTGGGATCGCAAAGGGTATACCTTTGACGGCTGTCTGCACTATTTGTTCGGTTCGGCCCCCGGACAGCCTTTCTATCGCATCTGGGAAGAGTTAGGCGCCGTACAGAAGCGCCCGATGATCCATCACACCGAATTTATGCGCGTCATCGGCTCCGACGGCAAAACGCTGATCGGCTACTGTGACCCGGATCGGCTGGCCGCTCACATCAAGCAGTTGTCGCCCGCGGATGCCGAACTGGCGGACGATCTGGCAGAGGCCGTGCGTGTCTTTCTGGATTTTGACATGTCGATCTTGCAGGCGCAGCCGCGAGCGCTAATGAACGCGAACGATGGGCTGGCGCTGGGGAAGCGTATGCTGCCCTTTACGCTTCCGCTTATCCGCTGGGCAGGCGTATCCGCAGCCGAATTTGCCCAACGATTTCAGGATCCCTTTTTACGCCGCGCCATGCCCCATTTGTTTGCCTGGCCGGAAATTCCCATGATGGCGGGTATTTCACTGTTGGCCTATATGCAGTTGGGCAACGCCGGCTTCCCTGCCGGCGGCTCACTGGCCTTTGCCCGCGCCATCGAACAACGCTATCTGGCCCTGGGCGGCAAACTGCACTACAAAACGCAGGTGGAAAAAATTCTGGTGGAAAACGACCGGGCAGTCGGGGTGCGGCTTTATGATGACAGCGAAGTGCGCGCCGACTATGTTGTCTCGGCAGCCGATGGCCGCGCTACCGTTTTTGACTGGTTGGACGGCAGGTACACCAGCGAGAAGATGCGGCGGCTATATGCGGGCAGCCTGCCCATTCAATCGCAAGTGCAGGTATCGCTGGGCGTCAATCGCGACCTGGCGGCAGAGCCGCATTGGGCGACTTACTTGCTGGATGAGCCGCCACTGATTGCGGGGCTGCCACGCAGCGAGTTCGGCATAAAGCACTACTGTTTTGACCCATCCCTGGCACCGGCGGGCAAGTCAGCCGTCGAGGTAATGCTCAAGTCCCCCTACAATTACTGGCAGCGCATCTACGGGCGCAAGCTGTATGATACGGAGCAGTTGCAGGTGGCGGATCAAGTGCTCGACCAAATTGAGGCGCTCTATTCCGGTCTGCGTACGCAGGTTGAAGTCGTGGATGTGGCGACGCCGGTAAGTTACGAGCGCTATACCGGCAACTGGCAGGGCGCAACCTGCGGCTTTCTGCTGACCAAAGAAACCATGCGCCTGATGCTGCTGGGCATCGACAAGACGCTGCCGGGGCTGGACAACTTCTATATGGCGGGGCAGTGGGTGGAGCCGGGCGGAAGCGTGCCGGTGGCGGCCATGTCAGGCCGCCAGGTAATCCAACTTGTCTGCCATGCAGAAGGACAGCCGTTTACCGCTTCTGCGCCCACCGCATAAACAAAGAGCCGCATAAACAAAGAAAAGACCCGCCGCGCGGCGGGTCTTTTTGAAGGCTGATTTGCCGCGCAGATCAGGCAGCGGCGGCAATGTCCTGGCCATCATCCACTGCCGTGTCGAGCAGGCTGCCGGCGGCGTCCTTCCCCTCTGATTTGGGAGCCAGAACAACCGGCAGGCCAAAGCGGTCACGCACCAGCAGATCAATCTCGCCGGCCACCGCTGGGTTTTCCGCCAAAAAGGTCTTGGCGTTCTCACGGCCCTGGCCCAAGCGCAGATCGCCGTAGCTGAAAAATGCGCCGCGCTTGGTGACCACCTCTTCGGCGACGCCCAGGTCTAGAATATCGCCGACCGTGCTGATGCCTTCGTTGTACATGATGTCGAACTCGGCGGTGCGGAAGGGCGGCGCCACCTTGTTTTTCTTCACGGTCACACGCGTGCGGTTGCCCACTGCGGCGTCGCCCTGCTTGATCGACTCGATGCGGCGCACATCCAGACGTACGCTGGCGTAAAACTTGAGCGCCATACCGCCCGATGTCGTCTCCGGGTTGCCGAACATCACGCCGATTTTCTGCCGCAACTGGTTGGTGAAGATCAGACAAGTGTTGCTCGACTTGACCGCACCGGTCAGCTTGCGCAGCGCCTGGCTCATCAAGCGCGCCTGCAAACCGACATGGCTGTCGCCCATCTCGCCTTCGATCTCGGCGCGCGGCACCAAAGCAGCCACACTGTCGATTACAACCACATCCATCGCATTCGAGCGCACCAGCGCCTCCGCAATTTCCAGCGCCTGCTCACCGGTGTCGGGCTGGCTGATGTACAGGTTGTTGACATCCACCCCGATTTTGGCGGCGTAAGCTGGGTCGAGCGCATGCTCCACATCAACAAAGCCGCAGATGCCGCCCAGACGCTGGGCTTCAGCAATGGCGTGCAGACAAAGTGTCGTCTTACCGGAACTCTCCGGCCCGTAAATCTCGACAATCCGGCCTTTAGGGTACCCACCGACGCCGAGGGCAATGTCCAGGCCAAGACTGCCGCTGGGGATCGCTTCGACATTTAATTTTGTCGCCTCCCCCAGCTTCATGACAACTCCCTCCCCATATTTCTTGTTGAGGTTGGCCAGCGTCGTTTCCAACGCCTTGCTCTTACCCAACTCCTGCATGTTTACTGTTTCCACTGGTTGTTTCTTGGGCGGCGCCACGGTGTGTGCTCCTTTTTCAAAAATGGCTCAGACACGACTGCATTGCAATTGCACTGTGCGTTTCTATTTCCTCTCTGCATCTAAGAGAATAGCAGAGAATCAACGTAATCTGACTCTATCAAACCTCTAGAATTCACACAGTATAGCACATGTGTTCTATGAGGTCAACTGCAATTTCCACCTGCTGCTTTTTTACATTGCACGCGCCTGTGCTTATAATCCGCGACTATCGATAGGTAACGCCGCCGCTGCCTACAGAAGCGGCGCAGCCGTTGAATCCGCCGAAACGACTCTATTTGCCACATCCACCCCATCGCTTTCGCCTGCAAAGGCAGGAAAACGGGACATCAAACCGTGTACCGACGCAAACTGAACCGAGCCTGGGAAACATTGAGGTCGATGCCGATGCCTGCAATCGCATCCGACCGGCTGGTTGATCTGCACAACGATCTCACTCACTACGACACTGTCGTATCCAAGGAGGTGCGCGAGTTCTTACGCGGCAATCCCATTACACCCAATCGGTTGGCTGTGGATCATGAACTGGAAGAGGCGCTGCGCACGTTTAAGGCCGAGATGCAGGCTGAGGTAGAGTGCCGCCGCGACATGCTGCGCTACAAACGGCGCATCGACGATGTGGTGCGCGAACTGATCCGCCTCAGCGAAGAACGGCCCGTGCGCCGCACCAGCAGCACAGACGCAGCCTAACCTGCCGCCGACCAGCCTGCCGCCGACCAGCCTGCCGCTGGAAGAGGAGCAGAGACCTGCTCCGGCAGGTCAAAATCGCGCGCAAGCAGATCGGCGATGCTCTCGCGACGCTGCACCAGATGCGCTTGCCCGCCGCGCAGCCAGAGCACAGCCGGTTTGCGAGCGCCGTTATAATTGCTGCCCATAGCGAGATGATAGGCTCCGCTGACAGGCACCGCAACTAGTTCGCCCTCCGCCAACGCCGGCAGAGGCAGCCCCTCTATCAGCACATCTCCGCTTTCACAGTAGGGGCCGGCCAGCCATGCCGGCCCAGCAGAGGGGCGCTCCGGCGCAGAGACCGGCAGTGCAGAATAGCGTGCGCCGTACAGCGCCGGACGCGGGTTGTCAGCCATGCCGCCGTCGAGCAAAAGCCAGCGGCGGTTCGGGGTGGATTTGACGGCTCCCACGCGATAGATGGCGACGCCGGCGCGCGCGACAATGCTGCGGCCCGGCTCCAACTGCAGGTGCGGCAGCGGGAGGCCGCGGCTGTGACAGCCTGCGACGAGCTCGCGGGCGATGAACGCCACATAGTCCGCAATGGAGGGATGGGGCAGATCATCCTCATGATAGGGCACGCCCCAGCCGCCGCCCGGCGAAAGAACGTCGGGCGTCCAGCCGGACTGGCCGTGCAGTTCCTCAATCAAGTCCAAAACCGTCGCCAGCGCCGGGCCGATCGGCGCAGGCTCGTGAAAGTGCGACCCTTGGTGAAAATGGATGCCGCTCAGCGGCAGCCCCTGCGCCTGGCAGAACGACACGGCATCCAGCACCTGTTGTGGATCCATGCCGAACTTGCTGTCGCTTTGCCCGGTCTGGCGATAGGCATGTGTCGCCACAGCCACGCCTGGGCGCACGCGCAGCCAGAGAAAAGGCGCTTCCTCGGCCTGTCGCAGCAGCGGCGCCAGCCGCTCCAGTTCGCTTTGATTGTCCACCACGATCACACCCGCATGGGCGACAGCCGCCGTCAAATCCGCCAGGCTTTTGTTGACGCCATGCACCACTATCCGGCTGCGCGGGAGACCGGCCGCTACAGCCACAGCGATTTCACCAATCCCCGTACAGTCCACACATAGATCATGCTGATAGGCCCAGCGCGCCATTGCCCGGCATAGAAACGCCTTGCCGGCATAGGTAATGCCGGCTTCGCCCGGATAAGTGGTGCGCAGCGCAACACTGTACTCCTGCACCGCAGCATCGAGAGTCGCCACGTCAAAAATATAAAGCGGCGTGCCGTATTGGGCGGCCAAACCCGCTAAGTCGCAGCCGCCTATAGCCAGCGCAGACCCACCAGCCGGGCCGACAGCCACTTCTGTTGTGAGTGGAAAGAGCGCCAGCCGCTGCGAAAGCAAAGAGGTCATCATAGGCCCTGGCAAGATGCGGTGCGTGACGAGATATGGGTGGCTGTGTTAAAAACCAGGTTAAAAACTAGGTGCGGAGAAGACTCCTACCAGCAGGCTCAGCACCATGCTGATCACGATCAGCAGGCTGACCACATAAAAAATCTTTTCGCTGGTCGACAATTTGCGTTTCGTCATGGCTAACTTTCCAATTCACTCCCTATAATCGCACTATACTCGCATTATACTCGGAGGGGCAAGGGCAATCCACTCACCCACCTTTTGATCTGCGCCATTATAGCACAAAGGGCGAAGCAGCAAGGAAGAGAACAAAGGCTCTACGATAATTTGGCGCAGCGCCCCGGCAAGCGTACACTCAGCAGCATGTTGCGCACCCCGCTTGCTCTTGTGCTCCTGGCCGGTCTGCTTGCCGGTGCTGCGGGGCTGGCCTATGTCGTGCTGGTGGTGCCCCCTTACGCCGGCAG
>JBBRBX010000153.1:0-10122 GCA_038205395.1 Caldilineales bacterium
GGCTCGCCTGGGGCCGCAGACTATGAGGCTTTGACGGAAAGGATTTTGCAGGATGAGTAACCGCAAAGAGACGCCCGACGTATTAGGCGCAGTGCTGGGCGGCTCTCCAGCGCTGGATTTAGCCGTCAGCGCGCCGGAGGCTGTGAGGCCGCGCGAGTGGGAATATCGCGAGGTGATTTTCCGCGACTACCGCGGCTGGCGGACCCGCAGCGTCAATGGGCGCGAACTAGGCGATTGGAAGAGTTCACCGCTGCTTGTCGATTACATGGAACAGGCAGGCAAGGAGGGTTGGGAACTGGTGAGCATGAGCGACCGCCACAACAACCAAAAAGAAGCCTATTTCAAACGTCCCAAAGCATGAGCGCGCCGATCCTGCACGATTTTCCCAACCAGTTTGAAACCGAACGGCTGCTGCTGCGTTCGCCGCAGGCCGGAGATGGGGCAGCACTCTATGCGGCAGTGCAGGAATCATTGGCGGAACTGCAGCCGTGGATGCCCTGGGCAACCGATGACATGACGGTTGAAAGCCAGGAGGCAGTTATGCGGCGCGCACATGCCGACTTTGTGGCGCGCACGGATTTAATGCTGGTGATCTTTCACAAGGTAAGCGGTGAGTTGATCGGCTCCAGCGGCCTGCACAGAATTGACTGGCAGGTGCCGCGCTTTGAGATCGGCTACTGGCTGCGCACATCCTGCATACGACAGGGCTATATGGCCGAAGCTGTAAACGGCATTACAGCCTTTGCCTTTGACACGCTGGTAGCCAGGCGCGTCGAAATTCACTGCGATGAAAAAAACAAGCGCAGCGCCGGCGTGGCGCTGCGCTGTGGCTTTGTCTTGGAGGGCATACTCCACAACAACGCCCGCCATCATCGGACGGGCAAGTTGGAAAATACGATGGTCTTTGCGCAGGTGCGTAATTGAGCAACTAAGTCAATAGCGGAATACAGCTGCCAACGGTGAGTCGGTAGGCATTTCCGCCTGTGTTAGCGCATAGATGGCGCCGCCATTGAGCAGCGTCTGCATGGCAGCAAAATCGCCGAGAGCAATATCAGACTGACTTTTCTGCTCTTCCCCATGCAGCGCAGCCTTGCCGTTCTCCCGATCAAATTCACCCCATACCTGCGCATCGTAAGCCACAATAATTTTGTCTACGCGCCCAAAGTGAGCCGCCGCCACAACATCCTGCACATTGTCGGTCGCCTTGCCGGAGTCGGCCAGTGCATGGTACTGACCTATCACAGCTTCCAATTCTTGGCGGAAGTATGGCTCCACCAGCGGCCATGCCTGCTCTTGCAGCTCCTGCGCGCGTAAACTTTCCGGATTGCCGGTGATGCCATCCGGCATGATATGCGCGTACTCACTCACGCTGCGGTAGATTGGCAGCAGATAATCCACCCCCGCCAGCACCCATGGTGCGCGCATGTGGCTATACAGCTTCTTCAGCCCTGCATCCACTTGGTTCAGATAGCGCTCAATCCGCTCCTTCTGCACCTCATCGCCCTGCACGCCATGGCCATGAAAGATACCGGATTGTGCATTGGCCTGGACATTGCCGCTGTGGAACTGCAACTGCTTTTCGGGGTCGTCAAAACGCAGCGCCTCTTCCAGGCTGGAAGGCGTATCCTGCGGCAGATCAATCTGTCCGACAGTGTGGCGCGTGCCTTCAAACAGCCGCACATCGTTTTGGCTGATGGCGAGAATGTAGTAGTGGCCGTTGTTTGTAAAGAGGGGCAAGACGGGCTTAAAGTAATAAGATTGGCCGACCAGCACCATATCATCGACCGTGAACGGCAACTGGTAGAGATGAAAGTCGCCGACGGCGAGATAAAGAACCAACCCATCGAGTTGATGCTGCCAGAATTCGCTATTTTCCAGAAGATCATATGCCGGCTGCAGCAAAGCCGCAATGTCGGGCGTGCGCATCTCGCGCTGCTGCAACTGTGTTTCGGCTTCACGCAGCAAATTACGCAGGCGGATTGGATCCTGCTGCGTCTCGCGCCCGGCCCGGTGGGTGGGCATAAAAATGGAAATGCTGGGGTCCTGCGTCTGTTGCGCCAACACGCGCAATTCATCGATTATCAAAGTATCCATCAACCGCTCCTTTGCATGGTGTGATTTCGCTTTAGACAACTAGTATCTGATCGCAAGTGTTTTGTTACAGTAACCAATGGTACGAACTAGCGCGATCAATGGCAATCCACAGTTAACGCTGCACCGGCAGCGTCTGCGCAAGCAACTCCAGCAGCGCGGGGCGCTGCGCTTGCAGATAAAAATGGCCGCCGGAGAACTGTCGCTGCGTAAAGGCTCCACACGTATGCTGCTGCCACTGGCGTAAGCCGGCGGTCGTGACAAGCGGGTCCTCGCTACCGCCCAGCACCGTAAAGGCACAGGCCAGCGGCGGCTGCTCACGGTAGACATAGCTTTCCAACAGGGCAAAATCAGCGCGCAGGGTGGGCAAGAAGAGCGCCATTAATTCCGGCTCCTGCAAAATGGGCTGGGGAATGCCGCCATAGCGGGATTGGATGGCGGCGACAAACTCCTGTTCCGGCAGCCCGGCAATGGGCGGGAACGGTTCCGCCAGCTGGGGTGGGCGGCGGCTGGACAAGAAAAGGTGATGCAGTGCAGCCTGCCTGCTGCGGCGCAGTGTCTGCGCCGTCTCAAACGCCAGCAGCGCCCCCAGGCTGTGGCCCCAGAAGGCGGCGGGCTTGTCGAGCAAGGGATAGATGGCCTCCGCCAAAGCCGCCACCGCCGTAACAAACTGCGTATAAGGCGGGTCAGCGCGGCGTGTCTCGCGCCCCGGCAGTTGGATAATGCACAGTTCAACGTCGGGCGGCAGCAGCCGCGCCCATGCATGATAGGCGGAAGCGCCGCCGCCGGCATAGGGAAAACAAAACAGCCGCATCCCTGCCGCCGGCTGTAGGAAAGGGCGAAAAATAACGCGCGTGTTCAAGATACTATGATTGTTCAAGGCCGCAGCCCTGCCTCACGCAAGATTTCTTCCTCACTCAGCGGTGCAATGGCCTGGCCAAAGCTGCGGTTGAGGGTGTCGATAAAATAGTAATTGGCTGTCAGGCCGCTCATAATCGTACCAAGATGTTGCTGATCCGCCAGGCGCGAATGGTGCGGTTCGTCGCCGTGGTGCAAGAAGTCAATCGGTTCGCCGCCGAAATCGAGAAAGCCTTCGCTGCTTAGATGCGGCAGGATCACCTCTGTACCATACTGATTCTGATCGATCACAGCCACACCACGCTCGGCGGCCATGGCTTGCAAGCCGGCATTGACGGCATCAATTGCCTGCGCTACACGCTGACGGCGATTCGCATCGGGGAACAACGTATACACCGTCGGATCCAGATTCCACTGCGTAAACATGGTGATTGCCACACCCTGCGCCCCAGCCTGCTGCACCGTATCGACAGCTAAAGTGAGGTTGGCGATAGCGGCAGCCACCTTGTCGGCAAGTTCATCGTCGCTCATGTCGCCCGTATAAATACGTTCAAAAAAGTTCCCATAGTAAGGGCTAAAATCATTACCGCCGACACCGATAAATACAAATGTGACTCGCCCTTCTGCAATTTGTTCAGCAAGACCGGTGTGCTGGCCCATCTCGATCATACTGCTGCTGGTGGCGCCGCTGCGCGCCCAGTTGTATTGATAGCCCTCACGGCGCGGTTCACCCCATTCGCCCCAGGCGCCGAAGTGAAAGCCGCGATCGCGTGCCAACAATTCAACAAGGTTAAACGTCACAGCATGGTACTCACCGCCGCGCCCATCTGTGCCCTGGTACTCATCATAAAACGAATCACCGAGAACGCCGATACCGCGCAAGAGGTCAGATGCGACAGGTGCTTGCGCTGTGTCAGCGTCTGCGCCGGCAGCAGACGCTGACACAGCGGCATTCGGTGTGACAGGCTGTGGCGCGGTAGGTTGTGGCGCGACAGGCGGCGCCGATGAGCAACCTGCCGCGAAAAACAGAGCAAACGACAGCAAGCTCAAGAGCAGCCACAGCGGTTGGCGCATCTTCTTACTCCTTCCGGCGCAGCAACTGTGCCTCATCCAGACACTGCTGCAGTTGATTGGCCAACTGACCAATGTGAGACTTGTGAAACAGGCGCAGGTGCGAACCGGGAATTACCTTGACGTCGACGCCGCCTTTGGCGTACTGGCCCCAGCCCATTTTAGGGTCATGTGTACAGAAAAGCCGTCCGCCACGCGCACGCAGCAGCGTCAACACACCGGCATAAGGCTGAGGCTGGTAGTGCAAAATGGCGTCAAAGTTGATTTCGATGATGCGCTGCACATGCGCCGGCAGATCGGGCGCCTGGTCAATCAGTTCATTGGCCCCGGCGGCATGCGCCTGGGCTTGTGTGTGATGGATCGACCGATCGGCCGCTTTATTAAAGAGCACAAACTGCCGGCGGATGCGCGCCCAAATTTGGTCGGGGCGCCGCCGGAAGAAATCATGAATCCGGTAGGGCAAATTGTGAAAGAAGTGGCGCAAAAAATGCGGTGTAACCTGATAGGTATAGTAGCCGGAGGCAGGCGTGGCATGATCGAGCACCGCCAACAGCGCAACCTCCTGTCCTTGCCGCTGCAACTGGCAGGCCATTTCGTAGGCGACGCTGCCGCCGTAGGAATAGCCACCGATGTAGTAGGGTCCCTCCGGCTGCAGTGCACGCAGTTCGCTGATATAGTGGGCGGCCATTGCTTCTATGGCCGTAAGCGGCGGCTGGATGCCGTCCAGCCCGCGCGACTGCAGCCCCCAGAAAGGCTGGTCAGGGTCGAGGTAAGGCAGCAGATCGTTAAACCAGAAAACATCGCCGGTCATGCCGTGCACGCAGTAGAAGGGCGGCTTGCTGCCGGTGGGCTGCATTTCAACCAGCGAAGACCAGGGTGTGTCGCCAATCTGCGCATGGATCAGAGAGGCCAGATGTTCAATGGTGGCTTTCTTGAACAGACTGGTGAGCGGCAGTAAGACGCCAAAGGTCTCTTGAATTTGCGCAAACATGCGCACAGCCAACATCGAATAGCCGCCAAGGGCAAAAAAGTCGTCATGCGTGCCGACTTTTTCCACTTTCAGGAGGCGCTGCCAGATTTCGATCAGGCGCGCTTCGGTCAGGTCGTGCGGAACTCCGGATTGTATGGCGCCGGCTGCAGCCGGCGCAGGGGGAGGTGGGAGCGCGCGCCGGTCTACTTTGCCGTTTGGGTTGAGCGGCAGCTTATCCAGAAACACATAGCTGCGCGGCACCATCGCCGCCGGAAAGCGGTCGGCTAGATGCTCGCGCACCGCCTCAACCGACAACTGCGCCGCTCGATCTTTGACCAGATAGGCGGCCAGATCGTACTGCTGATCATCCTTGCGGGCAATGACTGCGGCGGATTTGACCGCAGGGTGGGCGAGCAAGGCAGCCGTAATCTCACCCAGTTCGATGCGCACACCGTTAATCTTGATCTGGTCATCCAGCCGCCCCAGGATATCAAGGGTGCCATCCAGCCGGTAGCGACCGCGATCACCGGTATAGTAGACAAGGTCTTGGCTGTCGGTACGGAAAGGGTTGGCGACAAAGTGCCTGCGCTGCTCGTCGCCGGCATTGATGTAGCCCAGCGTGCGAAAGGGGGTGCGGATAACGATCTCCCCAGGCTCGCCGATTCCGCACAGCCGGTTGCCCTGCCGCAGCACCAGCGCCTGGGTCTGCGGCAAGGGCGCGCCGACCGGCTGCACACCGCTGCTCATTGCCTCCGGCACCTGATAATAGAATTTGGCCAGCGTCGTCTCGGTTGGCCCATAGAGATTGACGACGCCGCCGCCGGCGGAGAAGGCACGACGCCAGGCGTGGACGAGGGCATCGCTCAATGGCTCGCCGGCAAAGAAGGCCCAGCGCAGGCTGGTAAGCTGGACACCGGGTGGTGGCTCGGCTAACCAGCTCTGGACGATGCCGGGCACAGTGTGCAGCACCGTGATGGCATTGTCATGCAGCCAGCGGATGGCGCGTCCGGAGCCGACGAGATAAGCGTCGCTGGGCAGATAGAGAGCGGCGCCGCTGGTGAGGGGAAGAAAAATATCGCGCAGCACCACATCAAAGGAAAGACCAGTAAACTGTGCAGAACGGTCACCCGGCCCAATCGCAAAGGTGGTGCGCTGCCAATTGAGAAAATGGCTGAGACCCTTATGGATGCCCAATACACCTTTCGGCACGTTGGTGGTGCCGGAGGTAAAGAAAACATAGGCAGGGTCATTAGGGCTGACCGCAGGCAGCGTTACGGCGGCGAGATCTGTGTCGGGCATAGGCGCGGCCGGGCGACCGCTGTTGGCGTCCACCCACAACAAGGGAAGGCCGGAGTGCTCTGCCTCGACTGCAGGTCGCGGCGCCCCCAACGGCGCAGCCCCGCATTCCACAATCCAGCGGGCATTGGCTTCGCGCAGCATCACCTGGCGGCGTTTGGGCGGCAAGACCGGATCAAGCGTGAGCAGCACGCCGCCGCTGAGCAGGACAGCCACCATCGCGGCGATCAAGCCGGGGCTGCGCGGCCCAGTCACCGCCACCACATCGCCATGTTGGCAGCCCAAGGCAAGCAAGGTTTTTGCCAAGACGGTGGCGCGCTCTCCCAACATACCGTAGCTCCAACGTTCGCTGTCTTGAACCAGTGCAGGCAAATCGGGAGACTCCTGCGCCCAACGCAGGAGAAGCTGCATGATTGGCGCGTGATGCGGTTCTTCGAGCAGTTGCGTGGGGTCAGGCAGAAGGCTGCTGGCGCTGGGAGTCACCAACGAATAGGCGGAGATAGGCTGGAATGGATCAGCAGTGATCTGCTGCAGCAGGAACTCATACTGTTCCAGCAGGCAGCGCACGCGCGCCGCAGAAAAGAGTGTCTGTTGATAAAGCACACGCAGCCCGATGCGGTCGCGGTACTGATCGATGTAGAAGGTCATGGGCAGCTTTGGGTCTTGCGATGATGAATCACGCAGATCATAGCCGACGGCGTCCACTTCCAGATTGGCATCAGGCTGGCTGAAAAAGTTGACCAGAAGATCAAAGAGCGGGTTGTGATGCAGGCTGCGATCGGGCTGCAGTTCCTCTACCAGCCGTTCAAAGGGTAGGTCTTGGTTGTCGTAGGCGCCGAGCGTGGTGTCTTGGACGCGGCGCAGCAAGTCCGTAAAGGTGGGGTCGCCGGAAAGATCGGTGCGCAGGACGATAGTGTTGAGAAACAAGCCTACGAGCGGCTCCAGAGCAGGATGGTTGCGACCGGAGATCGGTGTACCGACCACGATATCTTCCTGGCCGGAGAGGCGGTGCAGCAGCAGCTTAAAGGCCGCCAGCATGACCATAAAAAGCGTAACTTGCCCACTTTGGCTCAGCATGGCCAACTGGGTGGAAAGCTCGGGTGACAGCACCCAGGACTGCCAGCCGCCGGGGAGATTGGCAGCCGGCTGACGCTGTATGTCCATCGGGAGTTCCAGCGCCGGCAGATCATCGCCCAGGCGGTTTTTCCAGTAGGCCAGTTGGGCTTTGAGGGTGCTGCTTTGGAGCAAAGACTGCTGCCAGGCGGCATAGTCTGCATACTGTACTGCCAGTTCAGGCAAAGGCGAAGGTTGCGCCAGCGAGTAGGACCGGTAGAGCGCAGCGACTTCACGGTTGATAAGGCTAATCGACATAGCATCGGAAATAATGTGGTGCATCACCGTGACAAAAACATAATCAGCGGGGGCCGATTGGATCAGCAGCGTGCGGAAGAGCGGATCGGCAGACAGATCAAAGGGGCGGGACGTTTCCTCGGCAACTGCCTGCGCAATCTTTTGCTCTCGTTCCTCGGCTGCCAATGGCTGCAAATCGAGCACACGCAGTTGCCACGGCGTCGGGGGAGTAATCACCTGCACAGGCTGGCCCTGCTCAAGACGAAAATTCGTGCGCAGCAGTTCATGGCGGCGCACGAGCTCCGTCAGGCAGCGCTGCATAATCACCGCGTCCAGGGGAGTGCGAATATGCTGCGAGGAAAAAAGATTGTAGGCGGAACTGCCTGGCGTCAACTGGTCCAGGAACCAGAGACGCTGCTGGGCAGACGAAAGCACGAGCGGCTGTGTGCGCGAAACCAGCGGAATTTCGGCATGAGAGAGCGTCCCATTGGTTTGCGAAGCGCGCAAGAGCGCCATCAACTCCGGCTTGAGCTCTTTGATCCGCTGGCGCAGTTCAGGCTGCAGTGCACCTTTTGGTGTGCTGACGCGAATTTGCTCGCCTTCCACCCAAAGCTTGACGTCCAGCGCGCGCAGCGTGGATAAAAGCTCATTTACCATCAAAATTCAACCTCCTCACGCTCTTCGTCGCTTGCTTCGCCCTGCATCTGCTGGTTCTGCGCCATCCACAAGAGTGTCTCCAATTGGCCGGCAAGCTCCGCAATCGTGTGGGCTTCAAACACGGTGCGCATAGGGAGTTCGACGCCAAAACGTTCTTGGAGCCGGACCACCAACTGCGTGACCAGCAGCGAATGGCCGCCCAATGCAAAGAAGTTGTCATCAACGCCAATGGCGTCGATGGCAAACAACTGCTGCCAGACACTCGCAATCTCTGCTTCTAGAGAGGTGCGCGGGGCAACGTAGGCTGTGGGCAGCGGCGGACGAGCATGGAGTTCGGGGGCCGGCGCGGGCGAAGACGGCTGCTCCGGCATTGCCGCTGTTCCGGACGAGGCAAGCGACGCGCCACTTGCCTCTGTTTCTCCACCCTTGTCGGTGGGCTTGATCAAATTCAAAAGGGCAAACAGATCCTGCGGAGAGACAATCAACTGCGGCAGCGGGTTGGCCAGCACCCGTTCAAAGGCAGCCTGACCTTCGGCTGTGCGCAATCCATTGCGCAGATTCATTTCTTTTACTTGCCGCAGTTGCTCGGGAACCTCTGTAGCAAACGCCATACCCACTTCCTGCCACGTGCCCCAATTGATCGAGATAGTGGTGGGGCCACTTTGACGTGCTTTCGCATGAGCAAACGCATCCAGATAAGCATTGCCAGCGCTGTAATCAATTTGCCCTACCCCACCCAACATAGCGTTGAACGAGGAACAGAGTACGACAAATTCGAGCGGCTCATGTGCAAGCACCTGATCTAAAATGGCCGTCCCCAGCACTTTGGGGGCGAGTACACGATCAGCCATCGCACGTGTCTTGAATGGAATAATACCACCGCCCGCCACACCTGCCGCATGGACAACACCGTTAATCTCTCCAAACGCACTATGCGCGGCAGCGACGGCGGCGCGCATCTGCGGCTCATCCGCCACATCGGCTTGCACGACAAGCACCTCACTCCCCAGCGCCTCCAGCGCTTGCACGGCGGCGATCTTACGGCTGGTGGGATCGTCCTCTTCATGCTCGGCGCGCCAATCCTCCCAGGCGGCGCGCTGCGGCAGGGCGGTGCGCGCCGTCAGCACGAGCCGCGCCTGGACGGTGCGAGCCAGCAGTTCCGCCAGCGCCAGGCCGATGCCGCCCAAGCCGCCGGTGATGAGATAGACGCCATGTGGGCGCAGCAGCGCCGGGGTCTGGTCAGCCGGGGGCAGGGGCAGTTCCATATAGCGCTGCACCCAGCGGTGCCGTCCGCGCAGGGCCACGACCACGGCAGCGGGAGCGGCATGCAGTTCGGCCCACAACGCTGTCGCCTGTTTGGTTGGGCCTGTGGCGTCGGACGGGTCGAGAGAAAGGCCGAGATCAGCGGCATCCAGGTCAATGCTGCGGCAGGTGATATGCGGATACTCCTGCGGGATGACCAGGCACGGGCCGAGCAGGAGAGCTTTGATTGGGGAGAGCGCTTCGCTGCCGATCACGTCGTGCAGGCCGCTGGCGACCACATCCAAACGAACGGGCGCGCCGCTGCCTGCCTGGGCAAGCGCCTGGGCGAGGTGGAGAAGGCTGTAAAAGGCGACATCCTGGGCAGCAGCCACTGCGTCAGGCGCGGCGGATACGTTCCAGAGGTGAACAATACGGTTTGGAAACCGCTCCTTGCGGCGCAGGTCGTCGAAGAGAGAGAGATAGCCGTCTTCGTCGCCCGGCGCAAGCTGGTAGGTGTTGTCGTCGACGGGGTCATAAACCGCACCGGAGCGCACGGTCGTGACGGTGTGGCCTGCGCTTTGCAGGTG
>JBBRBX010000154.1:0-10102 GCA_038205395.1 Caldilineales bacterium
CAACTGCCGGGCCGCGTCAAACTGGTCTTTCAGCCCGCCGAAGAGGGGTTGGGAGGCGCATTGGCCATGATCGCTGATGGGGTGTTGGACAACCCTGCTCCTATGGCGTCGTTTGGAATGCACCTCTGGAGCCGGCTGCCGCTGAACCAGGTGGTTGTCCAGGAGGGGCCCCTCTGGGCCGGGGCGGATAAGGTGGATTTGACGATTACCGGTCGCGGTGGGCACGGAGCAATGCCGCATGAGACGATTGATCCTATCGTTATCGCCAGTGAGGTTGTGCTGGCCTGGCAGACAATCGTCTCGCGCAATATGGATCCTGCGGAGCCGGCCGTCATTACTGTCGGGGCATTTCATGCCGGGTCCGCAAACAATGTCATCGCCGGCCACGCCATACTGAACGCCTCAATTCGCTCGCTCAATTTTGGTGTACGCGACCTTTTGGTGCGAAGAATGCAGGAAGTGGCTGACGGTATTTGCGCTGCCTATGGGGCCAAGGCAGAATTGTGCTTTACCACGGGTGTACCGGCCACGATTAACGCTGCCGGCGGTGTGCGCCTTATGCGCGAGGTAGCGGCAGCGGTAGTTGGGGAAGAAAACATCGCACAAATTACACCCATGATGGTGGGCGAAGATATGTCGGAATTTCTGAACCGCGCACCCGGCTGCTTTGTGTTGGTCGGCGCTTGGGATACGGACAAGCCGCTGAACAGCCCACACCACAATGCCAATTTTGATTGGGACGAACGCGTGCTGGCCACTGGCGCCGCTTTGCTGGCGGGTGCGGCTGTGACCTATTTTTCCGGTAACTAATGCGGGGAATACAGTAATATGGAGAGGGGGGAGAGGTGATGCAATACTTTTTTTCTACGCTGGATTACGCCCAAGAAAAGACGGAGAAACCATTCAAACATACATTCTTTGACGGCTTCAACATGCTCGCAGGGCTGAACGTACTCGCCCCCGGCCAGTCACAGCCCATCCACGAGCATCCTCAGCAAGACAAGTTTTATCTTGTTCTGGAAGGCAGCGGCGACTTCACCGTCGGCGGGACCACGCAGCATTGTACTCCGTATACTCTCATCCTCGCACCGGCCGGTGTGCCACACGGCGTGCACAACAGCCGGCAGGAACGACTGGTTTTCCTGACGACAATTGCCCCTGGAATATCAAAAGCGGCCCCATAAGTTCGCCGCGTTGCAGCCCACCAGCCTCCACTAAGATTAAATTCAGAGAGAATCTGCCTGCTTGAAATTGACAGGTAAGACACCGCGTGCTATTCTCTTTACCATCAATAAGATTAATCGGATTATTTAGAGCAGTTAATGATTCTATCCAAGATCGATTCCGAATTTCTGCGTTATCTGCTTGCCCACGGCCACGCACCGGGCGAGCGGCTGCCTTCTCTCAACGAGATCAGCCGCGCCACGGGGCTGAGTATGGGCAAGCTGCGCGAGCAGTTCGAAGTGGCGCGCACGCTTGGCCTGGTGGAGGCCAGCCCGCGGCGCGGCATTGTCCGCACCCCCTACGACTTCTTGCCGGGTGTAAGGCTGAGCCTCATGCTAGCCATGGCGATCGATGGCGACAGCTTCAATGCATTCAGCAGCCTGCGCGCCCATTTGGAAACTGCCTATTGGGACGAAGCTGTGGCGCTGCTGGCTGAGGAAGATTTGGCACATCTGCGCGAGCTTGTTGCCGCCGCCTGGGAAAAACTGCACGAACCGCGCATTCAAATTCCATTTCAAGAACATAGGGAGCTGCACCTCACCATCTTTCGCCGTCTCAACAATCCGTTTGTCGTGGGCCTGCTGGGCGCGTACTGGGATGCCTACGAAGCTGTTGAACTCAACACGTTTGCCGATTTGGGCTATTTACGAGCCGTATGGCGCTACCATGAACGCATCATCGACGCCATCAGCGCCCGCCAGTTTGCCGAAGGCAAGCGCTTGTTGATTGAACATATGCAGCTCCTGAGTGCCCGTGGCACATCGATGGAACTGCCTGTCGGAGCCAACGGCGCCAAGATGGCGCTGCGCTAGATATGCACGAGTGCTTTGTCAACAATGAACTGCCTCGCAGTGGAGGACAACCAATGAGTGTGGTAATCGAAGAACCCCAGCCCCAAGCAGTAACCGAGTCGATCTACAACGATTTCAACATCAATGTAGCGACAGCGAATGGCTCCGGCAGCCAGACAAGCAACAATATGCTGAGCCGTTCGCTCTATAAAATGGGCATTCCCGTCACAGGCACCAATTTGTTCCCCAGCAACATCCAAGGGCTGCCCACCTGGTACAACATCCGCTTGAGCAAGGAAGGCTTTCTGGCCCGGCGTGAGCGTGTCGAGATCATGATCTGCATGAACGGCGCGACGGTGGCCGAAGATATGGAAAGCGTGGTGCCGGACGGGATTATTCTCTACGACGACACATTGCCCATTGCCAATCATCGCAAGGATGTACGCTATTTTGCCATGCCTGTGCGTGAGCTGATTAAGTCCGCCGATTTGCCGTACGCTCTGCAAAAGTACATCGCCAATATGGTCTATGTAGGGGTGGTAGGCTATCTGCTTGAAATCGATATGGACGAAATCAAAGAAGCGCTGGCATGGAACTTTGGGGGCAAGGCCAAGCCGATTGAACTGAACTGGAAGATGGTGACCCGCGCCTACGACTGGGCCAAGGCCAATCTGGTCAATGATCAACCGTACCGCGTGCAGCGTATGTCCGGCTTTAATGAAGGCACCGTATTGGTGGACGGCAATACAGCCGCCGCCCTGGGAGCACTCTTTGCGGGCGTCACTTTTACTGCGTGGTACCCGATTACCCCCTCGACCAGCCTGGTGGAAGCGATGAACACCTACGCCGCTCAGTTGCGGCGTGATCCGGACACAGGCAAGGCCACCTATGCCATCGTGCAGGCCGAAGATGAACTGGCCGCTTCGGGTATGATTATGGGCGCCGGCTGGGCAGGGGCACGCGCCATGACGGCTACCAGCGGCCCCGGCCTCAGCCTGATGTCGGAATTTGTTGGCTACGGCTATTTCGCCGAAATTCCAGCCGTCATCTGGGACATCCAGCGCATGGGGCCGAGCACAGGGTTGCCCACGCGCACCAGCCAGGGCGACATCATGGCAGCCTACTATCTGAGTCATGGCGACAGCCACCACCCAGTGCTGTTTCCATCCGACCCGCATGAGTGCTTTGAAATGGCAGGCATGGCCTTTGATCTGGCCGAACGTCTGCAGACGCCAGTCTTCGTCCTCAGCGACCTCGACATCGGGATGAACATGTGGATCACAAAAGAGTTTGAGTACCCAGATAAGCCGCTGGATCGCGGCAAGGTGCTGAGCGCTGAGCAGCTCGCCCGCTTTAAGGACGAGCACAATGGCCGCAATTGGGGGCGGTATCTGGATGTGGACGGCGATGGTATTCCTTATCGCACCCTGCCGGGCACACCTACCCCGCAAGCAGCATACTTCACGCGCGGTACAGGCCACAACGAATATGCCATTTACAGCGAACGCGCGGATGTGTGGGAGCACAACCTTGAACGGCTGGCGCTTAAGTGGGAAACGGCTCGCCATCTTGTTCCGGCGCCTATTATGGATGAAGTGGCGGGAGCTGAGATTGGCATTGTGAGCCTGGGCAGCAACGACGCCGCCATCGCCGAGGCGCGTGCGCGCCTGGCCGGCGCCGGCATCGCCACCAGCTATCTGCGGCTGCGGGCGCTGCCGATCAATGAAGACGTGCGCAGCTTTATTGCCAAATATCCACGCGTTCATGTGGTTGAGAACAACTTTGACGGCCAACTGCACACGATCTTGCGCAGCGAGCTGCCTGAATATGCGACACGCATGGTCAAGACGGCCAAATGTGACGGCTTGTCATTGTCCGCCCGCTGGCTTACCGAGCAAATCTCTTAGAGATTACCATGCCACCACAACCGCAAAGGAGTGGTGGCCGGCAAAGGATAAAAAGAGTATGACTGCGACACCTACGCGTACACCGGCGCCCAAAGCGCCCAAGCTCAATCCCATTGGCTTGGAAAAAACAGCCTACAAGGGATCCAATTCAACCCTATGCAATGGCTGTGGCCATGACTCGATCAGCGCCCGCATCGTCAACGCTGCCTGGGAAATGGGGTTGGATCAAACACAGGTCGTTAAGTTTTCCGGCATCGGCTGCAGCAGCAAGACGCCTGCCTATTTTTTGGGCATGAGCCACGGCTTCAACAGCCTGCATGGCCGCATGCCGACAATTGCCACCGGTGCGCTGGTGACGAACAAAATGCTGACCGGCATCGGCGTAAGCGGCGATGGTGATACGGCGTCGATTGGCATTGGCGCCTTCAAGCACCTTGTGCGCCGCAATATGCCGATGGTCTATATCGTGGAAAACAACGGCGTCTATGGTCTCACCAAAGGCCAATTCAGCGCGACTGCCGACAAAGGCCAGGTGCTCAAATATGCTGGCACTAATCCCTATATGCCGCTGGATATCTGCATTGAAGCGCTTGCCGCCAATGCCACCTTTGTGGCGCGCAGCTTTGCCGGCGACGCCAAGCAGTTGGAGTCACTGCTCAAGGCGGCATTCAGCCATAATGGGTTGGCCGTTCTGGACGTGATCAGTCCTTGCGTAACGTTCAACAACCATGATGATTCGACCAAGAGCTATACTTGGGGTAAAGAAAACGAGATTCAACTGCACGAGTTGAACTATGTGGCCCACTTTGAAGAAATCACCGTCGATGAATATGATGACGAGACCGAAGTACAGCTGCACGACGGCTCTTGGCTGGTGCTCAAAAAGCTGGGTGAAGAGTACGATCCGACTGATAAAAACCTGGCCTATCGCACACTGGAAGAGGCCCGCCGTGATCAGAAGCTGCTGACGGGTATGTTTTATATTGAGCCGGATGCACCCAATTTCATCGATCTCCTCAACACGGTTGATGCACCGCTCTCGTCGCTGTCTACCGCACAACTGCGTCCAGACCGTGCGGCGCTGCAAAAGGTGATGGCTGGCTTGTAGGTGCAGCCGCCTTATACTTACACCTTGATCCGCTTGAGCAACGACTTTAATTACGCAAGCGGATCAAGGTGTAAATCGTAGGCATCTTCCGGCGGCAGTTCTCCGGCGTCAGCATAATAACCGCGCAGTTCGGGCGGCAGCAGAGCGGCCATGGCAAGCATCAACTGCGTGGTCAGTCGCTGCAGATTTTTGCTGCTTGCGTCAGCCTGCACAGGCGCCAGTGATGCACCGAAGCGAATCGTAACGAGCGGCCGCCGCTGCAGCTTGAACAGGTCACGCAACACCCTCTCATTGTTAATGACAACTACCGGTACAATCGGCACGTGCGCACCCATTGCAATGCGCGCTGCGCCCAGCTTGCCGCGCTGTAAGGCACCCGTGCGGCTGCGCGTACCTTCCGGAAACATGCCCAGCAGCCGGCCCGACTGCAAGACGGCAATGGCCTGCTCGATGGCGTGGCTATCGTTTTTACCCCGCTGAACGGGGAAGGCCCCAGCACCGCTGACTAGGGATGCGATTAGCGGATGAAAATCGAAAATTTCAGCCTTGGCCATGTAGAATATCTGGCGCGATGAGGCATAGCCGAGAATAACATAGTCAGGGCCTAGCGTGTGGTTACAGGCAAGGACACAGCCGCCGGAAAGCGGAATGTGCTCGTCACCTTCGATTTGCAGCCGCAAAAAGAACGGTTTGATGATAATTGCTACGACATACAGCACTTTCCAGAGCCAAGTTGCCTCTATTGGAAATCGCATCCACACCTCAATCCGGCATATCAACACGCACAAATTCACTGTCTTGCAGGTTCGCTATCTGCTCTTCTGTCCCGTCTGTCTCACCTGCCAGATCAGCGATAGCCTGCATGATCTGCCGCGTATATTGGCGCAATCCGCGCACCTCTTTCGGGTTACAAGGCGGCGGCAAGGGCGGACCAAAGCGCACGATCACTTCAACGCGTGGTTTGGTGCTCAAATAATTGCTGCATCGAAATATCGGCTCGGCGTTCTTCACAAACGCCGGCACCACCGGTGCTTGGGCCTGGATGGCAACATGCGCCGCTCCTGAACGGCCGCGCTGCAGTTTGCCCGCCCGGCTGCGCGTGCCCTCTGGAAACATGCCCAGCACAAAGCCATTCTTGACCAGATCGATCGCATGATTCACAGCAGCGAGATCAGTTTCGCCACGACGAACAGGGGAATTGAAATCGTGCGCTCAGTTGATGCGCGCCAACATACTACTCGCTTCCCGATAAAATTCCAACACACGCTGATCTCCCTGTGTGGCCGCTGCCGGAGTGGGGGCCGGCTGGCCCGGTGCGCCGGAGGGCAGCGAGGGAGGCAGCAACCCCATGCGCATCAAGTAGCGGCGCAGGTCGTAGTGCGCTTCTAGCCAGCGCTGTTGGCGATAGTAAAGCAAGCCGCGCTCGCGCCAGTACTGCGCCTCAGCAGGGTGGGCGACAATCAGATAATCGAGTACATGCTCCACCATCGGCAAATCTTTGGCTGTCAAATAGGCGTTGCGCAAATTGTGTAGGATGCGCAGCGCCATTGCCTGCGGTGAAACGGGGCGCCACACCTCCGGCGCCAACTGCACCGGCCGCCCCAGCAGACGGGCCAGATGGCGTTCCACTTCATCAGGAGCCAAGGTGAGTCCCAAAAAGGGATCAAGCACCCTATCGCCGGCGCTGCCGCGGTAGAGGGCGAGAAAATGACTGGGCATCCCCAGACCCACAATTTGCACACCCAGGCGGCGGCCGATGGCCATACACACCAGACAGAGCATGATGGGCAGCCCTATGCGCCGCTCAAGCACATCGGGCAACAAGCTGTTGCGCGGATCCTGGTACGCTTCGCGGCTGCCGTGAAAATCCAGACTTTGTGTAAACACGCGCAAGAAGTCTTCAGCGGGCAGTGTGCTGCGCTCTTCATCCGGAAGTTCATGCTGCACAAAGTCCGCCAGCACATCCAACTTCTCCAGTTGCTTGGCAATGTCAAGCGCTGGATAGGCCATGCGCGCGATTTCAAATGCCAACCGTTCGGGCGTTGCGTCGCTGCGTTGATAAGCATCAGCAAACTGCACTGCAGGCTTCATTATTCTCCCGGCAAAGATAAGGGGCTGGCGCCGCGCACCAATTTTGCCATGCGCGCCGTTTCTTGCGCCATAATGCGGCGCAAAACGGCAATTGAGGTGGCGTAGGTGGCGTCCACCCCAAAATAACTGAGGCTTTTGCTCAGCAACGTTTGCCGGCGGCTGATAGGTGTATCACTGGCGTAATGGATCACGCCGATATCATAGGGGACGTTAATAAAGAGATTCACGATCTCATTGACCGGATAGCGCTGCGGATAGACATCCTCATAGATGCCGCTGAGATAGGGGCCGGCTTCCATCTCGATATCCGTATAACCTTCTTCATAGAATACGTGCATAAATTCACGGTTCTGCAGGATTGTGCCGCGCACAGTGACAGCCTTCTGGTTGTCAAATACGGTGCCGAAATTCAGCAGCCCGCTCACATCCTGCGCCGTAAAGCAGTTGCGAAACAAGAAGGTGTTTTTGGAGTGTTCGTCGTATACAACGTTGGGAATCATGACATCGCCTACCCGACCGTTGAGGGTGGCGGCCTTGCCTAGAATATAGACGCCCATCAGCCGGCCTACGGCCGTACTGATCTGGCTAAAGACGTGGTAGGCGGCCATTCCCAACGGATAGTCAATATTAAGCAAAATGGCATTGCTTTGGCGCAGCAGTTCCCATTCTTCATCGCTCAACGTACGCAACCGTGGATCGATGCGCTCTGGATCGAGACGATTAATCTCGATGATCTGGGCTTCAACATCCAGACAGTGGGGGTCGCTGACTCGTGTTACCCCCGCCTCGCGCTCGCGCGTTCCCACCAATTTCTCCAACTCCAGGCGGTTATGCGCACCCAACAGGTGAAGGCGTGAGGCATAGTAAAGGAAGTTGTGCAGATGGCCATTTTCGCCGGCCGGCAGCGCCTGATACTCAGTCAGCAGTTCTTCGGGGTTTTCCTGCTCGACAAAGTCAATAATGTCTTGCTGCAGTTCTGCGGAAGCGCCGGTAATCAAATTGATAATACTGTGCACATTGCTGCTGACAAAGTAGATGGGCCGTTCCCATAGTTTGACATCGCCAACAGCCTGCTCAACTTTGCCCCACCAGTATTGTACACTGCGGCGATAATCGCCCAATCCGGAGCCAAGCACCATGATGCGCATATCCATGCGGCTGCGCGCAGCCTTCTGCACATTGGCCAGCAGATGTTTTCCCGGCCACATCTGTCCTAACTTAGCCAGGTCTTCCGCTGACAAGCCGAATACCCCGGCAACCGCTTCCAGCAAATCAAGGTTATGCGCCGGCTCAAAGTCGCTGATTTGCAGCAAACGGTCGTGGAGTTGACCGTTATTTAAGCGCTGGTGCAATTTGTTCCATTCAATTTGAAAAGCGGTCATGCAGGGAATCAGATCATCAATGTCGCTGACACTGGCCACGAATGCGGCCATTGTGCCTGTCTGCGCATCAAAGTAGTACTTGCGCCGTCGTGCGCGCGCCCGCACCGGCTTCCATTCACCGATCAGGTATCCTTCGCGCGCAAAAACGTCCTCCATCTGCCCCATCACCATTAGATGGGCATCAACGATCTGCTCCGGCAGGCGCAAGACTGAATAGACGAGGGCAGAGATATCTAAGTCAGAAGCCGCAGCCAGATGATGCAGATTCGACTGCATGGCGATGTGTGTTTCTTCCAGGCTGCGGATGCGAATGGGTGCGCTGCTGCGCAGTAGGGAATAATAGGTGCGGACGTAAAGCTCAATTTCGTCGCTGTTCGCCCGCGGCGGCGTTCTGTCCATGCTGCCCTTCGCTTAGGTGTAGAGTAGTAGTATCGTAGGCGCAAGCGTATCACAAAAGGCACTGTGTAGACAATCAAAGCCAAAGACGCGCAAACCCCTCCAATCAAAAAGTCCTTGGACAGCTGTCCAAGGACTTTTTGATACCCAACAGCCTTCTCAGCGGCTGCGCACCAAAGCCTTATCGTCAATGTCGCCCGCATACTGCAGCGCATCGCTGCCCCGCTCGCCGGTGCGAATCCGGATAACATCATCGACCGGGTAGACGAAAATAATGCCGTCGCCTTCGTTGCCGGTGCGTGTCACATTGATTATCGTCTCGATAGCAGTTTCCAAATTGTGGTCGCTCAAGACAATATTGACCTGCATTTTGGGTAGCAGGTCCATCTGGTAGGAGGTGCCGCGCCAGGACAATTCAATTCCACCTTGCCGGCCGTGGCCGTGCACCTCATGCACATTCAAGCCGAGGATGCCCGCTTCGCGCAGTGCATCTTTGACGTCTTGCAACGCCTCTTCACGGATGATGGCTTCAATTTTTTTGGTCATCGCTCCAACCCTCTCTGACACTTACCCAGTAAATTTGATAACGAACCCTCATCTGCGTCAGCGCACTGCCGAAGCAGCGGGCGACGTGGGGCGTGGGGCGCTGGTGGCGCCACGGATACGGCTGCCGGACAGACCGCCATGCATCACTACGTCATCATTGGTGTAACCAGGCGCCCCCATCTCGGGCAGATCAAGGCCGGCCAGTTCGTCGGCTGGAGCAGAGCGCAGCACTTTGGCCGCAGCCAGCACCTTGAAGAAGATATACCCAAGCACAAAAACGACCACACCAATTGAGACAGCTTCTGCCAATTGGGCAAGAATTTGTGTCGTGCTGCCGTAGAGAAGACCAGTGACGGCACTCGGCACACCATTCCAGGCAGCAGTGGCGGGATTACCATTGGCAAAGATACCGACAGCAAGCACACCCCAGGCGCCGTTTACCAGATGGACGGGCGCAGCGCCGACCGGATCGTCAATTTTCATTTTCTCCAGGGCGAAGGTTGCCCAGCAGACCAAAAGCCCGGCCACAAACCCAATCACAACGGCAGCCCAGGTATCCACAAACGCACAGGGTGCGGTAATGGCAACCAACCCAGCCAGCACACCGTTGACAGACATGCCGGGATCGGGTTTTTTGCCCGGACCAATCCACCACAT